>NZ_JAERQZ010000001.1:2755558-3084965 GCF_016735515.1 Piscinibacter sp. HJYY11 | reverse complement strand
TTCTGGGTCTGCGATGAGGTGCACACCGTTGAGCACGCCCGGCGCGTGATGCGCCACAGCACCCCCGACATCCTCGTCACCGACCTGCGTGTGCAGGACGGCGAAGTCGAGCCGCTGCTCGGCGAGCTGCGCCAGGCCGTGCGTGCGCAGGGGCCGCATGTGCTCGTCACCATGGTCTCGCACGACGACGCGCTGCTGCTCGAAGCACTGCGCGCCGGTGCCGACGGCTACTGGGTGCACACCAAGACCCACGACGCGTTGATCGACGCACTCGAGCAGCTGTGGCGCGGCGAGTCGCCCATCTCGCCGACCATCGCGCGCCAGCTGCTGTCGCACTTCCGCAAGCCGGGCACGCCCCGCTACGACACCATGACCGAAGCGCTCGACCCGCTGGTGCTCACCGGTGTGGAGCAGGAGATCCTGCAGTGGGTGGCCCAGGGCTACCTGGTCGACGAGATCGCGCAGCAGTGGCACGCCAGCGTGCACAGCGTGGCCTGCGGCATCCGCCGCGTGTACCACAAGCTGCAGTTCGACCAGCGCGCGAGCACACTGTCTCTGCGCGCGGCGTGAAAAGACAAACGGGCCTTTCGGCCCGTTTTCGTTGAGTGATGCGCTTCAGCCTTGCGGCGGCTTCGTGTCGATGAAGCTCTGCCGCTGCGCGAGCTTGGCGTCCAGCTTCTCCAGGTTGGGATATTGGCTGCGCCAGTCGATGTGCGCAAAGCGGAAGTCCAGATAACCCAGCGCACAGCCGACCGCGATGTCGGCCAGCGAGAAATGGATGCCGCTGCAGAAGGGCTTGTCGCCCAGGCCCTGGCTCATGGCCGCGAGCGAGGCGTGCACCTTGTCCATCTGGCGGCTGATCCACGCGGCACTGCGCTGGGCTTCGCTGCGGCCGGCCCACGTTTGCTCCAGGCGGGCGAGGATGGCCGCATCGCACACGCCATCGGCCAGCGCTTCCCAGGTGCGCACCTCGGTGCGCTCGCGGCCGCGGTCGGGGATCAGCTTGCCCACCGGCGACAGCGTGTCGACGTATTCGACGATCACGCGCGAATCGAACACCGCTTCGCCGCCTTCCATCACCAGGCACGGCACCTTGCCGAGCGGGTTGGACTTCATGATGGTGTCGCGATTCCACACGTCTTCGAGTTCGAGCTGGTATTCCAGCCGCTTCTCGGCCATCACGATGCGCACTTTTCGAACGTACGGGCTGGTGAGCGCGCCTATGAGTTTCATTGGTGGTACTTCCCTGTTGTCGAACGATTCTAGGTGGAGTTCTATCGACGAAGGGTCCAGTCCAGGCTCGCCGGTCGGCCGGGCAGCGTGAGCGTGGCGGTGGCCGCCGGGGTCTGCGCGATCAGTTGACCACGCCGCACCACGGCGAGCCGCGTTGCGCGCACGCGGATCGCCTCGACCGGCGAGCGCGCCTGCAGGAGCACGAAGTCCGCGTGGCAGCCGGGCTCGAGCCCGTAGCCCTCGAGGCCCAGCATGCGCGCGGGGTTGACCGTCACGGCGTCGAAGCACTGCTTCATCTGCGCCTGCGAGGTCATCTGCGCGACGTGCAGGCCCATGGCGGCCACTTCGAGCATGTCGCCGCTGCCGAGCATGTACCACGGGTCCATCACGCTGTCGTGACCGAAGGCCACGTTGACACCCGCGGCCAGCAGTTCGGGCACGCGCATCATCCCGCGGCGCTTGGGGTAGGTGTCATGGCGGCCCTGCAGCACGATGTTGGCGAGCGGGTTGGCGATCGCCTGGATCTGCGCCTCGGCCATCAGCGGGATGAGCTTGCTGGCGTAGTAGTTGTCCATCGAGTGCATGGACGTGAGGTGCGAGCCTGCCACCCGCCCGTGCAGGCCCAGGCGCTGCGTGTGGAAGGCAAGTGTCTCGATGTGGCGCGACAGCGGGTCGTCGGTCTCGTCGCAGTGCATGTCGACGCGCAGGCCGCGCTCGGCGGCGATCTCGCACAGGAGACGCACGCTCTCGGCGCCATCGGCCATGGTGCGCTCGAAATGGGGAATGCCGCCCACCACCTCCACGCCCTTGTCGAGCGCACGCTTCAGGTTGTCGACGGCGTTCTTTGCGCGCAGCACGCCGTCCTGCGGGAAGGCGACGAGCTGCAGGTCGAGATAGGGCTTCACGCGCTCCTTCACGTGCAGCAGGGCGTCGACCGCGAGCAGCCGGTCATCGCACACGTCCACATGCGAGCGCACCGCAAGCAGGCCTTTCGCCACCGCCCAGTCGCAGTACTGCAGGGCGCGCTCGACCAGCGCTTCCTGCGTGAGCAGCGGCTTCAGCTCGCCCCACAGCGCGATGCCTTCGAGCAGCGTGCCGCTCTGGTTGACGCGCGGCAGGCCGTGGCTGAGCGTCGCGTCCATGTGGAAGTGCGCATCGACGAAGGGCGGGCTCAGCAGGAAGCCCTGTGCGTCGAGCACCGGCGTGCCGGCCGGCGCGACGAGCTGAGGGCCGACGGCGTCGATGCGGCCGCCCTGCACTAGCAGGTCGATCCCGGTGCGCCCGTCGGGCAGCGTGGCGTTGCGAACGAGCAGGTCCATGGGGCGGCTCCTGAGAGAGGCGGGGTTGATTCTGGCTTACGCTTGCCCTTCCCTCATGCAAGACACATACCCCATGATCTCGAAGAGACATCTGCTCGCGGCCACCGCCGCGGCTGCGCTGCTCCCGCTCACGCCCGCCCTCGCCCAGACCGCCGCCTGGCCCAGCAAGCCCATCCGCCTGGTGGTGGGTTTTCCCGGCGGCTCGTCGCCCGACGCCATGGCACGTGCGCTCTCCGACGGCCTGTCGAAGGCGCTCGGCCAGCCCGTGGTGGTCGACAACAAGCCCGGCGCCTCGGGCAACATCGCCGCCGACCAGGTCGCCAAGGCCACCGACGAGCACACGCTGGGCATCGTGATCAACGGCAACCTGACCGTCGCCAAGCTGATCAACCCGGCGACGCCCTTCGACCCCGCGCGCGACTTCGCGCCCATCTCGCTGCTCGGCACCGCACCGCTGGTGCTCACCGCCTCGGGCGATGCGACGGGCAGCACGCCGGCCGAGCTGATCGCCTGGGCCAAGTCGCTCGGTGACAAGGGCAACTACGGCACGCCGGGCAACGGCACGGTGGCGCACCTCGGCATGGAGCTCCTGAAGAGCAAGACCGGCATCGCGGCGCTGCACGTGCCCTTCCCCGGCAACCCGCAAGTCGTCACCGCGCTGATCGCCGGGCAGGTGCAGCTCTCGCTGCTGCCGCCGGGCATCGCGATGCCGCAGGTGAAGGCCGGCAAGCTGAAGGCGGTGGCTGTCACCTCGCCGGCGCGCAGCGCGCTGGTGCCCGACGTGCCCACGCTTCGCGACGCCGGCGTGACCGGCACCGACCTCGAGGTGTGGACGGCGCTCGTCGGCCCGGCCTCCCTGCCCAAGCCGGTGGTGGCACGTGTGGCCGCGGCGGTGGCCGAGGTGATGAAACAGCCCGAGACGCAGGCGCGTGTGCTCACCGCCGGCTGGCAGGCCGTGGGCAGCCCGCCCGAGGGCCTGGCCCAGCGCATGAAGGCCGACACGGCCCAGCTGTCCGACATCATCACGAGCCGGAACATCAAGTCTGACTGAAGCTCGCGCCCGCCGCCATGACGTCGCAGGTCATGGACGTCATGCACCCGTGGCGAGAGGATCTCCTTGAACTCAACGACGCAAGGAGAAACGACATGGAAGGCATCAACCTCCTCCCCCTCGCCGTGGGCCACATGATCGGCCTCGGTGCCATCGGCTCGTGCCTGGGCGTGGGCGTGATGGCGAGCAAGTACCTCGAAGCCTCGGCACGCCAGCCCGAAATGATGGAGCCCTTGCAGGGCAAGGTGTTCCTGCTGGTGGGGGTACTGGATGGAGCCTTCATCATCGCCACCGGCATCGGCCTCTGGTTCGCGACGGCCAACCCGTTCAAGTAACGCGCCATCGTCCTACGGCGTGGCGCGTGCAGCGCTGACGCGCAAGCGGAGCGGGCCCCCCTAGGCTCGCCCGCATGGGACTGCACCGCCTCATCGGGCGCCTCGCCATGGCGCCGTTTTCAAGGGCCTTGCCTGCGATGGGCGAGACCGAACGCGCCGCCCTCGATGCCGGGACCGTCGGTTTCGAGGGCGATCTCTTTTCAGGCCGCCCCGACTTCGACGCGCTGATGCGCCGCGCGCCCCCGCGCCTGACCGACGCCGAGCGCCGCTTCATCGACCACGAGGTGCGCACACTCGCCTCGATGCTCGACGACCATGCCATCGACGAGGCGCGCGACCTGCCGCCCGAGGTGTGGCATTTCCTGCGCAAGCACCGCTTCTTCGGGATGATCATCCCGCGCGAGCACGGCGGCCTCGGCTTCAGCCACGCCGCCCATGCCGAAGTGGTGACGAAGATCGCCACCGTCAACGTCGCCTGCGCGGTGACGGTGATGGTGCCCAACTCGCTGGGCCCGGCCGAGCTGCTGCTGCGCTATGGGACCGACACGCAGAAGCAGCACTACCTGCCGCGCCTGGCCGATGGCCGCGAGCTCCCGTGCTTTGCGCTCACTTCGCCCTATGCGGGCTCTGATGCAGCCTCCATTCCCGACCGTGGCGTGCTGACCGAGCGCGTGGTCGATGGCCGCACGGTGCGCGGCTTCCTCGTGCGCTTCGACAAACGCTACATCACGCTCGCCCCGGTCGCGACGGTCGTCGGCCTCGCCTTCCAGGCGGTCGACGAGCGCCGCCCCGAAGGCCGGCAGGACCTCGGCATCACCTGCGCGCTGCTGCCGGTGCCCACGCCCGGCCTGCAGGTCGGCCGCCGCCACCGCCCGATGGACTCGGCCTTCATGAACGGCCCGGTGCGCGGTGAAGACGTGTTCGTGCCGATGGACTGGGTCATCGGCGGCGAGCCGCAGGTGGGCCAGGGCTGGCGCATGCTGATGGAGTGCCTGGCCGCGGGCCGCGCCATCTCGCTGCCTGCGCTTGGCGCGGCGATGCAGCAGACCGCGCTCTTCGTCGTCAACGGCTACGGCCAGGTGCGCGAGCAGTTCGGCCTGCCGATCGGGAAGTTCCACGCCATCGCGGGCATCACCGCCGGCATGGCCGCGCGCCTCTACGCCACCGACGCCGCGCGCCGCTACACCGCTGCCGCGCTCGATGCCGGCGAGCGCCCGAGCGTGGCCAGCGCCATCCTCAAGGTGCAGCTCACCGAAGCCGGCCGCCGCGCCGTCACCGACGGCATGGACGTGTTGGGCGGCAAGGGCATCGTCGCCGGCCCGAAGAACCTGCTCGGCGTGTCGTACCGCCACGCGCCGATCGCGATCACGGTCGAAGGCGCCAACCTGCTGTCGCGTGCGCTCATCATCTTCGGCCAGGGCGCGACCCGTTGCCACCCGCAGGTGCTTCGCGAGATGGCGGCGGTGGAACGACACGACGAAGCCGCGCTCGGCCGCGCACTGCTGGGCCATGCCGGCCACGTGCTGCGCAACCTCTGGCGCAGCGTGGTGCACGCGCCGCTGCGCGGGCGTGTGCCCGAGGCGCTGAAGCCCGAGGCGCGCCGCATCGCCAGGCTGTCGGCGCAATACGCGCTGAGCGCCGACCTCGCGATGGGCCTGCTCGGCGGCCAGCTCAAGCGCATGGAGCTGCTGTCGGCGCGGCTCGGCGATGCGCTGTCGCACCTCTACCTGGCGGCGGCCTGCGTGTGGCGTTTCGAGACGGAGGACGACCCGGCGATGCTGCCGTTCGCACGCGCTGCCATCCGCGAGCAGCTGCACCACGCCGCGAGCCTGCTGCGCGAGCTGCACGCCAACCTGCCCACCGGGGCGCTGCGCTCGCTGTCGCCGCTGTGGCTGCGCGGCACCGGGAGCTTCGCGCCCTTGCGCGACCAGGACACGCTCGCCCTGGCCGAGGCCTTGCGCACGCAGCCGGCGCTGGTGGGCCGCCTCTGCCCCGATGTCTCGCGCCCCAGGAGCGGCGGCCTGCTCGACCTCATGGACGCGCTCGACGCGGCCCGGGCAGTCGGCGACGAGGTCGACGAGCTCAACCGCGCCCTGCGCCGCAGCGCATCGCTCGAAGCGGTGGCGAGCCGCTCCAGTCGCCCGGCGGCCGCGCTCGCCTACCTGCGCGCCGCCGAGCGGGTGATCGCGGTCGACGACGTGGAAGGCAGCACCAGCGCGGCCCGCCCGCGGCTCCTGCGCTGGATCCTCGGGCGCGGCGGCTGAGCCTCAGGGCGCCGCGGCGCGCCAGGGGTCCACGTGCGTCATCACGTTGAGCACGCGGTGGTGCTGCTGCAGCACCTGCTCGCGTGCCGCCACCGCGATCGCGTGGCCGGCCTCCACGCTGAGCGTGGCGTCGACCTCGAGGTGCGCATCGACCAGCACCATGTCGCCCATCTTGCGCGTGCGCACGTCGTGCACGCCGGCCACACCCGCCGTGGCGGCCAGCGTGGCGCGGATCGCGTCGACCTCTTCCTGGTCGACCGCGTGGTCCATCAGGTCGTTGAGCGAGCCCCAGCCGTAGCGCCAGCCCATGCGCAGGACCATCAGGCCGACGACCAGCGCCGCCACCGCATCGAGGAAGGGATAGCCGGCGAGGCTGCCGCCGATGCCCACCGCCACCACCAGCGAGCTTGCGGCGTCGGAGCGGGCGTGCCAGGCGTTGGCGACCAGCATGCTCGACTTGAGCCGCTTGGCCACGCGCAGCAGGTAGCGAAAGAGCAGCTCCTTGGCGACGAGCGTGCCGAGTGCCATCCACAGCGCGGGCATCTGCACGCTCGCCCCCGAGGGCGATGAGAGCTGCTCCACCGCCGACCACAGCATGCCCGCGCCCACGCTCATCAGCAGCGCGCCCAGCAGCAGCGTGGCCGCGTTCTCGAATCGCTGGTGGCCATACGGGTGCTCGGCATCGGCGCCCTTGTGGCTGTGCCGGTTGACGAAGATGACCACGAAGTCGGAGACCAGGTCCGACAGCGAATGCAGCCCGTCGGCCACCAGCGCCTGCGAACGGGCGCTCAGGCCGATGGCGATCTGGGCGGTGGTGAGCACCAGGTTGACGACGACGCTGACCCAGGTGCTGCGCGACGCTGCACGGGCGCGGTCGGCGGGGGTCACGCCGGGGTGGTCGTTGGCGTGGTCGTCAGGAGGCGTGCGCAGGATCACGGCCCCAAGCCTAACGAAAAACAGGGCCCCTAGATCAAGTGATCGCCCTGCGCGCCGTTGCTTCCTACGATGTCGTGCCTTGCCGAAGGAGGCTGCCATGAAGACCCTCGCCACCACCTTGGCCCTGCTGCTCGCCGCCTGCGCAGCGCCCACGCCCCCCGGCCCGGCCGTCGGGCCGCTGCGCGAGCAGGCCCGTGCGCTCTTTGGCGTGGTGAAGCCGGTCGAGGCGGCTGAGGTGCAGGCGCCCGCCGCCACGCTCGGGCGCGCCCTCTTCTGGGACAGCCGCCTCTCGCTCGACGGCAAGACCGCCTGCGCCAGCTGCCACTCGCGCGACGACCACAGCGCCGACCGCCGCAAGGTCTCGATCAACGCCCGCGGCGAACCGACGACGCTGCACTCGCAGCCGATGTTCATGGCGCAGGACCAGAGCGTGCTGCGCTGGTACGGCGACCGCCGCGATGGCGCGCACCAGGCCGAGCGATCGATCAGCGGCTCGATGGGATTTGCGGCGGCCGATGCGATCGGCAGCACGCTGAAGCAGCACGGCTACGAGCCGGCCTTCCGCGCGGCCTTTCCCGAGGCGCCCGACCCGGTGAGCGCGCTGAGCTATGCGCGTGCGCTGCAGGCCTACCAGCGCACGCTGCGCACACCGTCCCGCTTCGATGCCTTCCTGCAAGGCGACGACGCAGCGCTGAGCGCACGCGAGCGCTCCGGCCTGCAGACCTTCATCCACACCGGCTGCGCGGGCTGCCACAGCGGTGCGCTGCTCGGTGGCAACACGATGCAGAAGTTCGGTGTGGTGAAGGACTACTGGCTCGCCACCGGCTCACCCAAGCCCGACCTCGGCCGCTTCAACGCCACCAAGCAGGAGAGCGACAAGTACGTCTTCCGCGTGGCGATGCTGCGCAACATCGCGAAGACGGCGCCCTACTTCCACGACGGCTCGGTCGACAGGCTCGACGACGCGGTGCGCATCATGGGCGAGGTGCAGCTGGGCCGCACGTTGAGCGCGCAGGAGGTCGGCGACATCGTCGCCTTCCTCCAGTCGCTCACGGGGGAATTGCCGGCGCACTATGCACCGCCGGCAACGTTCAACTGACCGGCCTCGGTCGAAGAGCCGTCAGTCGAACAGGATCACGCCGCGCGCGTTGCGCCCTTCGGCCAGGTCGGCGAAGGCCTGCGGTGCCTCGGCCACCGAGTAGGTCTTGGTGATCAGCTCGTCGAGCTTGAGCTGGCCGCTGCGGTACATCTTGATCAGGCGCGGGAAGTCTTCGCGCGGGCGCGCCGAGCCGAAGTAGCTGCCCTTGAGCGTGCGCTCCATCGCGGTCAGCAGCAGCGGGCTCACCGGTGCGCTGTCGGCCAGCGCCGCCACGCCCACGGCGACCGCCATGCCGCCCTTGGCCAGCACGTTCACCGCCTGCGCCACCACCGCACCGGCGCCCACGCATTCGATGGCGTAGTCGGCGCCGCCGCCGGTGAGCTTCTTGATCGCCTTCACCACGTCGTCCACGCTCTTGGCGTTGACGGTGTGGGTCGCGCCCATGTCCTTGGCCATCTGCAGCTTGAGGTCGGAGGTGTCGACCGCAACGATCATCGCGGCACCCGCGATCCGGCAACCTTGAACGGCCGAGAGGCCCACGCCGCCGCAACCGAACACCACGCAGATCGAGCCGGCCTGCACCTGCGCGGTGTTGAGCGCCGCGCCCACGCCGGTCATCACGCCGCAGCTCACCAGGCAGGCCTTGTCGAGCGGCATCTCCTGGTCGATCTTGACCACGCTGTCGACCGCGAGCGTGGCGTACTCGGCCATCACGCCGCAGGCGGCGAACACGTTGAAGCCTTCGCCCTTGTCGGACTGGAAGCGGGGCGTGGCCCCCGGTGCGGCGAGCGCGTTGCGCGCCGGCTGGTCGCACAGCTGCGGGCGGCCGGTGGCGCAATAGCGGCAACGGCCGCACATGCTGACGAAGCTGCTCAGCACGTGGTCGCCCACCTTGAACTCGGTGACCGCCGACCCCACGGCGGTGATGGTGCCGGCGCCCTCATGGCCCAGCACCAAAGGCAGCGCCATCTGGATGGTGCCGTTGGCGGCCGAGAGGTCGCTGTGGCACACGCCGCAGGCGCTCATCTTCACGAGCACCTCGTTCGGGCCCGGGTCCTTGACCTGCAGCGTCTCGACGGTGATGGGGCCGTTGACTTCGCGGACGACGACGGCGCGTGCGGTGGTGGGCATGGGGAGTCCTTCTCTCGATGTGGGAACAGCAGAAGCGACGAGGGTACGCACACCCTCTGCCGGCTTCAATAGCGCCAGCCCGAACGCTCGTGTCGCATGAGCGACGTCACCTGGGTGACGTGATGCCCACAACGTTCCATCAGGCAGGGACGAAGCTCGAATTCAGTCGGCAAAGCGGGTGCAAAACCTAAGGCGGATACCTTACATTTGAAACCTTTCACCGTTTTGTACTGCTGATATATGAGCACTGACACGCTTGCCTCTCCGTCGCCTGCGCCGGCTTCGGGCTTCTCCGACGAACAGATGGCCGAGCTGAAGGCGCTGCGAGAGCGCTATCGCCTCGAGCGCGACAAGCGTCTGCGTGAAGAAGGCAACGCGCAATACGTCGAAATCAAGGGCAAGCATGCGCACTACGCGGCCGACCCGTACGTGCCGCCCGGCTTCACCCGCGCACCGCTGGCCGACCAGGTCGAGATCCTCATCATCGGCGGGGGCTTCGGCGGCCTGCAGGCCGGCGCGCACCTGCGCATGGCGGGTGAGGAAAACATCCGCTTCATCGAGGCCGGCGGTGATTTCGGCGGCACCTGGTACTGGAACCGCTACCCCGGTGCCGCCTGCGACATGGAGGCCTCGGTCTACCTGCCCATGCTCGAAGAGCTGGGCGTGAAACCGAAGATGCGCTTCGCGATGGGCGCCGACATCCTGGCCCATGCGCAGCACATCGCGCGCCACTTCGACCTCTACCGCGATGCGCTCTTCCAGACCCGGGTGACCGGTCTCGAGTGGAACGAAGCCGAGGCCGTGTGGGTGGTGCGCACCGACCGCGACGACCGCATCCGCGCGCGCTTCGTCGTGATGAGCAACGGCCCGCTCAACCGGCCCAAGCTGCCCGGCATCCCCGGCATCGAGGGCTACCAAGGCCACACCTTCCACACCAGCCGCTGGGACTACGCCTACACCGGCGGCGGCCCGCTCGGCGGGCTCGACAGGATCGCCGACAAGCGCATCGCCATCATCGGCACCGGTGCCACCGCGGTGCAGTGCGTGCCGCACCTGGCCGAGGGCGCTAAGCACCTCTACGTCTTCCAGCGCACGCCCTCGTCGATCGACGTCCGCGACGACCGCCCGGTGCCGCCCGAGTGGTACGACGAGCAGCCGCCCGGCTGGCAGCGCGAGCGCATCGAAAATTTCACGACGCTGGTCGCCGGCGGCTACGCCGACAAGGATCTCGTGCGTGACGGCTGGACGGAAGCCGCCCGCAACTTCCGCCAGCTCGCGATGGCCGACCGCTCGGTGCTGTCGTCGATGGAGAAGATCATGTTGACGATGGAGCTCGCCGACATGAAGAAGATGAACAGCGTGCGTGCCCGCGTTGACGCGGTGGTGAAAGACCCGGCCGTCGCCGAGGCGCTCAAGCCCTGGTACCGACAGTTTTGCAAGCGCCCGTGTTTCCACGACGAGTACCTGCAGGCCTTCAACCGCGACAACGTGACGTTGGTCGACACGCAGGGTGCCGGCGTGGAGCGCATCACCGAGAACGGCATCGTGGCCAATGGCCAGCACTTCGAGGTGGATGCGATCGTGTTCGCCACCGGCTTCGAGGTCGGCACCGGCTACACCCGCCGCGCGGGCTATGACCTGGTCGGCCGCAGCGGCCAGACGCTGTCGCAGAAGTGGGCCGACGGCATGCGCACGCTGCACGGGATGATGACGAACGGGTTTCCCAACCTCTTCATCTTCGGCCCGCCGCAATCAGGCCAGACCGCGAACTACACCCACTCGCTGGGCGAGCAGGCGCGGCACACCACCTTCCTGATCAGCCAGGCGCATTCACGCAAGGTGCGCACGCTCGAGCCGACGGTGGCCGAGGAAGACGCCTGGGTGCAGACCATCCTCGACGGCCAGCGCCGCAACCAGGAATTCCTCGCCTCGTGCACGCCCGGCTACTACAACAACGAGGGCAAGCCCGAAGCGCGCGGCGTGCAGAACTCGCCCTACGGGCAGGGGCCGATTCCCTACTTCAAAATGCTGGCGCAGTGGCGCGAGAGCGACCAGTTCAGCGGGCTGCAGTTGACTAGCCTTTGAACTCGCGCGAGTGCAGGAAGTCCGCGTGCTTGGGCGCGCGCTTCGTGCGGCTCCACTCTTCGAGCATGTCCCACTTCACCGCGTCGAGGCGCCTGATCGTGGCCTCTTCCTCCGGGTCGGGGCAGGCGAGCTCCACGCGGTGGCCGTTGGGGTCGAAGAAGTAGATCGAGTGGAAGGCACCGTGGTCGGTGACGCCCAGCACGCTGACCCCCTGCGCTTCCAGGTGAGCCTTGTAGGCGAGCAGCGTCTCCCGGTCCTTCACGCGGAAGGCGATGTGCTGCACCCACTCGGGCGTGTTGGGGTCGCGACCCATCGGTGCCTTGGTCGGCAGCTCGAAGAAGGCCAGCACGTTGCCGCCGCCCGCGTCGAGGAAGACGTGCATGTACGGGTCGGGCTCCTTCGTCGACGGCACGCGGTCTTCGGCGATGGCGAGCTGGAACTTGAAGTTGAGCATCTTCTCGTACCACAGCACCGTCTCCTTCGCGTCCTTGCAGCGGTAGGCGACGTGGTGGATGCGTTCGGTTTTCAGTTCCATCGTCAGACCTCGACTTTCAATGCGCCGCGGCGGATCTGGTCGCGCTCCAGCGATTCGAACAGTGCCTTGAAATTGCCTTCGCCGAAGCCCTCGTCGGCCTTGCGCTGGATGAACTCGAAGAACACGGGGCCCAGCAGGTTCTGCGAAAAGATCTGCAGCAGCAGGCGCTTCTCGCCGTTGGCCGTGCTGCCGTCGAGCAGGATGCCGCGTGTCTGCAGTTCCTTCACCGGCTCGCCGTGGCCGGGCAGTCGCTCGGCCAGCATCTCGTAATAGATGTCGTTCGGCGCGGTCTGCAGCTTCACGCCCGCGAGCTGCAGCGCGTCGACGCTTGCGATCAGGTCGTCGGTCAGCAGCGCGATGTGCTGGATGCCCTCGCCGTTGAACTTCATCAGGAACTCTTCGATCTGGCCCGAGCCCTTGCCCGCCTCTTCGTTAAGCGGGATGCGGATCAGCCCGTCGGGCGCCGTCATCGCGCGGCTGGTGAGGCCCGTGTACTCGCCCTTGATGTCGAAGTAGCGGATCTCGCGGAAGTTGAAGAGCTTCTCGTAGAAACCACCCCAGAAGGCCATGCGCCCGCGGTACACGTTGTGCGTGAGGTGGTCGATGATCTTGAAGCCGTGGCCTCTGGGGTGGCGCGCCACTGGGTCCTCGTAGGCGGGCAGGAACTCGAAGTCGATGTCGTAGATGCTCTTGCCATCTTCATAGCGGTCGATGAGGTACAGCGGCGCACCGCCGATGCCCTTGATCGCCGGCAGCTTCAGCTCCATCGGCCCGGTGGGCACGTCGACCGGCTGCGCGCCGAGCTCGATCGCGCGGTAGTAGGCCTTGTGCGAGTCCTTCACGCGGAAGGCCATCGCACACGCGCTCGGCCCGTGCTCGGCGGCGAAGTAGCCGGCCAGGCTCTTAGGCTCGCGGTTGACGATGAAGTTGATGTCGCCCTGGCGGTAGAGCAGCACGTCCTTGCTGCGGTGGCGGGCGACGAGGCTGAAGCCCATCTGCTCGAAGAGCGGCTCCAGGGTGTTGGGCGTGGGCGAGGCGAATTCGACGAACTCGAACCCCATCAGTCCCATGGGGTTGTCGAAGAGATCGGGCATGGTGTGCTCCTGTGCGTGAGGTGTTGAGGACGCAGTTCACGGAGAACTGCCGGGCGCTCAACGACCGGGCGGCGCGCAGGGCAGGCCGCGCACGGAGGCGGCCAAGTGCTCCCCGAAGGTCATGGCCAGCGGGGCCAGACGGGCATGGGAGGCGATGGCGGTGGTGTCCACGCGCCGAGCATAGCGCTCGGGCCCATTCCCGGCGAGCGGTGTCGGCTTTGGCGGTGTGGCGGCGCTCAGCGCGGTGGCGGCAGCGGTTCCCCCAGCGCCCGTCGCCACAGCCATGGCAGGGCCCGCTGCGGATCGGGCCTGCGGCCCTGGGCAACGGGCGGCTGCAGCGGTGCGGCCTGGCTGTGCCGCTCGGCGACCGCGAAGCTGAAGGTGTAGGTCGGCTCCTGCCCCATGCGCAGGTCGGTGATGACGAGCCGGGCGCCCTCCTCGTGCAGCTTGAAGTAGCCGCGGCTGAAGTCGGCGACCCGTTGCACGCCCTCGATCGGCTGCAGCGCGGGCATGAGCGACAGGCCGCGCAGGAAGGCGTCGAACTGCATCGGCCGCGCCCCGTCGAGCAGCGAGCGGAAGCCCTCGTGGTAGCGGTCGCCTTCGATCGCCACCACGCGCCAGAGCACGGTGTTGAAGGCGGTGGGCGTGACCAGCACCTGCGTCGCCTTCACGCCCTGCGCTTGCAGCGACTCACGGGCGATGCGCTCGACGTGAGCCTGGGCCAGGGCGCTCCACGCGAGGTAGGCGGTGCTGAGCACCAGCCCCGCGGCATTCGCCTTCAAGCCGGCCGCGCTGCCGCGCGCGAACAGCGCCCACAGCCCGCCCACCAGCAGCGGCACGGTGTACAGCGGGTCGATGATGAAGATGCTGCCCACCCCATACGGCTGGTCGGTGAAGGGCAGCAGCAGTCGCGTGCCGTAGACCGTCATCGCATCGAGCAGCGGGTGGGTCACGAGCATCAGCCACACCGCCAGCCACCAGCGGCGCCAGGACGCCCACTCGCCGTGCAGCCTCGCGATGAGCGCCGCCAGCGGCAGCGAGAGCACGCTGAGCCAGAAGAGCGCGTGCGACTCCGAGCGGTGCAGCACCATGTTGCGGATGGCGTCGCCGTGGTCGACGAAGACATCGAGGTCGGGCAGGGTGCCGCACACGGCACCCCACAACGCCGGTTTCCAAACCGCGGTGCGGCGGCTGCCGGCGGCCCGCGAGCCGCACATGACCGCGATGCCGACCGAGGCGCCGAGGGCGATCTGGGAGAGAGAGTCCATGCAATGGTGTCGTGAAGATGACGCAGCGGCCGCCAGCATGCCCGGTCTGGCGTAATCTTGCAGGCCACCATGCTGCAGCAGACCCGCACCACGCTCCACATTGCCACCCGCGGCCGCGGTCTCGTCGAGATCACCCATCCGGTGGCCGAGTGGGTGGCCGCCAGCGGCCTGCGCGAGGGGCTGCTGACCGTCTTCGTGCGCCACACCTCCGCCAGCCTCGTGATCCAGGAAAACGCCGACCCCGACGTGCGCGCCGACCTCGACCGCTTCTTCGCCCGCCTGGTGCCGGATGGCGACCCGCTTTTCCGCCACCAGGACGAAGGGCCCGACGACATGCCGGCGCACGTGCGCGCGGCGCTCACCGCGGTGCAGCTGTCGATTCCGCTGGCCGAGGGGCGCCCGGTGCTCGGCACCTGGCAGGGCATCTACCTGTGGGAGCACCGCACGCGGCCGCACCGGCGCGAGGTGGTGCTGCATCTGGTGGGTGCGTGATGAACAAGCCGCTCGACTGGAAAGTCCTCCTCTTCGTCCTCGTCGTCGCCTACCTGGTGCCGGGCATCGTGCTCGCCGCGGCGCTGGCGCTCGTCAACCGCACGCTGAGCGCCGATGCGCTGACGCTCATGACGGCGCTGCTCGCGATCCTGAGCTTCGCGTTGCCGCCGGTGGCCGGCGGCTACCTGGCGGCGCGCCACGCCCGCAGCCACGCCTGGCGCCACGTGCTCGTCGTCGGCGTGCTGGGCGCGCTGATGTCGCTGCTGGCCTTCCGTGTCTCGCCGCGCGCGATGGTGCTGTACGTGCTGGCCTCGATCGCGCTGGCGGCCTTCGGCGGCTACGTGCGGCTGCAGGGCCGGCCACGGGTCTGAGGGCGGGCGCTCTGGCACCGGCATCGACCCGCCGTGTCTGCGCCCTCGTCGTCGTGGCGATGACCCTCTGGTGGTCGCCGGTGGCGCAGGCCGTCGAGCCGGTGACCAACGACCTGGAACAACGCTTCAGGCAGCACGGCGCCGAGGCGGTGAACGAGCACCTGAGCACCAACGCCTTCGAGCTCGCCCTGCTGCACCGCGACACCGAGGGCTGCGTGGCCCGCGCCGTGGGCCTCACCGTCGAGCTGAGCCGCGGTCGCCGCTCGGACACGACCGACGCCCACACCGAGTCGCTGCGCACCGCGCTCGGCCGCTGCACCGGCCTCGTGCTATCGCGCGTGACATTGGCCGAGGTGCCGAAGGTGTGTGCCTCCGTTCCGTCATGGACGGTGATGCAGACCGTGCGCGAGCTGCGCCGCCGCATGCGCATCATCGAGGCCGACGAGGCCTTGCGCACCAGCGCCAAGGGCAAGGCGTGCAGCGCTGCCTGCCTGCACGAGCTCAGGACCACGCGGGCCGGGCTGCAGGCATCGCCTCGCGGCAAACGCCAGCCCTAGCGCGTCACTTCGTCCCGAAGATCCGGTCCCCCGCGTCGCCGAGGCCCGGCACGATGTAGCCGTGCTCGTTGAGTTCGCGGTCGATGGCCGCCACGTAGACCGGCACGTCGGGGTGCGATTCGGTGAAATGCTTCAGCCCCTCGGGTGCGGCCAGCAGGCACACGAAGCGGATCGACTTCGGATTCGTCTCCTTCAGCCGATCGACTGCCGCCACCGCCGAGTTGCCGGTGGCGAGCATCGGGTCGAGCACGATCGCGTCGCGCTCGTGCATGTCGGCCGGCATCTTGAAGTAGTACTCCACCGCCACCAGCGTCTTCGGGTCGCGGTACAGCCCGACGTGGCCGATGCGCGCGCCCGGGATCACGTTGAGCATGCCGTCGAGGAAACCCGCGCCGGCCCGCATGATCGACACGAACACCGTCTTCTTGCCGTCGATCACCGGGCTCTGCATCTTCTCGAGCGGCGTCTCGATGTCGATCAGCTGCGTGGGCATGTCGCGCGTCACTTCATACGCCATCAGCATGCTGATCTCGCCGAGCAGGCGGCGGAAGCTGTTGGTGCTGCGGTCTTTCTCGCGCATGAGCGTGAGCTTGTGCTGGATGAGCGGGTGGGTGATGTGGTGGATCTGTGCGGTCATGGTCGCTTGTCGGGTGAGGTGGCCTCAGAACACGGTCCCGTCGCTCTCGATCTTGAGCGGCGGGTTGCCTTCGCGCAGCGTCTTGGCGATCTCGCGGCCGGCGGCCCAGGTGCCGCCTTCGAGGATGCACGCGAGCGGCATCTCCTCGGCCTTCTTGTGCAGCCGCTCGCGCACCAGCGGCGCGAGTTCGTCGATCAGCGCGACGGTGAGCGCGCGCCATTCGACGATGGCCTCGTCGGCCGCGGTGTGGGTGCGGGCGGCGAAGCTCGGGTCGCGCGGCACGATCACGCGCGAGTCGAGCAGCAGGCCGCCGTTGCGGTACTCGGGCAGGCCGGTCAGGCCATCGAGCTCGGTGAGCGTCACGCCGGCCCATTCGAAGGGCTCGAGCAGCGAGTAGGTCAGCCACTGGCTGAGCTTGTGGAAGGGCACCCAGCCCGCGGTGAGCCCGCTGCCGCCGGCGGCCGGGTGCGGCCAGCAGTCGCCGAGCGGTGTGCCTTGCAGGCTGCTGCCGGTGAGCCAGATCGGGCCCAGGTGGTCGAGCAGGGCCTGCAGCACCGCGGGGGCGGGCAGGCGGTCGAGCTGGCCGCGCTGCGTGAGCGTGTCGTAGAGCCCGCCGGGCCGGCCGTCGTCGCCGAAGACCTCGGGCTGCGCGGCCAGCGTCTCGCCCAGGCGGCGCATCAGCGTGGCGCGGCCGGAGAGGCCGACGAGCGGGTTGTCGTCGCGCACCTGGAACACCCGCGCGAGCAGTGCTTCGTCCACCCCTTGCAGCGCTTCGGCGTCGACGCGCAAGGGGTCCAGCGGGTCGCTCGAGAAAGCGCCGGCGATGAAGGCGCGGAAGGTCGCCACGCCCAGGCCTTCGGAGCGGGTGAACGACGTGCCGTTCTCGTCGTAGCGCCAGTCGGGCCCAGCGCCGGCGTCGAGCAGCACGCTCATCACGGTGAGGTCGATGTGCGCCTGCGCCTGCTCGGCCGCGTCGCGCCCCTCCAGCAGCAGCTCGAGTTCGCCGCGGCGGTTCACACCGCCGGCTTCGAAGTGCCGCCAGCGCGAGTGGTAGGGAATGCGCAGCTCGGGGTATTGCCGGCGTGTCACCTGCTCCACGCGCCGTGCCACTTCGTCGAGCTGGCTGCGGTGCAGGGTGAAGTGCCTGGACTGGCCAGCCTCCACCGCCGCAAGAATGTTGCGGCAGCGCTCGCGGATGGTGGCAGGAGAGCGGAGCAGGGCGGCGGGGTCAGACAAGATCCCGCCCTTTCGTGGCGGCGAGCTTCGCGTCGTCAGGCACCGCCCCGTCGGTGAAGTAACCCGCCGCGATCTTGGCTTCGATCTCCACCTTTGCATCGGCCGGCACCAGCTCGTCGGGGATCTTGACGCGCTCGCCCACCTCGATGCCGCTGCCCGTGATGGCGTCGTACTTGTCGTTGCTCATGCTCACCAGGCGGTGGATCTTCCTCACGCCCAGCCAGTGCAGCACGTCGGGCATCAGCTCCTGGAAGCGCATGTCCTGCACGCCGGCCACGCACTCGGTGCGCAGGAAATACTTGTCGGCGCTGTCGCCGCCCACCTGGCGCTTGCGCGCGTTGTAGACGAGGAATTTCGTCACCTCGCCGAGCGCACGCCCTTCCTTGCGGCTGTAGGCGATCAGGCCCACGCCGCCTTGCTGGGCGCCCTTGATGCACTCTTCGATGGCATGCGTGAGGTAGGGCCGGCAGGTGCAGATGTCGGAGCCGAACACGTCCGACCCGTTGCACTCGTCGTGCACCCGCGCGGTGAGCGTCACCTCGGGGTTCGCCAGGTCGCGCGGGTCGCCGAAGATGTAGAGCGTCTGCCCGCCGATCGGCGGCAGGAAGATGCCGATGTCGCTGCGCGTCACGAGCTCGGGGTACATGCCACCGGTCTCTTCGAACATCACGCGCCGCAGGTCGGCCTCGCTCACGTTGAAGCGTTTGGCCACGCCCTCGATCCACCACACCGGCTCGACGGCCACCTTGGTCACCACCGCCGAGGCGTCGTCGAGCAGGATCTTCCCGTCGGTCTTCAGCCGCTGGAAGGCGATGGCCTGCTTGATCTCGGGCAGGTGCACATGCGCCTGTGTCACCGCGATGGTCGGGCGGATGTCATAGCCGGCGGCGATCTGCTCGGCGAACACCTCGCCGACCGCCGCTCCCCAGGGGTCGAGCGACACGATCTTGTGCGGGTCGCCCCACTGCGGGTAGGGGCCGATGGGTGTGGTGGGCGCGGTGTTGGTGAGGTCGGCGCGGTGGCCTTTCACCAGGTTGCCGGCGGCGACCGCCAGCGCACGGTAGACGCCGTAGCTGCCGCTGTGCGTGCCGACCACGTTGCGGTGCTGGCGGTTCGTCGTGGTGCCGATCACCGGCCCGCGCTCTTCGGGCGTGGGGGCGCCCCAGACGATGCCGGGTGTTGCGTTGGGCCCGGGGTGCGAAGTGAGGCGGATGTGCTTGGAAGCCCGTGCCTCGCCGACCTTGTCGCTGCTCATGAATGCGTCGCTCCTCTGTGGTGACGACGCGAGTGAGCATACGCCGTCAACCGTCGCGCTGTCGCGCCTTTGAAGGGTGGAGCAAGGCGCGGGCCACCGTCGCGGCCGAGCAGTGGTTCACGGTTGCGCCGGCTGGCGCGTGCGAGGAGCCAATGGAGCCAGGGCGCTCGCCGACCACCAGGCGTGCAGCCCGGCCACGGTGTCGTCGAGCGGGCCGCTGTTGTCGATGACGAGGTCGGCGCCGCTGTCGGGTGCGGTGCGCGAGAGCCGGCTGCCCAGTTCGGCGGGTGTCTCGCGGCCGCGGCCGTGCAGGCGGGCGGCGCGCAGCGCGTCGGGCAGCACGATCTCGACCACGCGCGCCTGCGGGGCCACTTCGCGCAGCTGCGGCAGGTGCTGGCGCGAGCCGTTGAGCACCACGCAGCGGCCTTCGCGCAGCGGTGCCAGCTCGGACCAGCGCACGCCGTAATGCAGCCCGTGGGCCTGCCATCGGAAGCCGAAGTAGCCCCCGGCCGCCATGCCCAGGAAGTCGGCGACCGTGACCGGCTCGTGGTCTTCGCTGCTGTGGCGCTCGCGGGTGATGACGCGCTGCGCCAGGTGCGGCCGCGCACCGGCCGGGAAGCGGCGCAGCCAGGCGCCGATCACCGCGTCCTTGCCCACACCCGATCGGCCGACCACCACCAGCAGGTGCTGGCTGTGGGTGTGCAGGTGCTGGGCGAGGTCGTGGTGCCGCATGAGGGGCGTCAGTCTGGTGGCGCTGTGTGGCGGGTCGATGACAAGGGGCCCGATGTTGCGGCAATTCGCTGTCGCCCAACGGTGCCCGCACTGGCAACGGGGCCAATGGGGCTACGGCGGGGGAGCGAGGGCGAAGCGCTGCACCAGCCGGAAGGGCACGCCCGGCGCCGGCTCGACGAAGAGGCAGATCGCATCGCACACCAGCGGCTGCGCCAGCGCTGTCTTGAAGTGGCGCTCCGTCTCGCGCTGCAGGGCTGCCCGCAGGCCCATGTCGTGCGGGAGCGAATCGGTGAGCGTCATGTGGAAGCGCCAGCGCGCCATCACGTGCGGGTAGCCGTAGCGTTGCAGCAAATCCTGCTGCTCGTCGTCGAGCCGGAGCTTCAGTCGGCGCTGCGTTTCCTCGGGCGTGGGCGGCGCGCGCCAGGCGTCGAGCTGGGCCACCGCATCGTCGGCCAGGCGGTGCAGCGGGTGCCGGCGTGACAGCGGCTCGGCGGCCGGGCGGATCGCCAGGAAGCCGCTCAACCATTGCACCGACAAGGCCGGCATCGCAAACGCCGGCGTGCGCTGCGCGAGCCGGTCGATCGCGTCGTGCAGGCTCGCCTCGTCGCGCCCTTCGGCCAGGCGCATCGGCGGCTTCAGCGTGGCGTGGAAGCCATAGCGCCAGGGCTCGCGCACATGGGCACGCTGCGGCGGCGGCGCCTCGGGGCTGGAAGGGTCTCGTTGCAGCCACTCGCAGCCGGCGCGCCAGAGCGGGTGCGTGGGGGGCGGGGCGTAATAGAGCGCGTAGCGGTGGTTCATGTCTCCTGCGGCTCGGGCTCGACCGTGAGCTGCACGGCATCTGCAGCAAACAGCGTGCGACCCGCCTCCACCGGCTGGCCTTCGCCGTCGACGTTGAGATAGCGCACCACCAGCACCGGCTGGGTGACCGGGCGGGCCAGCGCATCGGCCTCGGCCACCGTCGGCAGGCGGCACGAGACCACGCTGCGCGCACGGGTGTAGTCGGCCACGCCGAGCGACTGCAGCGCCTTCGTGATGCTGCCGTGACGGGCCATTGCCTCGGCCATGCCGGCCAGCCGCGGCAGCGGGTAGGCCGAGGTGGCGAGGTTGATCGGCCGGCCGCGCACGCTGGCGCGGGTGTAGAGCAGCTGCACCTTGGCCGTGGCGGAGAGCCCCAGGTCGCGCGCCCACTCGCCGGCGCGGGCGAGCTCGTGGCCGAGCAGCTCGCGGTCGGCCGTCTCGCCGGCGGCGGCGAGGTTTTGCGAGAGGCGCGTGCGGCGCTGCAGCGCGTAGTCGAGCACCAGCTCGCGCACGTAGGTGCCGCTGCCTTGCACCACTCGCACGAAGCCTTCCTGCGCGAGCGACTGCACCGCCTGGCGCAGGGTGTGGCGGTTGACCTCGAAGCGTTCGGCCAGCGTGGCCTCGTTCGGCAGCTTCTGGCCGGGGGTGAGGCGGCCTTGCACGATGTCCTGCCGCAGCTCGGCGGCGATGGCCTCCCAGCGGCGCACGCTGCTCGGTGTCTCGGGACTGTCGGCGGGAACGGACGATGCGTTGAGGGTCATGTCAAAAAGCTGTCATGGCAGAAGCGCTAAAGTCGGGTCATTCTAAAGTCATCTAGATGACATGGACATGACCTCAACGCCTGATTCCTCTCGCCAAGCCTGGCTCGCCGTGCTGGCGCTGGCACCGCGTGACGCGCTGGCCCAGCGCGCGGTGGCGCGGGTGGCCGAGCACCGTTTCGAGTGGCTGCGCGAGCCCGAGACCGGGCTTGCAATGGTGCGCGGGCGGATCGCCAACCGTGGAGACCGCTTCAACCTCGGCGAGGCCACGCTCACGCGCTGCATTGCCCGCGTGACCATCGACGGCCACACCACGGCGGGCGTCGGGCATGTGCTCGGGCGTGACGACGAGCGGGCGCGCTGGATCGCGCAGCTCGATGCGCTCCTGCAGCAGCCGACGCTGCGCGACGCGCTGCAGCGCGAGGTGATCGGGCCGCTGAAAGCGGCGCGCGACGAGGTGATCGCGGCCGAGCGTGCGCGCCATGCAGCGAGCCGGGTGTCGTTCTACACGCTGAAGCCGGAGGTGAGCGCATGAACGCGAATGCCGAACTGCTGGCCAACATGCCGCGCGGCTTTGCCGATGCGACCCACGACGCGCAGGCCGTCTTCCGCGCCGTGCTCGACGCCCTCTCGCGCCCCGGCCGGCTGCAGACGCTCGATGCGAGCGATGGCCTGCAGGCGCCGGCGCCGCTCTCTCGGGGCCTGACCGCCTTGCTGCTCACGCTGCTCGACGCCGAAACCTCGCTGCACCTCGAAGGCCCGCTCGCGAGCGATGCGGCGTGGATGTACGCGCGTTTCCACACCGGCGTGCAGCCCACCGCGCGCGAAGCGGCCGACTTCGTCGCCGTGCGGGCGGCCGACGCACGCCTCGACAACCTGCGCCTCGGCACCGACGAATCGCCACAACACGGTGCCACGCTGATCGTCGACACCACCACGCTCGCCGGCCAGTCGCTCGTGCTCAGCGGCCCCGGCATCGAGCACACCCAGCGCATCGGCCTGTGCGGTCTGTCGACGGCGTTCTGGCAACAGCGCATCGCGCAGGAACAGCATTTCCCGCGCGGTGTCGACCTTTTGATCGTCTGCGGCTCGCAGCTCATCGCCGTGCCGCGCTCCACGCGTATCACGATGGAGGCCACCTGACATGTACATCGCCGTCAAGGGCGGAGAAGCCGCCATCGAAGCTTCACGTGCGCTGCTCGCCGCCGCGCGCCGCGGCGACCCCGCGGTGCGTGAGCTCGAAGTCGCGCAGATCCGCGAACAGCTCGGCCTGCTGGTCGACCGCGTGATGGCCGAGGCCTCGCTCTACGACCCCGAGCTCGCCGCGCTCGCGCTCAAGCAGGCGCGCGGCGATGCGGTCGAGGCCGTCTTCCTGCTGCGGGCCTACCGCACCACGCTGCCGCTGCTGGCCACCACCGAGCCGATCGACACCGCGCGCATGCAGGTGCGCCGGCGTGTCTCGGCCATCTTCAAGGACTTGCCAGGCGGCCAGTTGCTCGGCCCGACCTACGACTACACGCAGCGGCTGCTCGACTTCTCCTTGCTCGACACAGGCCCCGCACCCCGGGCCACCGACGCAACGGACGACTCGCACGACACCACGGTGCCCCATGCGCTGGAGGCGCTCATCGCCGAAGGCCTGGTCGAAGCCAGCGCGCCGAGCGACGGCGACCCCGCGCCCCCTGACATCACCCGCAACCCGCCCGTCTTCCCGCTGCCGCGCAGCGCACGCCTGCAGATGCTCGCGCGCGCCGACGAAGGCTGGGTGCTCGGCATGGCCTACGCCACGCAGCGCGGCTATGCCCACACCCACCCCTTCGGTGGCGACATCCGCTACGGCGCGGTGGCCGTCGAGCTGGTGCCCGATGAGCTGGGCTTCCCCATCGTCGTCGGCGAGATCGAGGTGACCGAGTGCCAGATGGTCAACCAGTTCGCCGGCTCGGCGAGCGTGCCGCCGCAGTTCACCTGCGGCTACGGCCTCGTCTACGGCCACGGCGAGCGCAAGGCGATGGCCATGTCGCTGGTCGACCGGGCGCTGCGCGCCGACGAGTTCGGCGAAGACGTGACCGCGCCGGTGCAACAGCAGGAGTTCGTGCTGCCGCAGGGCGACAGCATCGAGGCCTCGGGCTTCGTGCAGCACCTGAAGCTGCCGCACTACGTGACATTCGAGTCGGAGCTTCAATTGATCCGCAAGCTGCGCGAGGAGTTCGACCAATGATGCAGGGCTACAACTTCGCTTATCTCGATGAGCGGTCGAAACGCATGATCCGCAGAGCGATCCTGAAAGCGGTCGCCATCCCCGGCCACCAAGTGCCGTTCGGCTCCAGAGAGATGCCGCTTGCCTACGGCTGGGGCACCGGCGGCATCCAGGTCACCGCCGCCATCCTCGGCCAGCACGACGTGCTCAAGGTCATCGACCAGGGCAGCGACGACACCACCAACGCCGTCAACATCCGCCAGTTCTTCGCCCGCACCGCCGGTGTGCAGACGACCGAGCGCACGCGCGAGGCCACCGTGATCCAGACGCGCCACCGCATCCCCGAAGCGCCGCTCACGGAGAACCAGGTGCTCGTCTACCAGGTGCCGCAGCCCGAGCCGCTCTACCGCCTGGAAGCGCGCCGCAGCGAGACGCTCAAGCTGCACGCCTGCGAGGAATACGGCCTCGTCAACGTGAAGCTCTACGAAGACCTCGCGCACTGGGGCCGTGTGGAGACCACCTACGACTACCCGGTGCTCGTGAACCAGCGCTACGTGATGTCGCCCTCGCCCATCCCGAGCTTCGACAACCCGAAGATGCACCGCATGCCCGCGCTGCAGCTCTTCGGCGCCGGCCGCGAGAAACGCATCTACGCGGTGCCGCCGTACACCGAGGTGAAGTGCCTCGACTTCGAAGACCACCCCTTCACCATCGAGCCGCACGGCCACGCGTGTGCGCTGTGCGGCTGCACCACCAGCTACCTCGACGAAGTGCTGCAGGCCGAAGGCCAACGCCTGTGGACCTGCTCCGACACCGACTGGTGCCGTGAGCAACAGGAAGGAACGACGCCCCATGCCCGCTGAACTCGACGTGCGCGAAGCCCGGCGCACCGACATCCGCACGCTGATCGACCTCTACACCGCCGCGGGCCTCGACACCCGCGGCGCGCACGACGAGACCGAGATGCGCATGAACTGGGACCGCATGCGCACCGCCGCGCCCGGCGTGCGTGTCTTCATCTTCTCGCTCGCCGGCCTGCCGGTCGGCACCTACACGCTCTTCATCCTGCCCTTGCTCGCGCACAGCGGCGCGCCCGAGGCCGTCGTGGAAGACGTGGCCGTGCACCCCGAGGCGCAGGGCCAGGGCATCGGGCGCCGCATGATGGAACACGCCCGCGAACTGGCGCGCGAGGCCGGCTGCTACAAGCTCGCCCTGTCGTCCAACCAGAAGCGGGTGGAGGCCCATGCCTTCTATGAACGGCTCGGCTTCGAGCGGCACGGCTACAGCTTCGTGGTGACGCCATGACAGAACCCCTCCTCCAGGTGCAAGGCCTGCACCACCAGTTTCCCCTTGCCCGCCGCTTCGCGGTGGAAGACGCGAGCCTGGCGCTGCACCCGGGCGAGGTGATCGCCCTCGTCGGCGAATCGGGCTCGGGCAAGAGCACGCTGCTCAATTGCATCGCCGGCCGGCTGCAGCCGACGCAGGGCCGGGTGCTCTACACGGCCGCCAGCGGCGAGGTGCTCGACGTGCACCACCTCACCGAGCGCGAGCGCCGGCGGCTCGAGCGCACCGAGTGGGGCCACGTGCAGCAGGACGCGAGCCTCGGCCTGCGCATGAACGTCAGCGCCGGCGCCAACATCGGCGAGCGCCTGATGGGCCAGGGCGACCGCCACTACGGCCGCTTGCGCAGCACCGCCACCGAATGGATGCAGCGTGTGGAGCTGCAGCCCGAGCGCATCGACGATTCGCCGCGGGCCTTCTCCGGCGGCATGCGCCAGCGCCTGCAGATCGCGCGCAACCTCGTCACCCGTCCGCGCCTCGTGCTGATGGACGAGCCCACCTCAGGCCTCGACGTGTCGGTGCAGGCGCGACTGCTCGACCTCATCCGCCTGCTGGTGGCGCGGCTGCGCCTCTCGGCCATCATCGTCACGCACGACCTCGGCGTGGCGCGCCTGCTCGCACACCGCACGCTCGTGATGCGCGAGGGCCGCATCGTCGAGCAAGGCTTGACCGACCGGGTGCTCGACGATCCGCAGCACGCGTACACGCAGCTGCTCGTTTCTTCCGTGGTGGCGCCGTGAGCTCCGCCCGGCCGCCCGAAGGGGCTCAATCCCGCTTGGCGGGACCGCACGCAGTGCGAAGGGTGCTCACATGACCATGTTGCAGATCGAATCCTTGTCCAAACACTTCACGCTGCACCTGCGCGGCGGGCTCGAGCTGCCGGTGCTGAAGGACGTGTCGCTCAGCGTGAACCCCGGCGAGTGCGTGGCCCTGCTCGGCGCCTCGGGCCAGGGCAAGAGCACGCTGATGAAATGCCTCTACGGCAGCTACGGCGCCGACAGCGGCGCGATCTGGTTCGACGCGAGTCACGGCCGCATCGACATCGCGCAGGCCACACCGCAGCAGATGCTGGCCCTGCGCCGCAAGGATATCGCCTACGTCAGCCAGTTCCTGCGCGCCGTGCCGCGTGTGCCCGCGCTCGACGTGGTCGCCGAGCGCTGGCTGCAGGCCCGCCCCGGGCTCGATGCGGATGAAGCGCAGGAAGCGGCGCGACAGGAAGTGCGACGCCTCTTCACCCGCCTCAACCTGCCGCCCGGCCTGTGGGAGCTGCCCCCCGCCACCTTCTCCGGCGGCGAGCAGCAGCGGGTCAACATCGCCCGCGGCTTCATCGAGCCCGCGCGCCTGCTGCTGCTCGACGAGCCCACCGCATCGCTCGACGCGGCCAACCGCCGCGTCGTCATCGAGCTGATCCACCAGGCCCGCGCCGCCGGCACCGCGATCGTCGGCATCTTCCACGACGAGGAAGTGCGCGACGCGGTGGCCAGCCGCTGTGTCTCCCTGCACTGAGGACCGATCCCATGACCACTGACCATCTCATCCTCAGCAACGCCCGCATCGTGCTGGCCGACGCGGTGGTGCACGGCCACGTGCGCGTGCAGGGTGGCCGCATCACCGAGATCGCCGCCGGCCACACCGCGGTGCCGAATGCACACGACCTCGACGGCGACTACCTGCTGCCCGGCCTGGTGGAGGTGCACACCGACAACCTCGAGCGCCACGTCACGCCGCGGCCCAAGGTCAACTTCCCCATGCTGGGCGCGGTGCTGGCACACGACGCCGAAGTGGCCTCGGCCGGCATCACGACGGTGCTCGACGCCATCGGCGTGGGCGACCCGTACGACGAAGGTTTCCGCTCCAAGGACCAGAGCGAGCTGCTGCAGGTGCTCGACCGGCTGGACGAGGCGGGCCTGCTGCGCGCCGACCACCTGATCCACGTGCGCTGCGAGCTGCCGGCCCACAACGCACGCGCGCTCTTCGAGCCCTTCGCGAAGCACCCGCGCCTGCGCCTCATCTCGCTGATGGACCACACCCCCGGCCAGCGCCAGTGGAGCGAGATCGAGCACGCCCGCGTCTACTACACCGGCAAGAAGGGTTGGAGCAACGAGCAGTTCGAGGCCGAGGTGCGCATCGCCCCGGAGCGCCAGTTGCAGTACGCGAGGCCGAACCGTGCCTGGTTCACCGACTTTGCGCACACGCACGGCGTCGCGCTGGCCACGCACGACGACACCACCGTCGAGCATGTCGACGAGGCGCATGCGCTGGGCGCGAGCATGAGCGAGTTCCCCACCACGCTCGCCGCCGCCAGGCGCGCCAAGGCCCTGGGTCTCAGCACCGTGATGGGCGCCCCCAATGTGATCCGCGGCGGCTCGCACTCGGGCAACGTGGCCGCGATGACGCTCGCCCGCGAAGGGGTGCTGGATGCGCTGTCGTCCGACTACGTGCCGAGCAGCCTGCTGCGCGCCGCCTGGCAGCTGTCAGGCGAAGCCGGCTTCAGCCTCCCCGACGCGGTGAAGGTCGTCACCCGCAACGCTGCGCATGCGGTGGGCCTGCAAGACCGCGGCGAGATCGCCCCCGGCCTGCGCGGCGACCTGCTGCGCGTGCGCGAGATCGGTGGCCACCCGCTGGTGCGCGAGACCTGGGTGCAGGGCCGCCGCGTGGCGTAGCGGCCTGGGCCGTCACTCCAGCGGCTGCCGGGTCGCCGAGGTCTGCGGGACCTGCGCCGCGGCCTGCGCAGCGCGCTGCGCCTCGCGCTGCAATGCCGCCATCTGCCGCCGCCGTTCGTAGCGCAGCAGCGCCGAGCGGGCCCAGGCGGTGAGGTCGCGGTTCGAGAAGGCCACCACCTTCAGTCGCAAGGCGATCGACAGCGTCACCAGGGCCGGCAGCACGAGCGGCCCGGTCAACACGCCGAACCACTGCCGCATGTTGTGGAAGAGCGCGCCGGCCCGCGGCGTGTAGAACTGCCAGTAGAGCCACGCCGCACCGGCGGCCCATCCGAGCACCAGCAAGGCATTGCTCGACATCGCGCGCCACGCGTGCGGGAAGTGGCCGATGGTGAAGCCCCAGGCCAGGCGGGCCAGCACGAAGAGGATCACCACCGTCAGGCTCAGCATGAACAGCGAGCCGAGCGTCACCATCACCGAGGCCGCCGAGCGCTTCTGCATGCCGGCGAAGAGCACGTGCCGGCCACGCTCCAGGTCGTCCAGGCAGGCGTCGCGTGCGTCGGCCAGGTGCTGGGCCTGCTCCTTCGGCAACTCGGTCGCGGCGGCTTCGCTCATGGTGCGCCACAGCGCCGTCATGTCGGGCGGGCAACCGGTGGGGATGTCGGGCCGGCCGATCGCGCTCTGGTAGCCGGCCAGGAACAGGAGGTGGGCTTCGGTGGCCGCGAAATCATCCAGGTCGGTGCGCAGGGCGCGCAGGTGCGTCCACCAGTCGAGCCCGCTCGGCTGCGCCACCGGGTCGCGCAGCGAGATCAGCGTGCAGTTGCGGGCGCGCAGCACGTCGCCGCGGGTCTGCTCCATCATCAGGTCCATCGCGCGCATCGGCGTGGCCCAGCCGTCGATCGGGTCCATGGGCAGCACGGGGGCCGAGGCGTCGATGCAGGTGGCGTGGCCGAGCGACGGGTCGAACTCGCGCAGGCCGTGGTTGTCGAGCACGCCACCGTCGCCCAGGTGGTGCTTGCCGCAGCGGATGGGCTCGAAGACCCCCGGCACCGCGCTCGACGAGGCCATCGCGCGCGCGATCGGCAGGTCCTTCATGGTGAGGTAGCTCGCGTCGGTCTGGCGCGGCAGCGCCTTGTCGCCGAGCACCACCACGCAGCGGTTGCCGTGCGCGTAGTCGGAGCACGCAATGCGCCACTCGGGCAGCGGCGCCGGCCACAGGCCGGTGGAGGCCACCTTGTGCAGCCCGCCCAGCCAGCGCCGGTTGATGCGCGCCATGGCCTGCGAGAAGCCGAACTCATTGCGCACCAGGCCGCTGCTCAGCGCGCGCACCGAGGCCAGCGCCCGCAGGCGCGGGTTGTGCCGGCTCTTGCGAAAGAGCGCCTGCTGCGCGCGCAGGGCGCATTGCGCCAGCTCGTCGTCGCTCACCGCGCCTTTTCGCGCCGCCGCGAGCCACTCCTGGAAGAAGAAGCCCGCCGCGATCGAGCCGCCCGAGATCGTAACGAGCATCTTCAGCTCGCGCAGCCGCCCCTGTGCGGCCAGCGCGTGCAGGGCCCCCAGGTGGAAGAAGGCGGCGCGAAAGCCGCCTCCGGAGAGCGAGAGCTGGTGGATGGGCCCGGGGTCGGTCGGGACGGTGATGGGGATCATGAGCGCGGAAGAAAGGCCGAAGCCGACCCCGCTCACTGTACCGAGATCAGGGTGTACCGCGGCACGGGCGTGCCACGGTCACCGGGCCCCGAGGGGCCCTAGCGGCGGTGCCGCTGCGCGGGCGCGCTCACACCACGTCGCGCTGGGCGATGCCGGCGATCGCCCACTCGCGGCTGCCGTCGGTGGGCTTCACCAGGTGCCAGACCTCGTCGAAGAGGGCCGCCGGGCTCTGCTCGTCTTCGCGGATCAGGCCGTGGAAGCGCACGCTCACGATGTACTGGCCGCTGTCTTCGGCGTAGTCGAGCACTTCGGCATCGAGCTGCACCACGTCGGTCCGCTGCGTGGCGCCCTTGCGGTCCTGCAGCTCGAGGCGGAACACCGCGAACATCTCGGGCGTGGAGAACTGGCGCAGGTCGTCGAGGTTGTTCGCGTCGTTGGCGGCCTGCATGCGGATGAAGATCAGCTTGGCCACGCGCACGAAGGCCTCGGTGTCGAAGCCCGCGGGCAGCGGGTTGGCGCTGCGCGGCGGCTGGAGTGCGGTGCCGCCTGCAGCGGCCGACGCCGCGCCGAATGCCGGGGCGCCCGTCGCGGCGCCGCTCGGTGCGCCGTGGCCGGCGAACTGCATGCCCTGCGGCGTGGCCAGCGACGGCGAACGTGCCGGGCCGAAGCGGCGCATCAGGAAGCGGATCACGAAGAAGGCCGCGACCAGCATCAGCAGGATGGTCACGAAATTGGCCAGGCCGGCGCCCAGGCCGAAGTGGCTCAGCAGCGCGGCGATGCCGAGGCCGGCGGCCAGGCCGGCGACCGGGCCCATCCACGAGCGCTTGGGCGTGGCGGCCGCCGCAGCAGCGCCTGGCGTGGCGGCTGCCGCACCCGGCGTGGTGGCGCCGGGGGTCGGCGCAGGGCTTGCCGGCACGGGCTGGGCCGGCTGGGGCGGCGGCGTCTGCCGCTTGAGGCCGGAGTTCGCACCCCCGCCCAGGCGCTTGGCCTCCACGCCTTCGGCAACGAAGCCGAGGCTCAGCAGGCCGATCAGGGCACTCAGCAGGACATGTTTCATGGGGGTTCTCGACGCAGGTTGAAGAAAGGACGATGTTGACATGGGGCCGGGGGGCGCCGATGCAAGGCTCATCGCTTCGCAGGAATTCCTTCAGATGGAAAACCCGCGGGCGAGTTCCCCCGGGGCCGGCTCGGTGCGACCACCCGGTGCGGCTACCCGGCGATGGCCTCGCGCACCGCAGCCACCAGGTCCTCCACCGTGCGCTCCTTCTGCACGAGCACGGTCACGCCGAGCAGGCTGGCCTGTTCGCAGAGCTTGTCGCTCAGGAAGCCCGAGGCCATGACGACGGGCAGGTCGGGGTTGAGCCGCTTGGCGGCTTTCACCAGGGCCATGCCGTCCATCGCGGGCATGTTGAAGTCGGTCACCAGCAGCCCGGTGTCGCCGCGCTTCGCGCGCAGCCGCTCCAGCGCCACCTGCGGGTCGAACTGCGCATCGACCACGCAGCCCTCGCGCTCGAGCAGGGCCTGCATGGTGGTGAGCATCACCGGGTCGTCGTCGACGCAGAGCACCTTCAGGCCTTTCAGCGACGGTGGGCGTGGCGAGATGCTGCGCCGGTCGCGCGCCGTGGGGTCGGCCGGTGCGGACACGGGCAGGTGCACGTGGAAGGTGCTGCCGCGCCCGGGCGTGCTATCGACCTCGATGCGCCCGCCGTGCGCCTCAACGATGCCGTGTACCGCCGAGAGGCCGAGCCCGGTGCCCTGGCCCACCGGCTTGGTGGTGAAGAAGGGCTCGAAGATGCGGCTCTGCACCTCCGGTGGCATGCCGCAGCCGTCGTCCTTCACCCACAGGTGCGCGTGGGTGCCGCTGTCGGCATCGAGGCCGATCTCGATGCGCCCGCCGTGCTCGCGCATGGCATGCCAGGCGTTGGTGCACAGGTTGATCAGCACCTGCTGCAGCTGGTTGGCGTCGACCTCGGCGAACACGTCGTCGTGCGCGCCGGTGGTGTCGAGCGCCACGCTGGCGGGCAGCGTCGCGTGCAGCAGGCGCACCGCCTCGTCGACCAGCGGGCGCAGCGGCTGGCGCAGGCGCTGCGTGGCCTGCTGGCGGCCGAAAGCGAGGATCTGCTGGACGAGCGAGCGGGCGCGCTCTGCCGAGCTCGCGATGGTGGTGAGCGCTGCGTGGCCCGCGCCCTCGGGCGGCAGCGCATCGCGCGCCAGCGCCACGTTGCCGAGGATGGCGCCGAGGATGTTGTTGAAGTCGTGCGCGATGCCGCCCGCCAGCGTGCCGATCGATTCCATCTTCTGCGCCTGGCGCAGCTGCCGCTCCAGCGCTTCGCGGTGGGCCTCGGCGAGCTTGCGCTCGGTGATGTCGCGCTCCACCGCCACGAAATGGGTGCAGCGACCGTCGTCGTCCTGGATCGGGCTCAGCTTCAGCTCGACCCAGTAGGTCTCGCCGGTCTGCCGGTAGTTGATGAGCTCGGTCTCGATCGGCCTGCCGTGGCGGATGGCATGGCGCAGCGCATCGAGGCGGTCGCGCTGCGTCATCGGCCCCTGCAGGCGGCGCGGGCTGCCGCCCACCAGCTGATCGGGCTGCCAGCCGCTGAGCCGCTCGACGGCCTGGTTGGCGAAGAGGATGGTGGGACCGGGCGCCTGCACCTGGGCGTCGGTGATCATCACCGCGTCGTTGAGGTAGCGCACGCAGGTGTCGAGCAGGCGCAGCTGCGCGAGCATGCTCTCGCGCTGGGTGATGTCGCGGGCATGGAGCGTCAGCCCGTTGTCCATGGGGAAGAGCCGCAGCTCGAAGCGGTGGCCCGAGCGCAGCTCGGTCGCTTCGAACTCGAGCGGCTGCTGGCGTCGCATGGCCTCTTCGCAGCGCTCGAGGAAGGGCGCTTCAACGACCGTCGGCGGCAGCACCTGCGCCAGGCTGCGCCCGAGGATGTCGTCGCGCGTCAGCTGCACCAGCCGCTCGAAGGCGGCGTTGACGAGCTGCACCCGCCCATCGGACCCCACGGCAAGAAAGGGGTCGGGGATGCTCTCGAAGGTGGCCGAGAGCCGTTCTGCCAGGCGCTGGATCTGCAGCAGGTGCGACTTGCGCTCGGTGATGTCCTGGCAGGCGCCGCGCAGGTGGGTGATGCGGCCTTCAGCATTGCGCATCGCCTCGCCGATGGCGCGCACCCAGCGTGTCGGCCCGCTGCCGGCCGGTTGCAGCACCAGCTCGTGGTCGAAGGGGATGCCGTCTTCCAGGCACGCCGCCACCGCCTGCGCCAGGAAGCTGCGGTCGGGCTCGACGTAGAACGCGAGCGCGTCCGCCAGGTTGGGCGAGAAGCCGCGCGGCATGCCGTGGATGTCGGCGACCACGTTTGACCACACCACGTTCTGCTGCGCGATGTCGAGCTCCCAGGCGCCCAGGCGCGCCACCCGGCCGGCGATGGCGAGCAGCGAATCGGACTGGCGCTTCGCCTCGGTCGACGCCGCCTCGGCCAGCACACGCAGGCGCTGCTCTTCCAGCACGACGACGACCTGGAGCGCCAGGCTCTCCAGGTCGGCCTGCTGCTCCGGCGTGAGCCGCCGTGGCTGCCGGTCGAGCACCGCGAGCGCGCCGAGGCGGTGGCCGCCCTCCACCTGCAGCGGCACGCCGGCATAGAAGCGCAGGCGCGGCTCGCCGGTCACGAGCGGGTTGTCGGCGAAGCGCGGGTCGTCACGGGCGTCGGGCACCTGGAAGAGACCGGGGCCCTCGATGGTGTTGGCACAAAAGGCGATGGCGCGCGCCGTCTCGCGCACCCCGAGGCCGATCTCAGCCTTGAACCACTGGCGGTGGTCGTCGACCAGCGTGACCACGGCCATGGGCGTGCCGCAGAGCCGGGTGGCGAGGCGGGCGAGCTCGTCGAAACGTGCGTCGCGTGGGGTGTCGAGCACGCCGTAGGTGGCGAGCACGCGCAGGCGCTCCGCCTCGGCACCGTGGGCTTCGTCTGCGGAAAGATCGGTGCTGGCCATCACGCGACCCTCTGCGTTGAGCGGAACGGGAACCGACGTCAGGAGCCTAGACCTGATTCAGTCCGCGCGCCAGCCGTTTTTCCTCGGGCTCAGCCCGGCTTCTTCTGGATGCTGAAGTTGCCATCGGACTCGAGAAACGCGTACTTCAGGTCGGCAAGCTCGCAGTCGTTCTCGCGCAGCGCCTTTTCCAGCTCGCCGATGCCCACGCGCTCGCGCTTGAGCACGTCCTCGAAAAGCTTGCCGTCGCGCCCGACGAGCACGGGCGTGCCCTCGGTGATCTGCTCGACCTTGCGGCTGCGGGCGCTGGCGACCGCGAAGACGACGTTCAGGAAGACGAGCGTTCCCGCGACGATCAGCCCCCCGGTCACCGAGTGGTCGTCTGCCGAGAGCGCATTGCTCACGCTTTCGCTCAGCAGCATCACCACGATCAGATCGAAGGGCGTGAATTGACCGATGGTGCGCTTGCCGGCGATGCGCACCATCACCATCAGAACGAGGTAGACGATCGCGGCGCGGGCGACGAACTCCCACCACGGCACGCTGAGGTCGAACATGGACTCTCCTGGCAGTTGATCCGTCCGGATCGCCGGCAAGGGGTGTACCCGGCCCCTTTTGGAGGGGCCGGTGCCATGGCGCGTCCGCCAGGAGATTGCGTCAGTAGAAGTAGCGGTACACCCCGCCCTGGAAGTAGCTCGTCGCGATGAAGGCGCCCGGCGTGCCGAAGGTGCCCGGGTCGACGACCACGCCGCTCAGTTGCGTGAGGCCGGTCCACAGCTTGAAGGTGGGGCCGAGGCCGGTCTTGTGCACGAAGGTCAGCGAGTTGAGCCCAAGGCCGTTGACGATGCCGATCTCGGCGGCCACCACCCAGTCGCCCTTGACCGTGAGGTCGTCGAGCGTCTGGTTGATCGTGGTCTGGTAGAGCAGGATGGGCAGGCCGGCCGAGCCGTCGCTCTTGACCGCGATGCGCCACAGGTTCTGCCCGCCGACGAAGTAGACGTGGCCGTTGTTCACCGTCACGCCGTTGTTCAGCAGGTAGAGCGGCGAGCCGGGCAGCCACTCGGTGATCGTGTGGTCGAGCGTCAGGGTGTTGGTGATCCTGAGCTTGACGATGGCCGACTTGGTGCCGAGTGGCGCCGAGGGCGTCATCAGCAGGGTGTTGTTGTCGAGCACCGTCATCCCGTTGTACCAGACGGGGGTGGCGAAAGGCTTGCTGACGACCTCGGCGGCGGTGCTGCTGGTGGCCGCCGGTTTCACGCGGAAGAGCGCGGCGCGCTTGGGCGGCGCGAGCAGCGGGATGGCGGCGGTCTTGTCGGCCACCGTGCAGGCTGCGTACAAGTAGGTGTTGTCCGCAGTCATTCCCGAGTAGTCGCACTGGTCGGCTCCGTATACGGTGCTCACCAGCAGGCAGACGGTGAAGCCCGAGCCCGTGTCGATCTTGCAGTGTGGGCTGCTGTCGGCCGTGCGCTTGACTTCATGGATGCCGTGCTGGCCCCCCACGTAGTAGCGGCCGTTGAGGAAGACGCCGCGCTCGGTCGACTTGATGAGCGAGGGCGACACGAGCTGGTCGGCGTGCGCGGTGGCAGGCGCGGTGGCGTTGAGGCCGAGTGCGACGGCGCACAACAGCAGCGACTTCGACAGGAGTGTGTGCATGAAAAGTCCTTGGTTTGTCTCCGGGATGGGTGCCCCTGCAGCCGCAGGGCCCGGCGTTTGTAGGCACGCGGCGATGCCGGTTGAATACCGAAATCGGGTTAAGCCTTGACGCGTCTTGACATGCCGATCGACGCAGACCTGCAGTGGCTGCACCTGCTCGACCAGCTGTATGCGCTGGTCGAGACCGAAGGCAGCGATGCGGCGCTCGCCGGCGTGGTCGACCAGTGGCCCGAAGCGTGGCGGCCGCTGGTGCAGTGCTGGGCCGCGCGCATCGGCGCCGGCTCGATACAAATCGCCGCACCCTGGGCGCTGCCATCGACGCGTCAATCGCCAGGACGCGAGGCGGGTCTTCTGTCTCACAGACGCATCACCGGCCACCTCATTTGGGCGCGGAGCCTCGCGCCCGAGGGCTTCACGGCCGACCAGGCGCGCGAATTCCAGCTGCTGTGCTCGCACCTGCACACCGCGTGGGCGCTCCGCTCGTCGCTCGATGCGGCGCAGGCGAGCCTCGCGGCGCTGCACGAGGTGGTCGACGCGATGCCGCTCTCCATCGTCGTGCTCGACGAGCACGGCGAGGTGGTGCTGCTCAACCGCCACGGCCAGGCCTGGCTCGCCCGCACCGCGCGCGCCTGCCTGCAGGGGCGGCGGCTGCACCTTCTGGCACAGCACGCCGTGTTCGAGCGAGCATTGCAAGGCTTCATGGCCAACCCGGCACGGCCCCAGCGGCTGCAGCTCGAGGGCCTGGACCTCCACCTGAAGCAGCTCGCCTGCCCCACGTTGAGCGTGCTGCTGCTGGTCCACGAGCGATGCGACCCGGCGCGCCTGCGCGAGATCTCGTCGCCGCCGGCGGCCCTCGTGCAGCAGATGCAGGGCCGCTTTGCGCTCACCGACAAGGAGCTGCCGCTGGCGTGGAACCTCGCGCAAGGCATGCCGCTCAAGCAGTACGCCGCGCTCTCGGGCCGTTCGATCGAGACGCTGCGGTCGCAGCTCAAGTCGGTCTTCCGCAAGCTCGGTGCGGCCGACCAGAAAGGCCTGGGCCGCGTCGTGTTCGAGGCCCTGCACGCGGTGATGCTGCAGGCCCTGGGCGACGGCCTGGCCACGCTCGTGGCCGCCCGGCCGCCGGCCTCGTTCCAGCACCACCGCGTGGAGCACCTGACATGGCCCTAGCCACGCAGAGCGGCCCGGTCGAGGCCCTGCTTGAAGCCATCTACCAGTCGGCCCTGCACCCCGACCAGACCGGGCGCCTGCACCAGCAGCTGCTGTTCCACTTCCGCGAAGACCGCAGCCGCGACGACACGCCGCTCACGCGCGTGATCCTCGGCCACATCCAGCGGGCGCTGCGCCTGGGCGCGGCGCATTCGGCGATGCAGCGCGAGCGGCAGCGGGTGATGGCCGTCATCCACGCGGTGGCGCCGCCCATCGTGGTAATCGACGGGCACCGGCGCATCCTCGGGATGAACGTCGATGCCGAAACACTGCTCGGCCGCGGCGGCCTGTTCGGCGCCGAGGGCGGCGTGCTCTGCTGCCGCGAACCCGACCTCCTGGCCGGGCTGATGGCGCAGGCGGATCGCGAGGCCTATGCCTGCGCGCGCCTGGGCCTCGAGGGGCAGCCCGGCCTGCTCGCCTACCTCTACAGGAACCAGGTGCATCCCAACCGCCCGGGCGCGGCGTCGTATTCGCTGCTGCTGATCGACCGCCAGCGCTGCGTCACGCAATCGATCGTCGGGCTGGGCCAGCGCGCGGGGCTCACCGCGCGCGAGATGGAGCTCATCGACCTGTCGCTGCAGGGCCTGGAGCTCGACGCGATCTGCGAGCGCACCGGCATCACGTTGCACACCCTGCGCCAGCACATCAAGAACATCTACACCAAGACCGGCGTGCACAACCAGAACGCGCTCTTCGCGCTGGTGCTGCGCAACATCGTGCTCGAGCAGGCCGGCAGCAGCCACAACGCGCAGCTCCTGCCGCACATCACCGGCCTCGCGCACACGCGGCTGCTGCGCCTGGGCGACGGCCGGCAGCTCAGCTACGCCGAGGTCGGCGCGCCCGATGGGGTGCCGGTGCTGTATTTCCACGCGCTCAACGCGTCGCGCCTGGAGCTGCTGATCCATGCGGAGCGCCTGCGCGAGCGCGGGGTGCGCCTGATCGCCATCGACCGGCCGGGCTACGGCCGCAGCTCCTTCGTGGAGCGGCGCGACTACCGCGAGTTCGTCGCCGACGTGCGGGCGCTGCTCGACGAGCTGCAGCTCGAGCGCGTGCACCTGCTCAGCGCCTCGGCCGGCAGCGCGCATGCGGTGCACACCGCGTGGGCCCTGCCCGAGCGCATCGGCAGCGTGCAGTGCACGGCGGTCGTGCCGCCGATCGACCACATCCTCGCCTCCGGTTCGCCCTCGACGCTCAACGGCATGATGAACCAGTTCTTCCGCGTGGTGCCGAGCCTCCTGCGGCCGGCGATGGAGCTTGCGCTCTTCGGGCAGACCGTCGAGTCGCTGCTGAAGTCGATGACCTCTGCACGCGGCCACAAGGCCTTCAGTCTCGCCGAGCCCGACATCGCCTACATCACGCAGCCGGAGCACCTGCCGTATTTCGTGGCGCTGACGATGGAATCGCTGCACCAGGGCCCGCGTGCGTGGGCGCTGGAGAGCGTGCTGCTCAACCAGCCGTGGTCCATCGACCTGCGCGAGCTGCGCGTGCCGGTGCACCTGTGGCACGGCACGCACGACGGCCTGGTGCCGATGGACATGGTGGAAAGCTTCCGCCAGGCTTTGCCCCAGGCCGAGCTCACCGTGCTGGAAGGCGACACGCACATGCTGGCCTTCCGTAACATCGATCGGCTGGTGGACGCGATCCAGCACGCCGAAAGGACACCATGCGACGACGCCGTGCGCTGACGGCCCTGCCGCTCCTGCTCACCCCGGGCCTTGCGCGCGCCGAGGTGGCCGAGCCTGCACCCTTCGCCGGCTTTGAGCGCCGGATCGACGAGCAGCTCGCCGACGTGCGCAGCGTGGTGGTGCTGCAGCGGGGGCGCACCGTCTTCGAGTACCACCGCAGTGGCTTCGGCGCGGAGTCGCTGCACAGCGTCGAGTCGGTCACCAAGGGCGTGCTGTCGCTGCTGGTCGGCATCGCCCTCGCCCAAGGGAGGCTCGCCGATCTCGACCGGACCGTGGTCGAGCTGCTGCCCGAGCTGGCCGGCGTCAACGCCGACCCGCGGGCCCGCACGCTCACCGTGCGGCACCTGCTGACCATGACGGCCGGCTTCGAGGGCCGCAACCGTCGCTTCTTCGACCCCAAGGGGCTGGCCGCGTTTGCGATGAGCCGCAGGTTCACCGCGAACCCTGGCGAGGTCTTCCGTTATGACAACCCCGGCGCCAACCTGCTGGCGGCGGTGCTGGCCAAGGCGGTGGGTGCGGAGCCCGCGGCCTATGCGCAGCAGCACCTCTTCACGCCGCTCGCCATCGAGCGCACGGAATGGGAGGCCGACTTCGAAGGCCACAGCCTGGGCTTTCGCGGGCTGCGGCTGCGCACGCGCGACATGGCGAAGCTGGGCCAGCTGATGTTGCAGCGTGGCGCATGGCACGGCCGGCCGCTGGTGCCCGACGCCTACCTGGCCGCTGCCACCGAGCCGCGTGGCCGCGGCGGCCCGCCCCTCAACCTGCCGTATGGCTACCTCTGGTGGCTGGCGCCGGCCGCCACCGGCCGGTCCGCGACCTTCTTCGCGAGCGGCTTCGGGGGTCAGCTGATCTGGGTGCACGAGCCGCTCGAACTGGTGGTCGCGGTCACCTCCGAGGTGTCGGAGGCCAGCAATGCACGTGGCCAGGCGGTCGATCTCGCACGCGGTGATGTCGTCCGGGCTGCCGCGATGCCGCCCCGGGCGGACGCTGCATCGGCCGCCTCACGCTGACGGCACGTGCCTTGCCGGACCTGGGGGCCAAGAGGAGACGCCCATGCCCGAACTCGACCCCACGACCCTGCAGGACCTGAGCCGCCAGCTCGACGCCCGAGAAGCCGAGCTTGGCCGCGAGGTGCAGATGGTGTCTGCGGAACAGGAGGAGACACCCTCCCGCAGCCCGCGCAACCAGGTCGAAGACGACGGCGAGCGCAGCGAGCAGAACGCCCGCGAGACCGTGCGCCATGCCGAGCGCCAGCGCGACATGCTGGAGCTGCGCGAGATCGCCGCCGCGCGCGAGCGCCTGCAGGCCGGGCGCTACGGCGTCTGCATCGATTGCGGCACCGAGATCCCGCTCGCCCGGCTGCAGGCGCAGCCCTGGGCCGCACGCTGCATCGCCTGCCAGGAGAAGCACGAGCAGCGCGTGACGCCCGAGCCGCTCGTCCGGCGCACGATCTAGGACGGGCGGCCCTTGCGGCGCACCGGCAGGTAGATCTCGACGAGCGAGTTCGGGTCGCCCGGGTCGAAGGCTTCGTTGTAGCGCTCGAAGTAGGGGCCGGGCACCTGCTCATAGTCGGACCCCGGCAGCAGCGTGTGGAAGATCTCGCCGAAACCTGCGCCCAGGCCCGAGAGCGGGTAGCGGAAGACCGCGTAGTGGCCGCCGGGGATGGTGAGCGTCTCCATGCCGGCCGGCGTGCGGCTGGACGGGGCCACGGCCAGCGCGGCCCAGTAGTCCAGGCGCGACATGTCGGGCGAGTCGCTGTGCATCACGCCGTAGCTCACGCCCTGCTCGGTCGGGCGTTCGATCTCGGCTTCTCGGCTCATGAAGCGCGGCCACAAGGCCGGGATGTCGGGCGACATGGGCCGGGTCTGGATGTGCAGGCCCATCACGGTGAAGGCAGGGCGTTCGAGGATGTGCAGGGGCATGGCGAAAGGTCCTTCCAGTTGACGCGGAACGGCAGCTCGATGGCTGCTCTGTACCACGACGAACGGGAAGGGCGCGTTTCGACACCCGGCCGATCAGGGGAAACCCGAGACGGTTATCCGGCGACCGCCTTCGGCGGCGCGTGGGTGTAGTGAAACACCTTGGCGACGATCTGCCATCGGCCCTCGAGCTTCACCAGCGTGAGGAAGTCGATGAAGTGCTTGGGCGGGATCGAGCACGCCACTTTCGCGAACGCCGTCACCGGCCCGGCGAACTCGATGCCGAGGATGCGGTCGGTGCGTGCATGGCCCTGGCTCGCCGGCGACGGCCGCGCCTCGACGATGGGAAAGTACTGCGCCATGTCGAGCGTGAGCAGCGTGCCGTCGGTCGCGCAGTGGTAGCGGGCCTCGGGATGGAAGACACGCCGCAGGCGCGTGGTGTCGCTGTGGTGCAGGCCGTCGAAGTAGTCGGCCAGCACGGCGCTCACCTCGGCAAAGGCTTCGGCGCCGTTCATGAGCGTGGCCTCGCACGCCAGGCCGGCACGCTGAGGCCGGCGACGCCCCAGTTGTCGAGCTCCACTTCGTCGATCACCACATAGGTGGTCGCCGGGTCCTTCTGCAGCACCTGCTGCAGCAGTGCAGTGACGCCGGCGATGAGCTCGGCCTTCTGCTCGCGTGTCACGCCTTCGCGCGTGACCTTGATGTTGACGTAGGGCATCGCTTGCTCCTTCAGTTGTAGCGGCGCACGAGGTCGGCCACACGCTGGCCGAAGGCGCGCGCGGTGGCCAGGTCGCCGGCCGCGAGTTCGTCCACGCCCGCGTCGGCCGGGGTCGTGGCCATCAGCCCGGCGAACGACGCGAGGTAGTTGAGGTCGTCACGCGTCGAGGCCTTCACGTTCGCCGGCGGCATGCCGGTGCTGGCCCACACCATGCCGTGCTGCTGCGACAGCGTGAACATCGCGTGCAGCGCTGCGAGCTTGTCGCCGTTGATCCCGGCGCTGTTGGTGAAGCCGGCGGCGAGCTTGTCCTTCCAGCCCTGCCTGGCCCAGACGCTGGAGCTGGCATCGGCGAACTTCTTGAACTGCCAGCTCACGTTGCCCATGTAGGTGGGCGAGCCGAACACGATGGCGCGCGACGCGGCCAGGCGCTCCCAGGCCTCGGGCGGCAGTTCGCCCTGCGCGTCGATGGCCAGCAGCGTGCCGCCGCTGCCCTGGGCCACGGCCTGGGCCAGCTTCTCGGTGTGGCCGTAGCCGCTGTGGAAGACGATGCTGATGGGGGATGACATGGGGTCCTCGGAAGGCAGTGGATGAAGGCTTGTCAGCGTATTGATGCGATGGCCATCGATAAACTGGCTGTCATGCACTTCATTCATTACACGAGGTAAGCCGATGGCGCGAGAAACCTCCGGCGTGATGCTGGGCAGCATCGAGCTCTTCTGTGCGGCGGCCGAGCTGGAAAGCTTCACCGCCGCGGCCACGCAGGCGGGCATCACACCGGCCGCCGTGAGCCGGGCGATCGGCCGGCTGGAGGAGCGGCTCGCGGTGCCGCTCTTCGTGCGCAGCACGCGCCGCATGCGCCTCACCGATGCGGGGCGCGCGTACCACGCGCAGTGCCGGCAGGCGCTCGCGCAGATCGTCGAGGCCGAGCGTGAGCTCACGGGGCGGCAGGCCGAGGCGGCGGGGCTGATCCGCGTCAGCGCGCCCACCACCTTCGGCCATTCGGTGCTGTTGCCGCTGCTGCCGGCCTTTCGCAGGCGCTATCCCAAGGTGAGCATCGAGGTGCAGGTGAGCAACCGCAACGTCGACTTCACCGAAGACAGCTTCGACCTCGCGATCCGCGCCCGCACGCCCCCGGATTCGGGGCTCGTCGCGCGCCAGCTGCTCGACGCCGAGCTGGTGGTGGCGGGTGCGCCGTCCTACCTGCGCAAGGCCGGCAAGCCGAAGACGCTGCAGGACCTGGCGGCGCACGAGTGCATCCAGTTCCTGCTGCCGCGCACCGGGCAGAAGGTGCCGTGGGAGTTCCGCGACGACGGGCGCGACGTGCAGGTCGAGACCGATGGCCACTACACCGTGACCGATGACGTGCTGGCCACGCTCACCCTCGCGCGCGCCGGCGCGGGGCTGGTGCAGACGCACCGCTACCTGATGGAACAGGACCTGGCCGACGGCACGCTGGTGGAGGTGCTGCAGCGCTTTGGCGGGCGCTCGCGGCCTTTCTCGCTGCTCTACACGGGCACGCGCCACATGCCGCTGCGGGTGCGGCTCTTCATCGATTTCCTGGTGGAGCAGTCGCAGCGCCTGCAGCTCGAGGGGCTGGGCGCGCTCACTCGCCGTCGGCGGTGAACTCGATCAGTCGCCAGCGGCCCTGCACCGGGCCGAGGTAGAAGCCATAGGGCTTGCACCACAGCACGAGGCGGCCGTCTTCGGCCTGCGGTTCGGCGCGCTGCAGGCACTGGCGCACGCGCGGCGTGAAGAGCGCCGGGGCGGCCTTGGCGAGGAAGGCTTCGCGCTGCAGCGGCTGGCTGTCGAAGAGGAAGGGAAACTGCGTGAGATCGGCGATGGCCTGGCCGCCCGGCGTGGCCGCAGCGTCGCGCAGCTGCTTCACGAAGGCGCGGCCCTCGGCGGGCGCCGCATTCGTTTCAGCCGCGAACGACCCGCATGCCAGCACGACGGTGGCAAGGTAGAGCGCGGTCGGTGGCTTGAGCTTCATGTGCAGGCGGCTTCAGCGGTGGCGGCCTTCGACGAGGCGGTCGGGCACGATGTTGGCGACGACGAGCCGGCCCTGCTCCCGCACCACGTAGACGGTGAAAGGCCGCGCGGTGGGCGCCTCGGCGTATTCCATCCACATGTAGAACGCAAAGCCCTGCTGGCCCGAGGCATCGGTGGTGCGCGTGATGGTCACGCTCTTGCCCGGCTCGCGGCCGCGCTGGAAGAAGGGCACGATCTGCGTCTGCAAGGCGCGCTTCACGGCCTCGTCGCCGGTGCGCTCGACGAGGCTGCGGCTCAGCATCGATTGCGTGGCGGCCACGTCGCCGGCCATCGAGCGCGCGACAAACTCGTCGGCCGCGGCGCGGAAGGGCTGGCTGTCCTGTGCCATCTTGAGGTCCTGCACCACGCTCGGCGTGGCGGCGCGGGCCTCGCTCAGGCCCGAGACGAGAGAGACGGCCAGCAACAGCGGCAGGAGGATGCGTCGACGGTTCATGCGGGGCTCCTTGCGAAAGCGTGCACTGTCGCGAGAAGCCGTTTCGCCGTCGTTTCAACGCCCGGCGGCTTTTGTTTCGTTTGTTGGGCTTGCCGAGCCCGCCGCGAACTGCCGCAAATTTCTCCGCCGCTTCGGCGTGCTCGATCGGGCCGTGCCGTGGTGCGGCTCCGCAGGCGCCTGGATTGCCAAACCGGCCTACCTTCCACGACACAGGAGACCGCCATGGCCCGCGACGACGACACCCCCGCCGACTCACCCCCTCAGGCCACCACGCGCCGCCACGCCATCGGCTGGCTCGGTGCCGGCGTGGCCGCGCCGGGCCTCGTGGCCGCGGGCAGCGCTGCAGCCGCACCGGCCGTGCCACCGCGCCCGCTGATCGACCCGCGCACCGCCTACCCGCGTCCGCCCTTCCCTGAGCAGCGCCAGCCCTGGCCGGGCCTGGCGAGCCAGATGACGCCGCGGCCCGACCATGGCGAGCGCAGCTACGTCGGCGCGGGCCGGCTCGCCGGCCGCAAAGCGCTGATCACCGGCGGCGACTCGGGCCTCGGGCGCGCGGCCGCCATCGCGTATGCGCGAGAGGGGGCCGACGTGGCAATCGGCTACCTGCCCGCCGAAGAGCCCGATGCGCGCGAGGTGATCCAGCTCATCCGCGCCGAGGGGCGGAAGGCGCTCGCGCTGCCGGGCGACATCCGCCTCGAAGGCACCTGCTCGCGGCTGGTGGCCGAGACGGTGACAGCCTTCGGCGGGCTCGACATCCTGGTGAACAACGCCGCGCGCCAGCATGCGGCGAAGTCGATCATGGACATCAGCACCGACTTCTTCGACTGGACGATGAAGACCAACCTGTACGCGATGTTCTGGCTGACCAAGTACGCGCTGCCGCACCTGCCACCGGGCGCGGCCATCATCAACACCGCCTCGGTGGTGGCCTTCGATCCGCCCGAGGACCTGCTCGACTACTCGACCACCAAGGCCGGGATCATTGCGTTCACGCAGTCGCTCGCGAAGCAGCTGGCGAAGAAGGGCGTGCGGGTGAACGCCATTGCGCCGGGGCCGTACTGGACGCCGCTGCAGCCGAGCGGCGGGCAGCTGCCGGGCGAGATCGCCAACTTCGGGGCCGACACGCCGTATGGGCGCCCAGGGCAGCCGGTGGAGATCGCACCGCTCTTCGTGCAGCTGGCCGATTCGTTCGCGAGCTACACAAGCGGCAACGTCTTCCCGAGCACCGGCGGCACGGCCGCGCCTTAGGCCTTCGCGAGCCCGTCGAGGAACCGGGCGGCCTGGGCGCGCATGCCGCTTGCGATCGCCTGCCAGGTGTGGGGCGGGTAGTCGGCTGGCAGGTGACGCTCCGCGGCGTCGAGCGCCGGGCCGACACGCTCGACCTGCTGCAGCATGCGCGCCCACACCGCCGGGCCTCCCGCCTGCAGGGCCAGTGCATGCCAATGCCGCGGCTGCTGGCTGTGCAGCTGGTAGTGCACGTTCTTGGCACGCAGCGCAAACGCCAGCTCGGCCTTGCGCCAGCGGAACTGGTTTGCCGCATCGCCCACGTACGGGAAGATCGACAGCACGTCGTACAGCGGCGTCATCACGTAGGCGTCGCCCGCGTGCAGGAAGAGCGAGTAGTTCTTCGCGTGGCCGTCGGTCGCGGCCATCAGCCAGAACGCGAGCTGGGTGAGCGCGAAGGTGGCGCGGTCGCCGGGCTCGGCGCTGCCGCCCAGCAGGCGCAGACAGTCGGCGATGCCGGGGCCGCCATCCTTCTCGTACTTGCGGGTGGGCGGGTGGCCGAGCGCTTGGCAGAAGTCTTCCTGCGGCAGGCGGGCGATCCAGTCGCGGCCGTCGGCGTGTTGTTGCCAGGCGCGGTCGAAGCGGGTCACGGCGAGCGCCTTCTGGTCGTCGAAACGCCAGATCTCGGCCGGTGCCACCGGCAAGCCGAGGTGGTGCAGGATCAGCGCGCACAGCCACTCGTTTTCCACCGAGTCGCCGAGGTCCACCCGGCGCGAGCCGCCCACCAGGCCGAGCGGCAGCTTGAGGATGTGCGTGGTGGGCGTGGCGCCCCGCGGGCGGTGCCAGTGGCCACCGTGGCGCAGCAGCGCGGTCTTCTCCTGCGCGCCGGCGAGCGAGATGCGGAAGCTCTCGTCGTCATCCCCGGCCTGGCCCAGCACGGCCTCGGAGGGCACGCCTCGCAGCAGGGCCGCCACCTGCGCTTCGCTCAGGCGCTCGCTGTCGATGCGGTCCCAGCCGGTGGGGGCGTGGCCTTCGGGCAGCAGCTGCACCGCGCCCACGCAGTCGCGGCCGATCGCCTCGAGCAGCGAGAAGGTGTCGGCCGAGCGGGTCTTGAAGCGGCGGTGCAGCCGGTCGCGGATGCGCTCGTTGTCGGGCAGCAGGTTGTCGAAGTAGTGGGCCACCGCCGGGCCGCGCACTTCACGCCCGGGCGTGATGGGCAGCGAGAGCGACAGCGCCCGGCGCTTGGGCGAGCGCAGCCAGGCTTCGTCGTAAGTGAAGCGGTGGGTGCCGCGGTCGACCGTCCAGGTGCCGACGGGCTCGCCGTTCATCCAGGCGGCGAGGTGCGAGCTCACCAGCTGCCTTTCGAAGGCCCGGGGGCGGGCTCGGCGGCCACCGGGCCGTGGTCGTGGATCACGAGCGTGGCCCCCAGCACCGCCAGCACCTGCATGATCTGCTGCAGGCTCACGGCACCGGGGTTGGCCTCGATCTCCACCACGCGTGCCTGCGTGACGCCGATGGCCGCGCCGAGCTGGGCCTGCGTCATGCCGCGCTGCTTGCGCAGCGCCTGCAGCTGCGGGCGCAGCTGATCGGGCATCTTGAGGGGGTAGTCCATGCGTGCAATTTACAAGACAAGGCTTGTATTGTCAAGAAACAAGCCAAAGCTTGTAATCACCAAATACAAGCCTGGGCTTGTTCAATGCTTGCCGGTGCGCGGGATCCAGTGGCCCAGCACGCCTGCGGCCGCCAGCGCGAGCAGGCCGGTCGACGCCACGGCGATGCCGAGCGACATCGCCGCCGCCAGGAAGGACAGCAGCGCCGGCCCGCTGGTCGAGCCCAGGTCGGCCATCAGGCGCCACACCCCGAGGAAGCGGGCTCGCTCGCCCGGCGGCGAGTGGTCGGCGCCCAGCGTCATGATCAGGCCCGAGCCGATGCCATTGCCGAAGCCGATGGCCATGGCGGCGATGAGCAGCGTCCATGGGCCGTGCGTGAACGGCATCAGCAGCAGGGCCGTGCCCATGACCACCATCGACGGCACGGCCACCCAGCGGCGGCCCTTCAGGTCCATCACCCGCCCGGCCGGGTAGAAAAGCAGCATGTCGATGCCCCCGGCCAGGCCGTAGATCAGCGAGGCGACCGAGGCCGAGAGGCCCAGGTGGTCGGCCCACAGCGGGATCACCGCCTGCCGGCTCGCCCGCACCGAGGCGACCAGCATCACGCCGATGCCGAGCGTGAGGAACACATGCCGGTGGTCGCGCAGCGTCGACGCGAACGACAGCTTCGCGGTCGCCACGGTGCGCGGTGCGAGATCGGGGATGCGCACCGCCACGCCGGCCGCCACCAGCAGCGCGCCGATGCCCAGGCCATAGGCGCCGGCCAGGCCCCACTGGTGCACCACCGCCGCCGAGACGAAGGGCCCGATGAACATGCCGATGCGCGACACACCCCCGAGCGTGGAGAGCGCCCGTGCCCGCCATTCCACCGGCACTGCCTCGCTGAGGTAGGCCTGCCGCGCGAGGTTGAACACCGCCTGCGACATGCCCGCCATGAAGCACCCGACCGCAAACACGCCGAGGTGGCGGGTCGAGGCACACAGGGCCATGCCGAGCGCCGTCCAGAGCGCTGCCGCCACGATGGACCATCGCTCGCCGAAGCGCATGGTCAGCAGCGAGGCCGGCAGGTTCGACAGCAGCGAGCCGATGCCCATCAGCGCCACCATCAGCGCCGCCGCCGAGACCGAGCTGCCGAGCTCGCGCGCCGCCAGCGGCAGGATGGGCAGGATGGCGCCTTCGCCGATGCCGAAGAGCAGCGACGGGCCGAAGGCCGGCACGGCGATGCGGCGCAGGGGATGGGAGCTGGAAGACATGGAAGAGCGGCCATTCTCCGGCACCTAGAATCCCCACCCCGCCCTCATCGACGCCGACCACCGTGGACCTCAAGCTGCCCATCACCATCACCGACGAGCTGACCGACGACGTCATCCACTCGACCGGCATGCTCGACCTGGCCAGCGGCGAGATCCGCAGCGTCGAATACAAGGACTACGACGCCGACCGCCTGGGCCTGCCGGCCGAGCGCGAGGACTACGAGTTCACCTCGGGCGCGCTGTCCAACGGCAAGAAGGAAGTGGAGTTCGGCATCCAGGTCAACCTCGCCACCGGCCAGTATTCGGTGACGCCCAACGAGCTGCTCGAGCTCAAGGGCCGTGCGGCCAAGCTCTTCACGCTGGCCCCCGGCGAGACCACCCGGCCCGAGGCGGCGGGCAAGAAGGCGGCGCCGGCCGCCAAGCGCAAACCGCGCGCCTGATCAGCGCTCGGCCAGGCCGCTCAGCAGCGCGAGGTAGTAGCCGAGCGGCGGCGTCGCCTGGCCCGGCGTCTTGGCGAGGTCGTCCCAGCGGCGCAGCTGCACGGCGTCCATCGCGAATGGCGTGTCGTTGAACTTCACCACCTCGACCGGCGTCATCGGCCCGCCCTGCAGTTGCAGCGAGTGCACCGAGGCCGGCGACAGCCCCGCGAAGTAGCCATCGTCAGTGGCCACGAGGTAGCGCTTGGCCGCCACGTGCAGCCGGATGGGCTCCAGCACTGCGGCGCCGAAGCGGCCCTTCAGGTAGGGCAGCGCCACCCTCTCGTGGCAGTCGTCCTGGGCGTCGCCGGCCACCGGGGTGAGGAAGTGCCCGAGGTCGTGCAGCAGCGCCGCGGCCACCAGCGTGTCGTCGGCATGCGCCCATTCGGCGAGCTGCGCGCATTGCAGCGCATGCTCGAGGGCGGTGACCGACTCGCGCCGGCTGCCGTCATACGACGCGCTGCCATGGCGCTCGAACAGCGTGGCGATGTCGTCGAGGCTCAGCGGCGGCATGGGCTCAGGTCGCCAGCTTGCGAAGGCGCGAGGAGGCCATGTCGATCAGCGACACCGCCACCACCAGCATGATCAGCACCGCCGCGGTCTGCGCATACTGGAAGCCGCGGATCACGTCCCACAGCACCATGCCGATGCCACCGGCACCCACCATGCCCACCACCGAGGCGGAGCGCACGTTCGACTCGAAGCGGTACAGCGCATACGAGATCCACAGCGGCATCACCTGCGGGATCACGCCGTAGACGATCTCGGCCAGCGGGTGCGCACCGGTCGCGCGGATGCCCTCCACCGGCTGCGGGTCGATCGCCTCCACCGCCTCGGAGAAGAGCTTGGCCAGCACGCCGGTGGTGTGCACCCACAGGGCCAGCACGCCGGCAAACGGCCCCAGGCCCACCGCGACGACGAAGAGCAGCGCGAACAGCATCTCGTTGATGGCGCGGCAGCCGTCGAGCACGCGCCGCACCGGCTGGTGCACCCACCAGGGCGTGATGTTGGCCGAGGCGAGGAGTGCGAGCGGCACCGAGCAGGCGATGGCGAGTGCCGTGCCCCACACCGCGATCTGCAGCGTGATCAGCAGCTCGGTGACGTAGTGGCGCCAGTCGCTGAAGTCGGGCGGGAAGAAGCCGCGGGCGTACTCGCCCATGTTGCTGCCATCACGCAGCAGGTCGAGCGGGCGCATGTCGGCGCCCTTCCAGCTGGCGGCGAGCACGGCAAGCAGCACGCCCCACACGAGGAGCGTGAGCCACGAGGTGCGTGGCGGCGTGATGGGCTCGGCCACCGGGGCAAGGCTCAGCGACGACACGGCTTACTTCGCGAGCGCGACCTGCTGCGCCAGCTCGGCGAGGCGCTGGTCGATGTCCTTCAGCTTCTTCGCCTTGTCGTCGGCCGACAGGGCGGTGTCGGCGTCGACCTTGGCGCGCTCGCGGGCGAGCTCGAGCTGGCGGATGGGCGTGAGCTGCTGGTTGTCGGACTTCACGAAGGCCGACCACGTCAGCGTCTTCAGCACCTCCTTCTCGCGCGCATCCTTGCCGTAGGCGAGGAAGAAGTCGCGCAGCTTCTTCTTGGTGGCCTCGTCGAGATCCTTGCGCCACACCAGCGGGTCGCTCGGGATCAGCGGCGAGCGCCAGATCTCGCGCAGCTCGGCGGCCTTCTCGGGCATCTTGATCTTCATGCGGTCGACGCCGTCGCTCGCCACCGTGGCCACGTCGAGCTGCTTGCTGGCCACCGCGAGGATGTTGCTCTCATGGTTGGAGCGGGCGGCGCGCTCGAACTCCTTGGCCGGGTCGACCTTGTGGGCGGCCCAGGCATAGAAGCCGGGGACCAGGGTGCCGCTGGTCGAGTTGATCTCGCCCATGCCGAGCGTGAGGTTGGCGCGGGCCTTGATCACGTCGTCGAGCGACTTCAGCGGGCTGTCCTTGTGCACGATCATCAGGCTCCAGTAGCCCTGGGTGCCGTCGACCGACACCACCTTGCCGAACACTTCGCCGTTGGCCCGGTCCACTGCTTCCATGCCTGACTTATTGCCCATCCACGCGACCTGCACCTTGTTGAAGCGCATCGCCTCGATCACGCCGGCGTAGTCGGGCGCGAAGAAGGCGTTGACCTTGAGGCCGGTCTGCTTCTGCAGGTCGTCGATCAGCGGCTGCCACGCCGTCTTGAGGTTGGCCGACGACTCGGTGGCGATGATGCCCATCTGCAGCTCGCGCGGCTGCGCATGCGTGCTCTGGTTGAACCACACCGAGGCGGTGGTGGCGAGGACGAGGAGGGTGGCTCTGCGGTTCATGGGGGGCTCCGGGGTCAGGCGGCCAGCGGCACGGGTTGGAGGGGCGTCGCGGCGTCGTGCGGCCGCGGCATCAGTTCATCGGTCTGCGTGCCGTACAGGTCGCGCAGGCGTTGCGGGGTGAGCTCGCGCGTGGGGCCGTCGTGCACCACTTCGCCGGCGCGCAGCGCGACGGTGCGCGGGCAGTACGCGAAGGCGTAGTCGACCTGGTGCAGCGAGACGATGACCGTCACGCCCAGCTCGCGGTTCACTTCGGCCAGCAGGTCCATCACCCGGCGGCTCGACTCGGGGTCGAGCGAGGCGATGGGCTCGTCGGCGAGGATGATCTGCGCGCCCTGCACCAGCGCGCGCGAGATGGCGGCCCGCTGCTGCTGGCCGCCCGAAAGCGTGGAGGCGCGTTGCCAGGCACAGCGCTCGATGCCCACGCGCTTGAGCGCCTCGTGGGCCCGTTGCAGCTCGGCCTGCGGGAATTGCGCGAAGAGGCCGCGCCACAGCGGCTGGCGGTGCAACGCACCGGCCAGCACGTTCTTCATCACGGAGAGGCGGTCGACCAGGTTGAACTGCTGGAAGATCGCGGCCACCTGCGCACGCGTGTCGCGGGCGTCGCGCGCCAGCTTGCCGCCTTGCTGCAGCGTGCGGCCGAGCACCTCCACGTGCGAGGTGCTGCCCGCATCGGCGCGGTGCAGCGCGTTCAGGTGGCGCAGCAGCGTCGACTTGCCGGAGCCCGAGGCGCCGAGCAGGGCGACCATCTCGCCGCGCTGCACCGAGAGCGACACGTCGCGCAAGGCGGTGTGGGCACCGAAACTCTTGCGCAGCTTCGTCACCTGGATCACGTTGTTCGTCATGCTCGTCACCTCGTTTCGCCACAGACTTCAAACCTCGAAGATTGTGGAAAGCGAGCGTGACGGTTGCGTGACGACTCCTGGGCAGGGAGATGAAACGTCTAGACGACTACGGGATGGCGTAGGCCGCCAGCGGCTGGCTGAAGCGGATCAGCCACAGGCGCGTGGGCCGTTCGTTGTCGACGCCGCGCGTGAGGCGAGCGCCCACCACGCCGGCCGGGCAGCCGGAGACGATGGCCCCGTTGGCGTCGACCGTGCAGTCCTCGATGCTGCCGGCCACCGTGGCGCCGGCGGCGTCGAGCAGGATGGTGCGCAGGCCGAAGTCGTTGTCGTTGATGAGCGCGAGGGTGTTTGCGTCGACCAGCGTCAGGCCCTCGGCCTTCTCGGCCACCCAGCCGGCGGCGTTGAGGTCGAGCAGCTCGGTCTTGCGCAGCGTGACCACCGTCGAGTAGTCGGCGCCGTTCGAGGCCGCCTGCGTGATGCTGCTCACCTCGAGGTCGTGGCCCTGCGCGGTGATGTCGGTTGCGTTGGCCGGGATCTCCACCAGGTAGAGCTTGTTCATCACCCGCGCATCGCTGGCGCGGGCGCCCTGCTCGATGACGATGAACTTGCCGTTGCCGAGGCTCACCACGTCGCCCAGCTTGGCGTTGCCGGTGCGGTTGCGGTCGTACTGCGTGCCGTCGATCGGGTAGGCGTAGAGCCTGGAGGTCTCGGTCGTCGGGTCGAACTCGAGCCAGCGCACGAACCTCGCGATGTGGCGCACGTCGGTGTTGCTGCCGCCGGGCGGGCGCGCGCGGATGGAGGCCCCGTTCGCATCCTTCGGGTCGATCGGGCTTTGCAGGAAGCCGTGCAGCTTGCCGCTCGCCACGTCGAGCGTCAGGCCTTCCATGCCGCGGTTGACCCGCCGCTTGACCAGCACCGCCGGCAGGTCGGTGGCGCCGGCCCCGGGGCCGTACTTGCGCTCGATCACGCCGGTCGTGCGGTTGATTCGCACGATGAAGGGGCCGTATTCGTCGCTCGCCCACAGCACGCTGCGCGCGGTGTCGACGACGATCGATTCGGGGTCGAGGCCCTGGGCGTCGTAGTTGGCCTTCGTGGCGTCGAAGCGGTAGGCGTCGTTGAGCGGCGTCTCGCCCGTCGAGCCCAGACCGGCTTGCGGCGGCAGGCCGGTGATGCGGGTGGTGGCATCGCGCCGGAGCGGCGTGCTGCTCTGGAGCACCGCGTTGGCGCCGACACGGATCACGCCGAAGCTGGGCGCGAAGGACGGGGCAGGGAACACCTTGCTGATGTTGTTGCCGGTGCCGCCGGGCACGGGCGCGCTGGGGCCGTCGCCATTGGGGCCGCGGTCGGTGATGGCGTAGAACTCGAGCGTGCCGTCGGCCAGTCGTTCCTTGAAGGCGAGGCCCGAGCCGTAGGCGGGCAGGAAGCCGCTCGCGAAGTCGGCCGCGATGGCGGTGTGGCTGCCCTCGTAGGGGATGTTGAAGCTGGTGGCCGCCTGCAGCTCGTGCTTGGTGATGCTCACCGAGACGTTGCCGACCGCGTGGGTCTGCGCATAGGTCTGCGGGGCGGGCGCGGTGGGCCCTGAAGGTTCGTCGTCGCCGCCGCCGCAGGCGGTGACGAGCAAGGCGGCCGCGGCGAGGGCAGCCCAGGAGCGAGTGTGTGGTGTCATGGTCTTGGGGGTCTGCAAAGTGGCAGCCCGCCATTGCATGACGTGGTCATGAAACCCGTGTGACACTCCCGCCCATAAAACCGGGCACGTTGATGACCCGAAGGGAGTGTCGTGATGTGGCGTGGATGTGCCTTGGCCTTGGTGCTGGCATGGTGGTTCTGTCTCTTGGGCCTGCACTGGCTGCTGGCGTGGAAGCTCGATGGGCAGGTGTGGCTGTGGCTGGCAGTGGCTGCGCCGGCGGTGGTGGGCGGCACCGTGTGGCTCGCGCTGCGCGTGGCGCCGATCAAGGGCCGGCCGCGTGGGTCGCCCGTCGCGGCAGCGGCTTTGCACGACCCCGTGGCCCGCACCCGCATCCGGCGATTGCTGGAGAAACGCCGGTCGGCCGACGCCCTCGCCGCCTACATCGCGGCGCTGGCGGCGCAACCCCGCTTCGACCCCGGCACGGTGGCCGTCGTGCCGCTGACCAAGCAGGCGCTCAAGCAGCAGCGCCCCGACCTGGCCTTGCAACTGCTCGAAGCCTTCGGCCAGCGCCGCCCGGGGGACACGCGCACCGCCCTCTACCGCTGGCTGCATGGCCAGGCGTTGCTGGCCGCCGGGCGTGAGGACGAAGGCGTGGCGCAGCTGCAGGCGCTGATGCTCCACCACGCCGGAGACCGGCACGCACGGGAGGCCCGCACCCTGCTGGCCCACCATCATCACGCCAGCGGCACCCCGTCATCGGCCGGCGACCGCGGCGATGGTGCGCCCGCCTAAAATCGCGGTCCGCTCTTCTCCCCCAGCTTTTCCGGCGCCCTGACGCCCGGCCTGTGTCATGAACCTCAGCTCCCTCACCGCCCTGTCGCCGCTCGATGGCCGTTATGCCTCCCGCATGGGGCCGCTGCGTGGCCTGCTCTCCGAGTTCGGGCTGATGCACCGCCGCGTGCAGGTGGAGGTGGAGTGGTTCATCGCCCTGTCGGATGCCGGCTTCGCCGAGTTCAAGCCGCTCACCGGCGCCGGCCGCGGCCTGCTGCGCGGCCTCGTCACCCGCTTCTCCGAGGCCGATGCGCAGGCCATCAAGGAGATCGAGAAGACCACCAACCACGACGTGAAGGCGGTCGAGTACTGGCTCAAGAGCCGCTTCGAGAACAGCGCCGAGCTCAAGGCGGCCTCGGAGTTCGTGCACTTCGCCTGCACCAGCGAAGACATCAACAACACCAGCCACGGCCTCATGCTCAAGGCCGCACGGCAAGACGTGCTGCTGCCCACGCTCGACAAGATCATCGGCGCGCTCACCACCCTCGCGAAAGACCTCGCCGACGTGCCCATGCTCGCGCGCACCCACGGCCAGACCGCCAGCCCCACGACGGTGGGCAAGGAAGTTGCCAACGTGGTGGCCCGCCTGCAGCACGCGCGCGAGCGCATCGCCGGCGTGAAGCTGCTCGCCAAGATGAACGGCGCGGTCGGCAACTACAACGCCCACCTCTCGGCCTACCCGGACTTCGACTGGGAGTCCTTCGCTCGCCGTGTGATCGAGAAGCAGCTCGGGCTGGAGTTCAACCCGTACACGATCCAGATCGAGCCGCACGACTACATGGCCGAGCTGTTCGATGCGGTCACCCGCACCAACACCATCCTCATCGACTGGTCGCGCGACGTCTGGGGCTACATCAGCCTCGGCTACTTCAAGCAGGCGACCCGGGCGGGCGAGATCGGCTCGTCGACGATGCCGCACAAGGTCAACCCGATCGACTTCGAGAACGCCGAAGGCAACTTCGGCCTCGCCAACGCCCTGCTCAGCCACCTGAGCCAGAAGCTGCCGATCAGCCGCTGGCAGCGCGACCTGACCGACAGCACGGTGCTGCGCAACATGGGCGTGGCAATCGGCTACGCGGTGCTCGGCTACGACAGCCTGCTGAAGGGCCTGGCCAAGCTGGAGGTCAACCGCGAAGCACTTGCCGCCGACCTCGACGCGGCCTGGGAAGTGCTCGCCGAGCCCATCCAGACCGTGATGCGCCGCTACAAGCTGCCCAACCCGTACGAGCGCCTGAAGGAGCTCACCCGCGGCAAGGCCATCACGCGCGAGGACATCCAGGCCTTCATCGGCACGCTGGAGATCCCCGAGAACGAGAAGGCCCGCCTGCTCGCGATGACGCCCGGCAGCTACACCGGGCAGGCGGCGGCGCTGGCCGGGCGCATCGACGCTGCGGGCAACCGCTGATCAGCCCGCCAGGCCTTCGGCCTTCAGCGCCGCCTGCACCTGCGGGCGCGCGGCCACACGTGCCAGGTAGGCCTTGAGGTTCGGCACGTCCGACAGCGGCAGGCCGAGGAAGTTGGACCAGTTCACGATGGTGAAGGCATAGGCATCGGCCACGCTGAACTCGCCGGCCAGGTATTCGCGCGAGGCGAGGTGGCGGTCGAGCTCGGCGAAGCGCGTCGCGAGCTTCTCGCGCACGGCCTGCTTCGTGGAATCGGCCGTTTCCTTGTGCCACAGCCAGGGGCTGAAGGCCTTGTGCAGCTCGCTCGCCACGAAGGCCAGCCACTGCGTCACCTGCAGGCGGCGCTCGCTGCGCGGGGCGCCGATCAATGCGAAGCCGGCGTCCTGGTCGGCGATGTGTGCCAGCAGCGCGGCCGCTTCGGTGTGGCGGCTGCCGTCGTCGAACTCCAGCATCGGCACGTAGCCGCGCGGTGCGATGTCGTAGTAGCTGCGGCCGTCTTCCAACGTGTGCTTCGCGAGGTCGACCTTGACGAGATCGAAGCCGATGCCGGCTTCGCGCAGGGCGATGTGGACGGCGAGCGAGCAGGCGCCGGGGGCGTGGTAGAGCTTCATGGAGAGGTCCTTTCAGGGATGGAAGACTCAGGCGCGCGAGGCGCCGGGGGTGAGGAAGGGGCTGCGCTTGACGCTGTAGTCGCCGTCGCCGAGCAGCCAGTGCACGAGTGACGCGACGGCGAGGAACACCGGGTACTCCCAGCCGCCGCCGGTGCTGGTGTGCACCCAGCCGTTGGGCAGGTGCACCCAGGCCGCGGCCAGCAGCACCGGCACCAGCAGCAGCGAGACCTGCCGTGCGTACACACCGGCCAGCAAGGCGAGGCCGCCCAGCAGCTCGGCCGCGAACACCGGATAGGCCAGCACGCCGGGCAGGCCGACCGAGTCGAAGAACTGCGCCGTGCCGGGCAGCGTGAAGACGACGAGCTTGAGCAGCGCATGCGCAATCCACATCGCGCCGAGGGCGATGCGCAGCAACAGCAGGCCGAGTGAGGTGTTGGTCATGGAAAGGCTCCGTTGAGTGATGACGGGGTGAAATCTATGATTGCGGCGGTGCAGTTGAAATAGGCGGTCAGGCAAACGATGAATGCATCCATGCAATCGACGCTCGGGGCGGCCGAGCTGGCCCTGCTGCTCGCGCTGGTGCGCGGTGGCAACCTCGCAGCGGCGGCGCAACTCGCGGGTGTTGACGGGTCCACCGTCTTTCGCACCGTGCAACGCGCCGAGAAGGCGCTGGGCCAGCGGCTCTTCGAGCGCTCGCGCAGCGGCTACCAGCCGACCGAGCTCGGCCAGCGCCTCGCGCACCACGCCGAGCGCATCGAGGCCGAGCTGGAAGCCGCGCGCGCCGAGGCGCGGCTCGACGCCGGCGCGGTGAGCGGCGTGGTGCGCATCGCCACCGCCGACACGCTGCTCAAGGGCCTGCTGATGCCGGCGCTGAAGTCGCTGCACGAGGCCCACCCTGGCCTGCGGCTCGACGTCACGGCACGCAACGAACTGGCCAACCTCACCCAGCGCGAGGCCGACATCGCGCTGCGCGCCACCGCCAAGCCGCCGCCGCACGTGGTTGGCCGCGAGCTGGGCACGGTGCGCAATGCGGTGTTCGCGCCGAAGCCGTCGGGGCGGCGTGCGAAGACCGTCGACCTGAGCGCGGCGGCCTGGATCAGCGTCGATGACGCCATGCCCGACCACCCCTCGGTGCGCTGGCGCCGCAAGCACTTCCCGCGCTCGGAGCCGGTGCTGTGCGTCAACAGCGTGCAGGCGGTGTTCGACGCGGTGGTGGCCGGCCTCGGCGTGGGCCTGGTGCCGGTCTTCCTGGCGCGCGGCCGCAGCGACGTGCAACAGGTCAGCGAGACCGTGCCCGAGTGCGACGTGCAGCTGTGGCTGCTCACGCACCCCGAGTCGCGCCACCTGCGGCGCATCGCCACCGTGGCCGCGCACCTCGCCGCACACATCGCCCTTTGATGCCGACTGTCTGCTGCGCTCCCTAAAATCCAGCCCTCATGAAATTCACCGACCAGCTCGCCGCCGCTCAGCGTGGCAACGACTCCCTGCTGTGCGTGGGCCTCGACCCCGAGCCGGGCAAGTTCCCCGGCAAATGGAAGGGCGATGCCGGTCGCATCTACGACTTCTGCGCCGCGATCGTCGATGCGACGAAAGACGTGGCCTGTGCCTTCAAGCCGCAGATCGCCTACTTCGCCGGCAACCGCGCCGAAGACCAGCTCGAGCGCCTGATGGCGCACATCAAGCGCGTGGCGCCCAGCGTGCCGGTGATCCTCGACGCCAAGCGCGGCGACATCGGCTCCACCGCCGAGCAGTACGCCCGTGAAGCCTTCGAGCGCTACCAGGCCGATGCGGTCACGCTGTCGCCCTTCATGGGCTTCGACTCCGTCGAGCCCTGGCTGCGCTACAGCGGCAAGGGGTTGATCCTCTTGTGCCGCACTTCCAACCCGGGCGGCTCGGACCTGCAGGCCCAGAAGCTCGCCTCGGGCGATCTCTTGTACGAACATGTCGCGCGGCTCGCGCAGGGCCCGTGGAACACGACCGGCCAGCTCGGCCTCGTGGTCGGCGCGACCTTCCCCGGCGAGATCGCCCGCGTGCGGGAACTCGCGCCGACGCTGCCGCTGCTGATCCCCGGCGTGGGCGCGCAAGGCGGCGATGCCGATGCCACGGTCAAGGCGGGTTTCCGGCAGGGCGGCACCATCGTCGTCAACTCCTCGCGTGCGGTGCTCTACGCATCGTCGGGAGACGACTTCGCCAGTGCCGCGCGGGCCGTGGCGGTGCAGACACGGGCGGCGTTAAATGCCGCACGGTCATCCTCCGCGGCCGGGTAAAACACGACCGCACGCCCGTGCAGAGCGCGGGACACTTGCGGCTCGGCTGCGGCGTGTCGAGCGCCTCGTGGCCGCTGCATGAAGAAAGAAGTACACGACACGTCCGAGGGAAGCGCCAACGCTGCCACGCGTGATGGCCTGAATGCCACGATTGCCCGCCTGTTCTTCGGGCTGGGCTGCGGCATGTCCTTGATCGGCGCGCTGGCCTACGCCGCGCTCGACCTGACCCTGGAGCCCGGCATGCAGACGATGCTGGTCGGGGTGTGCGCCGCGCTGGCCGCGGTGTTTGCGCTGTCCATCGTGCTGCTGAACCGCGCGCCCTTGTCGACGGTGATGCTGGTGGTGGGCTGGAGCGGCGTGACCGTGGTCGCGCTCACCGCGGTGGGTGTGGGCGAAGGTGTGCGAAGCCTGAGCCTCGGGTTCTTCGGATTGATGGTGTGCCTGGTGACGGTGCTCACGAGCCTGCGCGCGGGGCTGGTGCTCGCGCTCGGCTGCGTGGTGGCCGTGATCGGGCTCACCTGGGCGGAATCGGCCGGCCTGTTGCCCGGCGTGCTGGCCTTGCAGCGCAACCCGACCACGCTGCATGTGATCGCGCACCTGATGCTGCTCGCCACCGCGGTGGTGGCCGGCACGCAGATGTCGCGCATGATCGATCGCGCGATGCGCGAGGCCGAGGAGCGCCAGCAGCGCTTCCGCAACCTGCTCTCGATCGCGGCCGACTGGTACTGGGAGCTCGACGCCGACCTGCGCTTCCGGCGCATCGACACCCACGTGCACGCGAGCGCCGGCCCCGCGGCCAAGTCCCGCATCGGCCAGCGCCCGTGGGAGAGCACCCAGCTCGACATGGACCCGATCGCGCTCGACCAGCACCGCCAGGACCTGGAAGCGCACCGCCCCTTCAGCGACCTGCCGGTGCGCTACCGCACGCCTTCGGGGCGGCTGCTGCATTTCAGCGTGAGCGGCCGGCCCCGCTTCGACGACGAAGGCCGGTTCAACGGCTACTGGGGCGTGGGCCGCGACATCACGCCCGAGGTGCAGGCGCGCGAAGCGCATCGCGCCAGCGAGACACGCTACCGCGAGCTCTTCGCGATGTCGCCCACGCCGCTGGTGCTGCACCGCGACGGCATCACCATGCTGGCCAACGAGGCCGCCGCGCGGCTCTTCGGCTTTGCGAGTGCGCAGGCGATGAGCGGCTTCGACCTCGCGCAGCTCTACCCGGTGGCGCAGCGCGGGCTGCTGCACGACCGCATCCGCACGCTGCAGATCTTCCCGATCGGCAAGAGCCTCGACCTCACCGAATTCCAGCTGCATGCCATCGATGGCCGCCGTCTCACGGTGCAGGCCAACGGCGCGCGCGTGAGCACCAGCGACGGCACGGCCATCCTGTCGATGTACTACGACGTGACCGAGCGCGTGAGCACCGAGGCGCAGCTGCGCCGTTCGCAGGCGATGCTGTCGCACCTCTTCGCCACCAGCCCCGACTTCATCACGCTCAGCGACATGGAGACGGGCGTCTACGTGATGGTCAACGAGAGCTTTACGCGCATGTTCGGCTACAGCGCGGGTGAGGTGGTCGGCAGGAGCGCGCTCGACCTCGGCATCTGGTACCAGCCGGCCGACCGCCAGAAGATGGTGGCCGAGTTGAAGGCCCACGGCGGCGTCAACGAGGTCGAGACGCTCTTCGTGCACAAGACGGGCGCGCCGGTCACGCTGCTGATGTCGGCCGGGCGCTTCACGATGGACGGCCGCGACTACCTCGTGGTCAACGGCCGCGACGTCACCGAGATGCAGCGCACGCGGCTGGAGCACGAGGCGATCCTCAAGAACGCGTCGATCGGCATCGCGCTCACCCGCCACCAGCGCTTCATGCAGGCCAATCCGAGCTTCGAGCGCATGTTCGGCTGGACGAGCGGCGGGCTGCTCGGCAAGCCGGGTGCGGTGGTGTGGCCGAGCGAAGACGACTACGCCGAAGTGGGCCGCATTGCGGGCCCCTTGCTGGCCGAAGGCAAGCCGGTGGAGCTGGAGCGCCAGATGCTGCGCCACGACGGCAGTTTCTTCTGGTGCCGCCTGCTCGCGCAGGTGGTCGACCCCGACCACCCCCGCATGGGCGGCACGATCTGGATCGCCGAAGACGTGACCGAGCGGCGCCAGATCGAGCAGGCGCTCGCCGCCGCGCGCGACGTGGCCGAGGCCGCCAGCCGCGCCAAGAGCGCCTTCCTCGCCAACACCAGCCACGAGATCCGCACCCCGCTCAACGGCCTGCTGGGCCTCGCGAGCCTGGCGATGCAGAAGGGCATCGACGAGCCGCGCCGCCTGCAGTACCTGGAGCAGATCCAGGACAGCGCGCAAAGCCTCTCCGGGATCATCAGCGACATCCTCGACCTTTCGAAGATCGAGGCCGGCAAGTTCAGCATCGAGGCGGTGCCCTTCAACGTGCGACAGCTGCTCAAGGCGGTGCACCACGCCTACCAGTCGCTGGCCACCGCGCGTTCGCTGCAACTGCAGCTCGAGGTGGCACCCGACGTGCCCAGCACCGTGCTCGGCGACCCGGTGCGGCTGCGCCAGATCCTGAGCAACTACATCACCAACGGCCTGAAGTTCACCGAGCGCGGCCACGTGCGCCTGGAGGTCGCGATGTCGAGCCACCCGTCGCGCGAGGGGCAGGTGCGCTTCACCGTCAGCGACACCGGGCCTGGCATCGACACGGCCACGCAGCGGCGTCTCTTCCAGCCTTTCACGCAGGCCGACGATTCGACGACACGTCGCTTCGGCGGCACCGGGCTTGGCCTGTCGATCTGCAAGGAGCTCGCGCAGCTGATGGAAGGCACGGTGGGTGTCGACAGCACGCCCGGCATCGGCAGCCGCTTCTGGGCCGAGCTGCCGCTGCCCGAGACCGACCTGCCGGTGGTCGACCCGCAGGTCGAGGCCGAAGACACCCAGCGTCTCGAAGGCCTGCGCGTGCTGCTGGTGGAAGACAACCCGGTCAACATGATGATCAGCGTCGCCATGCTCGAGCAGTGGGGCGTGGAGGTGACGCAGGCTGTCGATGGCGCCGAGGGCGTGGCGGCGGTGGAGCGCGCGCAGGCGTCGCAGCGGCCCTTCCACGTGGTGCTGATGGACGTGCAGATGCCGCGCTTGAGCGGGCATGAGGCGGCGCGTCAGCTGCGGTGCGTGTACGGGGCGGAGGAGCTACCGATCATTGCGCTCACCGCCGCGGCGCTGGTGTCGGAGCGGGAGGAGGCGCTGGCCTCCGGCATGAACGACTTCCTCACGAAGCCGATCGATGTTCACAAGCTGCGGCAGGCGTTGATCCGGGTGGTGGGATAGGAGGCCGGGCCGAGTCCCGGCACCGCCTCACGCAGTACGCTGAACTCACATCTTCGGCGGCACCACCGGCAACGACGACGACAAGCCGCCGTCAACCGGGATCGCGTGCCCGTTCACATACGACGCCTCGTCGCTCGCAAGGAACAGCGCCGCATACGCAATCTCATGCGGCAGCCCACCGCGGCGCAGCGGGTTCAACTGCCCGATCTTGTTCTCGGTCCCCCGCTCACGCGCCCGGTCGAACACCGGCTTGGTCATGCCCGTCTCGATCAGCCCGGGGCAGATGGCATTGATCCGCACGCCGGTGCCTCCGAACTGGTTGGCGCTCGTCTGCACCAGGCTGATGACGCCGGCCTTGCTCGCGCTGTAGGGCGGCCCGCCCGCGCCCGAGCGCAGGCCCGCGACCGACGCGGTGCAGATGATCGAGCCGTGCCCCGCCGGCACCATCACGCGCGTTGCGTACTTGATCGCGAGGAAGGTGCCCACCAGGTTGATCGAGAGAATGCGCATCCACTCCTCGACAGTCCAGTCGTCGAAGGCGCACAGGCCGCCACTCACCCCCGCGTTGGCAAAACACACGTCGAGCCCGCCATGGGTGCGTACTGCCGTTTCGATGTAGTCGGCCACGTCCTGCTCCTGGGACGTGTCGCGCTGCAGCGCGATGGCGGTGCCGCCGGCGGCGCGGATGTCGGCCACCGTGGCCTCGACTTCGGGGGCACGGTCGACGGCGACCACCTTGGCGCCCTGCTCGGCGAAGAGCTTGGCGGTGGCGCGGCCGATGCCGCTCGCGGCGCCGGTGACGACGGCGGACTTGCCTTCAAGACGTTTCATGGGTGCTCCGTACCGATGCTTCCAAAGCGCCGAGCATAGGCGGACGACGGACCGCGCGGCCCCGGTGTGATCCCGAGGCGGCGTGTCGTGCAGGCGACTCAACGCTGGTTTTAGCTGGTTTAGTATGATGATCATCATTCAAAGGAGAAGCCGATGAACGACACCACCCTGACCGTCGATCCTGCCGTCGAGCGCGCCGCGCTGGCCTTCCTCACGCCATCCCCGCAGGCGAAGGCGCCGTCGCTCGACTTCATGCCCGGCGCGCGCCGCCGACTCATCGACAGCCCGAGCGGCCCGCTGGCGGCCGCCGAGTGGGGCGAGGGGCCCGCGGTGCTGTTGATGCATGGCTGGGATGGCAAGGCGAGCGACCTCGCCGCGTTTGCGCCGGCGCTGCTCGCGGCGGGGCACAAGGTGATCGCCGTCAACCTGCCGGCGCACGGTGAATCGGCCGGCGAGCGCACCTCCATCCCGGGCTCGGCGCGGGCGTTCGTCGCGGCACAGGAGGCTCTGGGGCCGCTGCGTGCGGTGGTGGCGCACTCCATCGCGACGGCGGTCACGGTGGAGGCGGTCGCGCTCGGCCTGCCGGCGCAGCGCCTGGCGCTGATTTCGGCGCCGGCGCGTTATGCGATGTACGCCAAGGGGTTTGCCGCTCAGGCCGGCCTGTCGCCCGAGCAGGCGGAGCAGATGCTCGAAGCGCTGCGGGCGATGGGCGTCGACGTGCATTCGATCTCGACGCCGCGCCGTGCGGCCGCCCTGAAGCAGCCGGTGCTGTTCGTGCATTCGGCCGACGACCGGGTGGTGCCGATCGCCGACGCGGAAGCGAGCCACGCGAAGTGGGCCGGGCCGGCGCAGTTCCTGCGCCTCGACGGTCTCGGCCACCGGCGCCTGCTGCAGTCGCCCGAGGTGGTGGCGGCGGTGACGGCCTTCGTCACCGCGCCCTGATCAACCCGCCAGGCGCTGCCCGCTCGTCACCGGCCATTGCCCGCCCAGCGCTCGGGTGGCCGTCTCGGCAGCGGTGAAGAGCAGCGAGTTCATGCGCTGCACGGCCAGGTCGGAAAAGCGCTCGAGCGGCCCTGACAGCGACAGCGCACCGAGCAGGATGCCGGCCGGGCCGAAGACCGGCGCCGCGACCGCGCCGCACAGCGGGTCGCGCTCGCCGAAGGAGTTGTGCAGCAGCGGGGTGTCGCCGGCCACGTTGAGCCCGCCGGCGAATGCATGCAGCACCTTGCCGGCCGCGCCGCGGTTGAGCGGCAGCACGTCGCCCGCGCGCACGCGGTCGAGCGTGGAGTGCGCCGAGTCGATGCGGAACAGGCACAGCCGCGAGTCCTTGCCGTGTCGCACGTGGAATGAGGGGCTCTCGGTGCCCTTGTTCACCAGCCACTCGAGGACCGGCTGCACACCTTCCTTCAGCCCATAGGTCTGCTCGAACGAGCGGCCGAAGAGAAAGGCCAGCGGGCCGAGTGCATAGCGCTTGTCGCTGCGGTGCACGACCAGGCCGGCGCGTGCCAGCGAGGCGAGCAGCCGCAGCAGCGTGCTCTTGTACATGCCGGTGCGGCGCGCGAGCTCGGCCAGCGTGAGCGGGGCGCTCGCGCGTGCCAGCGTGGTGGCGATGGACAGCGCGCGGTCCACCGCGGCCACGCCATCGGCGGGGGCCGAAGGCGGCGGCGCGACGGTGGGCGGCATGGGGGCCGCGGCGGCGGCGTTGTCATGGGCCACGGCCGCGGGCACGGCGGTGGGCGTCGAGGGGGACAGGACCTGGGACATGGCGAGGAGACCTCCGAATACACCGCCGTGGTGAGGCACGCGGTGTTCTGCTAAGTGGAATCGATGTTCTTTTTATTCCACCAGTGTGCGGCACCTGCGGCCCAAACCGGTCCATGGGTGACCCCTATTGACCTGCCGATGAAAGGTTTCAGACACTCTGAAAAAGGGACCCCAAAAGTCCGTCGAACAGAACTTGCGATGCCGCGCATTCCCTACATCACCGATGAACAGGCCGGCCCGCCGGAACTGGTCGACGCCATCCGCAAACGCCGCGGCGGCCGCCTCGCCGAGCTCGACCGCCTGCTGCTCTACAGCACCCCGTTCGCGACCGGCTGGGGCTTGATGATGGGCCGCGTGCGCACCGAGCTCTCGCTGTCGCCGCTGCTGCGTGAGATCGGCATGCTCGGAGTCGCGGTCCTCAACGGGGCGGAGTACGAGTTCCACCACCACAGCCAGCCCTTCCTCGACGCGGGTGGCACGCCCGCGCAGCTCGAGGCGCTGCGCTCGTTGCCCGCCATCGACGCCATGCTCTTCAACCCGACCGAGCGGGCGGCGTTGCAACTCACCGTCGAGATGACACGCGACGTGAAGGTGGCCGACAGCACCTTCGCCGCGGCCCGCGCCGCGCTCGGCAACGACACGCACCTCGTCGAGCTGATCGCCGTGATCTCGTCTTACAACATGGTGTCGCGCTTCCTCGTGGCCCTCGAGCTCACGCCCGACTGATCTCCAACGGGCATCGTCTCAACTTCTTTGCCGGGGCTTTACACAGGCGACGCATCCGGTGGCCAGCGGATCGGCGAGCATCGTGCCTCGCACGACTGGAGCCCCGCATGAAACCGACCCGCGCCCTTGCCACCCTCTGCATCACCACCGCCGTGCTCGCGCCCTGGTCGGCGCAGGCCCAGTCGATGCGCTGCAAGAACGACCTGGCCAACGTCGGCGAGGGCAAGGCGTCGGTGCTGCAGAAATGTGGTGAGCCGGTGCACCGCGAGTCGTTCTGCAAGCCGGTCGCGCCCACGCAGGAAACGACCGGCGGTGCCGGTGGCAGGACCATCGTCAACGTCACGCCCTGCGAGACCGTCGACGAGTGGACCTACAACCCCGGCCGTGGCCAGTTCATGACCATGCTGCGCTTCGAGTCGGGCCGCCTCACGGCCATCACCTACGGCGACCGGGTGAAGTGAACTGGCCTACTTCGCCGCCGCCGGGAAGGCCGGCAGCTTGCCCACGTCGCGTGCGTCGTGCTGCAGCACCACCGTCGCCTTCAACTGGGCCGCGATCTTCTTGAAGCGGTCAAGCGAGGCGAGCGTCTCGGCGCGGTTGGTGTTGAAGCTGGGCACGCCGTTGGTCTCGTAGTTCTCGTGGAAATGCGCCAGGTCGCCGGTCAGCAGCACCGGGCCGGTGTCCTTCAGCTTCACCAGCAGGCTGTGGTGGCCGGGTGTGTGGCCGGGCGTGGTCAGCATGATGACGCGGCCGTCGCCGAAGACGTCCTTGTCGAGCGGCACGGTCTCGAGCTTGCTGCCGCCGGTGAGCCAGGGCGCGAGGAAGGCCGGGTTGGTGCCCACCGGCTTGGGCGACGAGACCACGTCCCAGTCGCCCTTGCCGATCAGCAGCGTGGCCTGCGGGAACGACGCGGCCTGGCCGATGTGGTCGTTGTGGTAGTGGCTGATGCCGAGGAACTTGATCTGCTCGGGCCTGATGCCACGCTGCGCCAGCTGGTCGACGAGGCTCACCTTGGGGGCCGGCGCGCCGGCCGTCATGGCGTGGCCGCTGTCCCACAGCAGGTACTCGTCGCCACGCTGGATGAGGTAGCAGCTGAACACGAACGGCACCTTCTTGCCGTCCATCGCGTAGGTGTCGGAGAACCGGCCCACGTCGTTGGTGATGCCCGTGCCGCACTCCAGGCGCGACAGCGACAGTTCGGGGCCGGCGGGGGCCGTTGCAGGCGGCGTGGGCGCGGAGGGCGTCTGGACACAGGCCGAGATCGCCAGGGTGGCGGCCACGAGGGCCGACAGGTTCACGATTCGCTTCATGCAGGTCTCCTGAGGATAGGAAAGAAGAAGCCACCGGGGGCCGGGCGCACTGTAGTCGCAAGCCTTGAAACCTGCGCGTCCGGACCCAGCTCAGGGGTCTCTCCGTCTGCAGGAAGGGCAGCACGTGACCTTGTTCATCGCCGCCGGCGTGATGCTGCTGCTCGTGGGCTGGTTCGCCGGTGAGCCGGTGTGGACGGCGCTGCGCCGCGCGCGCATCCGCCGCCAGCCCTTCCCGCCCGAGTGGCGCGAGATCCTGCGCCGGCGCGTGCCCTATGTGCGCCACCTGCCGGCCGATCTGCAGCTGCAGCTGAAGAAGCACATCCAGGTGTTCCTCGCCGAAAAGCCCTTCATCGGGTGCGCGGGCCTGGCCATCACCGACGAGATGCGCGTCACCGTCGCCGCGCAGGCCTGCCTGCTGCTCTTGAACCGGCGGCGCCCGGGCTACTACCCGCAGCTGCGCCAGGTGCTGGTCTACCCGGGGGCGTTTGCCGTCGACCGGGTACATGCCGACGGCAGCGGCGTGCTGCAGGAACAGCGGCTGGCGCTCTCGGGCGAGTCGTGGTCGCAGGGGCAGGTGATCCTGTCGTGGCAAGACACGCTGGACGGCGCGGCCGAGCCCGCCGACGGGCAGAACGTGGTCATCCATGAATTCGCCCACCAGCTCGACCAGGAAAACGGTGCCGCCAACGGCGCACCGTGGCTGCCGCGCCGCGCCCGCGAGCGCTGGGCGCAGGTGTTGGCGGCCGAGTTCACACGGCTGCAGTCGGCGGTCGACGCTGGTGCGCCGACGTTGCTCAACCCCTACGGCGCCACCAACCCGGCCGAGTTTTTCGCGGTGGCGAGCGAGGTGTTCTTCGAGCAGCCGCAAGCGCTGGCCGGGGAGCACCCGGCGCTCTACGAGGAGCTGTCGCGCTGCTACCGCCTCAACCCGCTCTCCTGGTGAGGCGGGGGAGCGCTTTCCTGCGACTTTCGCCCGCTCCCACCGGGCAATCCCGCAAATGTGCAAAACGCACATTCGTGTTAAGGTGCCCTTTCCCGTGGCCCTTTTGCGCACGCCTTGTTCGTTGACGACCGATCCCTGCCGCCTGCACCGTCTGCCGCCCCCGACACCTCGGCCGTGCTGGCGGCTTGCCGTGCGCTGCTGACGCCGCTGGCGCAGCTCGCGATCGCGCGGGGCCTGCACCATGCCGATCTCGACGAGCTGTTGCGCGCCGCCTTCGTCGACGCGGCGCTGGCCGCCCACCCCGACGCCTCGCCCCACCGCGCGGCGAGCCGCGTCAGCACCGCCACCGGCCTCAACCGGCGCGAGGTCACCCGGCTGCTTCAGCGCGAGCCGGTGGCCGAAGCCAGGCGCACGCCGGCCACGCAGGTGTTCACCCGCTGGCTCAGCGATCCGGCCTGGCACGCGCACACCGCGTTGCCGCGCCAGGGGGCCGGCGCGAGCTTCGAGGCGCTGGCGCAGTCGGTGACGAAAGACGTGCACCCGCGCAGCCTGCTCGAAGAGCTGTGCCGCCTGGGGCTTGCGCGTGTGGACGAGGCGAAGGACCTGGTGGAGTTGCTGCGCGAACGCTTTGCCCCGGCGGGCGACGAGCCGCGCATGCTGGGCTTTTTGGCCAGCAATGTGGGCGACCACTTGCACGCGGCAGTCACCAACGTGGTGTCGCCCGAGCCGCAGCACCTGGAGCAGGCGGTGTTTGCCGACGAGCTCTCGACGGAATCGGTGCAGCGCCTGCAGCCGCTGGTCCGCGAGCAGTGGCAGCAGTTGCTGCGCACGCTCGCGCCGGCCGTGCAGAAGGCGATCGACGAAGACGCGCGCCTCGGCCGCCCGCAGGACCAGCGGCTTCGCGTCGGCCTGTACGGCTACCACGCGCCGATGCACGACGCGGCACCGGCCGCATCGGCCACCCCAGGCGACACCCCGACGAGCGCCGAAGACAGCGCGACGCGCGCCACGCGCCGGGCCGCCCGCAAGGCGACCCGAAGGAGCAGTACATGAAGCGCCCGCCGTTCTGGAAGCCCACCTCGACCACCGTGCTTTCGCTCGCCGCGCTGATGGCCTTGCTGCTGCTGGCAGCGGTGTTGCCCGGCTGCGGCGGCGTCGACAGCGGCGGCACCGGCCAGACGGTCGAGAACCCGACCACCTCCAGCGGCCGCGTCACCGGCTTCGGCTCGGTGATCGTCAACGGCATCCGCTTCGACGACAGCGCCGCAGTGGTCGTCGACGACGACGGCGTGGTGCACCCGCGCACCGACCTGCGGCTCGGCATGGTGGTCGAGGTGCAGGGCCGGCTGCGCGGCAACTCCGGCCAGGGCACGGCGAGCCAGATCCAGTTCGGCCATGAGATCGCCGGGCCGGTGGAATCGGTCGACGTGCCGGCCTCACGCCTCGTCGTGCTCGGGCAGACCGTGCACGTCGACGCGGACACCTTCTTCGACGGCTTCACCGCCGGGCTGGCCGACGTGCAGGCGGCGCAACTCGTGGCCGTGCATGGCTTCTACGACAGCAGCGTTGGGGCCTACACCGCCACCCGCATCGAGCGCCGCGCCTCGCTGGCGCAGTACACGCTGCGCGGGCGCATCGCCAACCTCGCGGCATTGCCGACGCGCACCTTCACCATCGGCGCTGCGCTCATCGACTACGGCAGCGTCTCGCCGGCCGCGCTGCCGACACTCGCCGACGGGTTGTCGGTGCGGGTGAGCCTCAACACCACCCTGGTCTCGGGCCGCTGGGTGGCGAGCGCGGTGCATACCTCGCAGCGCAATTTCCCCGAGCGCAACGAGGCCGAGGTCGAAGGCCACGTGCATGGTTTCGTGAGCAGCGCCAGTTTCCTCGTCGCCGGTGTGCCGGTGAACGCCAGCGGGCCCGGCGTGACGGTGCGCCGCGGCACGCTTGCCGACCTGGCCAATGGCGTGCGGGTCGAGGTTGAAGGTGTCATGCAGGGCGGTGTGCTGGTGGCGAGCGTGGTCGACTTCAAGCGCGGTGGCCAGCAGGAATTCGAGCTGCACGGGCCGATCGAGTCGGTCGACGTGGCCACGCAGACGCTGGTGCTGCGCGGCGTCACCGTCGCATGGGACGGCGACACCCGCTTTGCCGCCGGCACCGCAGGCGACCTCGTCGCCGGCGCGCAGCTCGAGGTGCGCGGTGCGCCGGCGGGCGGTGTGCGACTGCTGGCCGACGCCATCCGTTTCGAGCGTTGAGAAGTCAATGAAGACCGAGCCCCATTCCCTGCCGCGCCACGCACCGCTCTGGACGGAGCGCCACGATGCGCCCACCTTTGCCGCCATCTCCCGCCGGCCGCGCGTGCTCGTGGTCGAAGACGACCCGGTGCAGGCCCTGCTGCTGACGCTGATGCTCGACCACCATGGCGTCGACACCACGCTCGTCACCGATGGCGCACAGGCGCTCGAGGCGGTCAAGGCCGGCGGTTACACCTTGGTGCTGATGGACTACCTGATGCCGGTGTTCAATGGCATCGAGGCCACACGTGCCATCCGCCGCTGGGAACGCGAGCACGGCCTCGCGGCCACACCGATCATCGCGGTGACGGCGAGCGCCATGGCCTGCCAGTGCGAGGCCTACCGCGCCGCCGGCATGGACGACGTCGTCCTCAAACCTTTCTCGGCCCGAGACCTGGCCGATGTGCTCGCCCGCCACGGTGCGGGGCGCCAACAGGTCGCATTTGTTCACGGAGCAGTCTCATGAAAACGATCCTCAAAACCTTGTCCCTGGCCGCGGTGGCCTTCTCGTGCACCGGAGTTGCGGTCGCGCAGACCAGCGTGGGCGTGTCGGTGCAGGTGGCGCAACCCGGCGTCTATGGCCGCATCGACATCGGCAACCTGCCGCCGCCGCCGGTGGTCTATGCCAAGCCGGTGGTGATCGCCCAGCCCGCGGTGGTGGTGCCGGCGCAGCCGGTGTACCTCTACGTGCCGCCCGGGCACCAGAAGAAGTGGTCCAAGCACTGCCACCGCTACAACGCCTGCGGCCAGCCGGTCTACTTCGTCAAGGAGAGCTGGGTGCACGAGCGCTATGAGCGTGAGCACGGCAAGCATGGCCACAAGCACAAGCACCACAAGCACGACAAGCATGACCACCCCGGCAAGGGGCACGGCAAGCACGACTGATCGAGACGGTGGTCGGCGGGGGCGGGCCGAGCGCCGGGCCGCTCACAAGCCGGCCCGCCATCCCCTCGAGGGATCGGCCGATGTACGCATCGGCCGAGGGGCTCACACCACTACCCGACGAGGCGGCCGTAGCGGTCGATCGCGATGAGGTCGACGTATTGCGAGCCCTGCGACACGCCGGGGCCGAATTCCACGCGGTAGCCTCCGAGGTCGGTGCGCAGGCCGGCGATCGATTCCTTCAGGCGGGCGCGGCTCACACGCTCGCCGCCGCTCACCTTGAGCGCCGCACGCGCCGCTTCGACCGCGGTGCGGCCGGCGATGTAGCCCTCCATCGTGGTGATGCCGAGCTTCACGTCGCCGCCGAGTGCGGCGAAGTCGGCCTTGGCCTTGTTCACCACGTTGGCCACTCCGGAGTTCGGGCGCGGCACCACCATGCTCATGATGCAGCTCTGCTTCTTGGCGGTCAGCGTGTCCATCAGGCCTTGGCCGGCGTACGACGAAGCGTAGAAGAGACCGGGGTACTTGGCGTTCGACATGTGGTCGATGATGGTGGCCACCGGGCCGGCATTGGCCGAGATCAGCACGATGTCGACCTTGGCGGCCATCAGCGAGGCGGCCACGTCCTCGAAGTTGGTGCCGGCGCGCTCGATCGCGATCGACACCGTGGGCGTGATCTGCACCGCGTTGAGCGATTGCGTCATCACCGCCAGGTTCGCGGGCGAGGTGTCCTTCAAGTAGACGTAGCCGATGCGCCGCATGCCGAACTCCTTGATGTAGTTCGCCATGCGCTTGTATTCGAGGTCGTAGCCCGCACGCGTGTGGAAGACGCCGGCGGCAGCGCCGGTGCGAAGGCCCATGTTGCCGCTGGCCGTGCCCAGCAGTGCGAGCTGTTCCTTGTTGGCCATTGCCACGCAGGCCTCGGCGGCGATGCCGCTCGTGAGGCCGACGATGCCCGTCACACCGCCTTCGATCAGCGTGCCGACGTTCTGGATGCAGCGGTCTTTCGTGCCGCCGTCGTCAAGCGTCACGAGTTCGAAGCGCGGGCTGCCCGGCACGGCCGAGGCGGCGGCGAAGGCGGCGTTGATGCCGTCGCGGATGTCGCGGCCGTAGCTGGCCTGGCTGCCCGTCAGCGAGGCCGACTGGCCGAACCGGATCACCGGTCCCTGCGCGGCCTGGCTTGCCGGCCACGCGCCCAACATGCCCGCTGCAAGGATCGCCGGGCTGCCCATCACCACTTGTCTGCGCTTCATGTGAATTTCTCCCGTTAGGAACTCCGCATTTCGGATGAAGCGCCCACGGGTTGAGGGCTGCGTACACATTGATACCTTCGTGTGAACTGGTTGCGCAAAGCGACGCTTTTCGTCATGCGACCCTGACGAACCGCGACTTGCTGCGCACTCCATTGGCGCTCCCTAAGGGTTTACGAATTGACACATCCGAGGGCCGAACGACAAACTTTTCCTACCGCTTCACCGAAGGAAACGCCATGTCCCGAGCCTCTCGTTTCGCCGCCGTCGCGACCCTGGCGCTGGGCTCGTGGGTGGCGCTCGGCGCCCAGGCGTTCGAGCTGCGCGGCTTCCGCGGCATGCACTGGGGCGAGGGGGCCGAGGCGCTGCGCGATGCCGGCCCGGCGCAGGTGGATGGCGACGTCGCCTGCTACCAGCGCGAGCGCGAGAACCTGATCTTCGGCGACACCGAACTCAGCGGTGTGCACTACTGCTTCCACAACGATCGGCTGGTGATGGTGATGCTCGAGGCGCCGGTGGCGCGCGAGGCCTTCTCGGCCGAATTCCAGCGCACCTACGGCCGCCCGGCGAAGCACAACGCGCATGCCGACGTGTGGGGCGGCGTGCCGTCCACCACGCACGCCGAGCTGGTGTCCCAGGGCCCGCAAGGCGCACGCCTCACGATCACCGTGAGCCGCATCGAAGCCGATGCCGCGCGCCGCATGGTGCAGCTGGCCTCGCGCCCGGCCGCGCCGGATGCGGCCCCGGCGACCGCCGCCGTGGCGCGCATGCCCTTGGCCTACTGACCCTTCGCGGGCGACGGCGCTGCGCGCTCCACCCAGCCGGCCACCGTCGCTGTTGCTTCCGTGCCCCGCGCACGCAGCCCGCGTGCCACGCCCTCGCGGTTGGCCGCCGGGTGGTTCTGACTCATCTTCCACTTGCCGCGCAATGAGCTGAGCGGGATCTCGAGGCCCACGATACCGCGCAGCATGGCGTCGAGGTAGTCGGGCGGCGCATCGCCCACCTGCCAGGGCACGGCCTGCGTCGACTCATGGCGCTGCGTGAGCCGGGTGACGAAGCCGCGCAGCCACTCCACCTCGTCGCGCACGACGAGCGTGCCGCGCGCCTGCACCACGATGTAGTTCCAGGTGGGCACGGCCTTGCCGTTGTCGAACTTGCTCGGGTACCAATTGGGCGAGACATACGCCTGCGGGCCCTGGAAGACGACGAGCACCTCCTCGCCGGCCGCTTCCTTCCACACCGGGTTGGCGCGGGCAACGTGGCAGCTCAGCACGCCCGGCGTGCCCTCGCGCGGCTCATGGAGAAAGGGCACCGGGTTCGCGTCCAGCCCGTTCTGGCCGTTGGTGATGAGCAGGCCCAGCGGGTGGTCGTGCAGCAGTTGCTGCAGCGGCTCGGGGCGCTGCTCGTCGAAGTGGCTCGGGGTGTACATGGCTCAGCTCGCCAACACGGGCTCGCAGCGCACCTCGCTCTTGACCGAGTTCGCGATGAAACACTCCTCGTGCGCGCGGTGGTGCAGGTGGTCGAACTCCTCTCGTGTCGGCTGCTTGCCATGGAAACGCACGGCGGGCCGCAGCGTGACGAGCGTGACGGCAAGCTGGCCCTGCGCGTTGCGGTCCATCACGCCCACCGCCTCGTCGCGGTAGTCGTCGACGATCCAGCCGGCACGGCAGGCGATGTCGAGGAACCACAGCATGTGGCAGCTCGAGATCGAGGCAACGAAGGCTTCTTCCGGGTCGACGCCTGAGGGGTCGGAATACGGCACACGCACCGACAGCGGCGACGAGGAGGCCGGCATCACGTGGCCGCCGTCGAAATGGATGTCGTGGCGGCGGCTGTATTTCTTGTCGCTGAAGGGCTGGTCGCCGCGCGCCCAGACGGTGGTGGCGGTGTAGACGTGGTCGGACATGAAAGGCTCCGGTGGGTCAGCGTTGCTGGGTGTAGGTGAAGGTACCGCGCTCGAGCACTTCCTTGGCGGCATCGCGTGCTGCGCGCATCGCGGCGCGGTAGAACGAGGTGGCGAAGCTGATGCGCTTGACGCCGGCCTCTTCGAGCTCGGCGACGCTGAACGACTTGCCGGGAATGCCGACCATGAAGCTCACCGGTTTGCTCAGCGCGGCGCACACCGTGCGCACGGCGGCGAGGTCGGGCAGGCCGGGGGCGAAGAGCACGTCGGCGCCCGCCTGTTCGTAGGCCTGCAGGCGGCGGATGGTGTCGTCGAGGTCGGGCCGCTCGCGCAGGTAGTTCTCGGCACGGGCCGTCAGCACGAAGGGCTGCTTCGAGGCGCGGATTGCTTCCACGGCAGCGGCCACACGCTCCACCGCGTGGTCGAGCGCGTAGGGCGGCGAGCCGGAGGCGGGTGCGTCTTCGATGGAACCGCCTGCAAGCCCGGTGGCGATGGCCAGGCGCAACGTCTCGGTGACGGCCGAGGGCTCGGGCCCGAAGCCGTTCTCCAGGTCGGCCGACACCGGCAGCGCCACCGCCTGCACCACCGCCTGCGCATGCGCCAGGGCTTCGTCGCGCGTCAACTCGCCATCGCGCTTGCCCGCCGCCATGGCCGAGGCGCCACTCGAGGTGGCGATGGCCTGGAAGCCCAGGCCGGCGAGCAGCTTGGCCGAGCCGGCGTCCCAGGCGTTGGCCATCAGCAGGGCACGGGGCTGGCGGTGCAGGTCGAGGAAGGTCGTCATGGCATGCGCTCCGGTCAGAGGGCGTAGTCGTAGCGGATGAAGCCCTGGAATTGGGCCACCTTGTCGTACAGCGTGCGGGCGGTGTGGTTGTGGTCCTGCGTGAGCCAGTAGTAGCGCTGCGCGCCGGTCTCGCGTGCCGCGGCGGCCACGGCGTGGATCAGCGCCCGCGCCACGCCGCGCCCGCGCAGCGCAGGGTCGACGAAGAGGTCTTGCAGGTAGCAATAGCGCGGCGCCCACACGCCGGTGTGGAAGAGGTAGTGCGCGATGCCGACCAGCTGGCCGTCGAGCCGTGCGCCGAGGCCGTAGACGTCGTCGCGTTTCAGCAGGCGCTGCCACGAGGCCTCGTATTGCGCCGGCGTGGCCTCGGTCTTGTAGAAGGCCTTGTAGCCGCGGGCGAGCGTCTCCCAGGAGAGGCGGTCTTCCGGGGCCAGCGGGGTGATCTGGAGAGCGGTCATGGCAGCGACGCAGGGCGGGCGTGATTGGCACCTGATCGTAGAAACGAAATTGGCTCCGGAAGGAGCCAATTCGAGCGGCATGCCGGGGCCAATCGCGCCGCTGCGGCGCAGGCCCACGCTCAGAACGAGGGCACGACGACCGGCCGCGTCGGCGGCTTGGGGGCGGTGGTGCGGGAGACCGGCTCCGGCGGCGGTGCCGGGGCAGGCGCCGGCGCGGCTCGCTTGAGTTCGGCCTCGCGCAAGGCCAGTTCGGCCTGCGCCTTCTCGAGCGCCTCGCGCTCCTTGCGCAGGCGGGCGGTCTCGGCCTGTTCGGTCGGGCTGGCGCAGCCGGCGAAGCAGAACTCGCCGGTGAACGAGCCATAGCTGAACGGCACCTGGCGCTTGCCGCCGGGGATCTGGGTGTCGGCCTGCACACCGGCCGAGACCTTCTTGATCATTGACTCGACCGTCAGCCCCGGCTGCTTCATGTTGGCGAGCAGGTGCTTGGTGAAGGGGCTGTTGCGCTGGCCGCTCGGCCCGTCGGAGGCGGTGTCGTTGGCGGCGGTGGAGTAGAGCACCAGCGAGCCGGTGGGCGTGTCGCTCACGGCGGCCAGGCCGCGGTTGACGGCGCGCGTGAAGCCGCGGGTGAAGGGGCTGTTGCGGCAGGCGTCGAGGATGATGAAGCTGAAATCGGCGCGCGCCTCGTCGAGCGAAGCCATCACGTAGCGCAGGCTCACCGTCTCGTCCTCGACGTCTTCCTTCTTGTCGATGCGGGCGTCGGTGGGCACGAGGTAGTTTTCGCCGTCGATCTGCAGGCCGTGGCCGGCGTAGTAGAAAAGGCCGGCCGCGCCGCTGCCGAGCTTGGCGGTGAAGTCCTGCACCGCGCGCTTGAAGTCGCGGCGGGTCTTGAGGTCCTTGACGCACAGCACGTCGAACCTGAGCTCGCGCAGGGCCTTGCACATGTCTTCGGCGTCGTTGAGCGTGTTCACCAGCACCGGCACGCCGGTGTAGCGGGCGTTGCCCACCACCAGCGCCACCCGGCGCGGCTCGGCCTGTGCCGCGTTGCGCGCCTGGGCGGTGGCCGCCGTGGCCGGCACAAGGCAGGCGGCCACCAGCCCGGTGGCAACGGCGATGCCAGCGATGAAGGTGGTCCTGCTCTTGTTCATGTGGTGCATCCCGTCGCACGGATCACTCGCGTGCGGTGATGGCCGTTCCGGCTCTATCACGTCCCTTTCTCAAAAGATATCCCAGGTCCACCGGTGTCGCATCCGCTTTTTTGAGGGGGAAGCTGACTTTCGTCACGCCTAACATCCGGTCGGCTTGGACACATGGCCGTCGGACGCGCCAAGCCATCGCCCGGAGCCGGTGCCGCGCCGGCTTCGACTTCTTCTGTCCTTCCCGTCTGTCGTTGGAGCCAACATGCAAACAACCGATCGCTCTGGCCGGCGTGTGCCGCCGCGCCTTCACACCCTGTGTGCGCTGACCCTCGCCTTGGCCGCGGGCGCCGCGCAGGCCCAGGACTCGAATTTCGGTGTCACCTTCGGAACGAAAGTGTGGTTCGCCGAGTGGTCGACGTGGGTCGGCGACGTGAACACGGTGCAGGACGACGTGATCAACCAGCTCTCGTCGGAGGCCAAGCCCATCATCATTCCTCAGGTGAGCTTCCGCTACCGCGACTTCATCGGCTCGCTGAGCTTCGCCGTTCCGAAGACCTACGAGTTCAAGGAGCCAAGCGGCCGATGGGAATTCGAGCGGCGGGAAATCGACGCCAACTTCGGCTACTCGATCACGCCCGGGTTGACCGCCTCCGTCGGCTTCAAGAAGTTTGACCAGATCAACGCGCCGACGGGAACCAAGGCGTACCAGGTGTCCGGCCCGACCCTGGGCGTGAGCGCTGCGTCTCCCCTTGCCGGCGGCTTCTCGGTCTACGGCGCGCTGGGCATCGGCGTGCTCAAGATCAAGTCGGACACCAACGCCGACTTCAAGGCGGACTATTCGCTCAGCGAGGTGGGGTTGGGCTACACCGTGCCGTTCAGCCGTTTCATCCGGTCGATGAACTTCAGCGTCGGCTACCGCTCGCAGGTGATCAAGGCGCGCGACGTGGTGCTGACTGACCGCACGGGCACCTTCCCCCCGGTCAAGACGGACGCGCGCGATGTGACCCAGGGGTTCACCTTGGGTGCGGTGTTCGCGTTCTGAAGCAGCCGCCACGGTCCCGGGCCGGCGCCTCTCTGCGCCAGCAGGTCTACCTGCAGCTGCGCACGGCGATCGAGCAGGGCACGTTCGCGCCGGGCAGCCGGCTGCCGCCCTCGCGCGAGCACGCCCAGGCGCTCGGCGTGTCACGCAACACCGTGCTGTGGGCGCTCGACCGGCTGCGCGCCGAGGGCTACGTGGTGGCGCGGGTGGGCGACGGCAGCTACGTCGCCCCCGACCTGGCCGACTTGCGCCCCGCCGCCCCCGCGGCAGCGCCTCGCAAGCGCGGCGCCGCCCTGCTGCCCGAGGGCGGCCTGTCGGACCGCGGCCGCCAGATTGCCGACACCGCGCTGCGCTGGCGCCCGCCGGTGTCGGCGGTGGTGCCCTACCGCATCGGCGTGCCCTCGGTGCCGGACTTTCCCTTCGCGCTGTGGTCGCGCCTCGCGCGCCAGGTGCCGCCGAGCGTGCAGCAGGCGACCGCGCAGTACGGTTCTCCAGCCGGCCACAAGCCCTTGCGCGAGGCGATCGCACAGTGGCTGCTGGTGTCGCGCGGCATCCACTGCGAGCCGCAGCAGGTGGTGGTGACCTCGGGCTCGCAGCAGGCCATCGACCTGGTGGCCCGGCTGCTGCTCGACGTGGGCGACGAGGTGATGGTCGAGGACCCGGGCTACCTGGGCATCCGCGCCTGCCTGGTGAGCCACGGCATCGTGGCGCGGCCGGTGGAGGTGGATGCGCAGGGCCTGGCCATCGCCGAGGGCGCGGCGCGCTGGCCGAAGGCGCGCATGGCGGTGGTCACGCCGACGCACCAGTTCCCGCTCGGCGTGCACATGGGGCTGCCGCGCCGGCTGGAGCTGCTCGAGTGGGCGCGCCAGCAGCAGGCCTGGATCGTGGAGGACGACTACGACGGCGAGTTCCAGTACGGCGCGCACCGCATCCCGGCGCTGTGCAGCCTGCCGCACAGCGAGCGGGTGCTCTACGTGGGCACCTTCTCGAAGACGCTGCACCCGGGCTTGCGCCTGGGCTTCATCGTGCTGCCGCACGTGCTCGTGGATGCCTTCGCGAGCGCCCGCTCGCTGACCGACCGCCACAGCCCGGGCGCGGCGCAGGAGGTGCTGGCGCGCTTCATCACCGAAGGCCACCTGCTGCGCCACCTGCGGCGCATGCGCGAGCTCTACCAGGAGCGGCAGGCGGTGCTGGTCGAGTCGGTGCGCAAGGCGACCGAGGGGCGGCTGCAGCTCGTGCCGGCGGCACAGGGCATGCACCTCGCGTTCGAGATCGGCACGGGGCGTGACGACACGGCGCTGAGCCGCGCGGCGGCGGACGTCGGCGTCTACCTCGCGCCCTTGTCGCTCTATGCCATCGAGACGCGGCGGCGGGGCTGGGTGTTCGGCTACGCCGGGTTCACCGACCAGCGACTGCGCCAGGCCGCGCGCCTGCTCGGCCCGCTGCTGCGGGCCTGAGCTTCACTTCACCGCGGAAGGCGCAGGGGCCGGGCTCGACGCCGCGGCCGCCGGCCGGGGCACGCGCGCCAGCACCGTGTCGACGCAGAGCTTGCAGGCGAAGCTTTGCGACTGGAAACCCGGGTAGGCCTTGAGGAAGCCCGTGCGCGCATCGGCCGAGGTCACCACCTTCGGGCTGATGCGGAAGTGCATCGAGGTGCCGGCCCGCGTGGTGGTCACGCTGTAGTTGCCGAGGTAGGTCACCGAGCCGGGGGCCACGGTGAAGGGCTCGCTCAGCACGGCGTTGGTGATGTTCGACTTGGTGATGCGTTCCTTGGTCAGCGTCGCATAGGTGATCCACTGCGTGATCGCATACCGGCCGGGCGGCACCTTGATGGCCACGACCTGGTTTTCCACGTCGGTGGGAAACGGCGTGTCGGCGCCCAGCGGCAGGGCGTACTCCTCGCCGGTGTCGGCGTTTCGCGCGATGAAGGCGAAGCCGCCGCTGCTCACGCGGGTGAAGGCGCCTGCGATGTAGGCCGAGGCCGCATCGGGCGCGGCGGCGGCGGGCACGACGGGCTGGATGACGGCGCAGCCGCTGGCCAGCAGCACGGCGAGTGCGAGCGCCGGCAGGCGCAGTTGGCGAATCATGAAGTCCTCCTCTGGATGTGTTGTGGTGCGCCGCGGATGGTACCGAGGGGCCCTGCCCGCGCGCCCGCTCAGTGCAGCGTGACGTTGCTGCTGCTGGGGCTGGAGAGCTTCATCGCCGACAGGCGGGTCGTCCAGCCCAGCGACCAGGAGGCGAACTCGGCGCTGGGCATCGGGCGGCTCATGTGGAAGCCCTGCGCCTCGTCGCAGGACTGCTCGCGCAGCAGCTGCCAGACCTGCGCGTTTTCCACGCCTTCAGCGACGACCGTGAGGCCGAGGCCGTGCGCGAGGTCGATGGTCGAGCGCACGATGCGCGCGTCGTTCGCGTCCTTCTCCATGCCCATCACGAAGGAGCGGTCGATCTTGATCTCGTCGACCGGCAGGCGCTTGAGGTAGGCGAGCGAGGAGTAGCCGGTGCCGAAGTCGTCGATGGAGAGGCGGAAGCCCAGGTTCGACAGGCGCTCCAGCGTGCCCATGGCGCGCTGCGGGTCGTCCATGATCGCGCTCTCGGTGATCTCGAGGCAGAAGGCCTCGGCCGGCACGATGTGCTTGACCAGCAGCGCCTCGAACTTTTGCGGCAGCTCCAGGTCGAGCAGGTCGCGCGTGGAGAGGTTGACCGAGATCGCGATGCGCAGGCCCGACTCGTTGAGCACGCGCCACATGCGCGCGGCTTCCTCGAAGACCCACAGCGTGAGCGTGCGGATGAAGCCGGTCTGCTCGGCAAAGGGGATGAACTGCATCGGCGGCACGAGGCCGCGCTGCGGGTGCTGCCAGCGGATCAGCGCCTCGGCGCCGACGACGTGGCCGGTGTCGAGCGCGAGCTTGGGCTGCAGGTACAGGCGCAGCTCGCGGTGGTCGACGGCGTGGCGCAGCTCGCCGAGCAGGGTGAGCGTCTGGCTGCTCGCCGCGTCGAGCGCCGGGTCGTAGAGCATCGGGCCGTCGCTGCGGCGCTTGGCCTGGTACATCGCCACCTCGGCGCGGTTGAGCAGGCCGTCGGCGTCGCTCGCGTGGTGGGGCCACACCGCCATGCCGAAGCTCGCGCTCATGTCGACCGAGTGGTCTTCGAGCGTCATCACGTCGCCGAATGCCGCGTGCAGGCGCTGCGCCACCGAGCGGGTGTGCGCGAGGTCGTCGCTGGGCTCCAGGTCGGCCAGCAGCACGGCGAACTCGTCGCCGCCCAGGCGGGCCACCAGGTCGCCGTTGCGCACCGCCTGCTGCGACAGCCGCTCGGCCACGCCCTTGAGCATGAGGTCGCCGAAGCGGTAGCCCAGCACGTCGTTGACGTGCTTGAAGCGGTCGAGGTCGAGCATCACCACCGCGATGGAGCGGCCGTCGGCTTGGCCGAGCGCCAGCGCCTCGATCACCGCGTTGCGGAACTGCACGCGGTTGGGCAGGCCGGTGAGGCTGTCCCAGTAGGCGAGCTTGAGGATCTCTTCCTGCTGGCTGGCCACGTTGACGCGCATGCGCTCGAAGGCCTGGGCCAGGTCGCCCACCTCGTCGTGGCGGCGTTGCCCGCCGAGGGGCGTCGCGTAGTCGCCGGCGCCGAGCCGCTCGGCCGCGGCCACCAGGCGGCGCAGCGGCGTGGTCACGCGGCGGGCCGTCAGCACGCTGCCGAGGGCGAACACGACCACGCCCAGCAGCGTGAGCGCCGCCAGGCCGAGCTGCAGCTGGCGGTAGGGCGCCACCGCGTCGTCGACCGAGAGCATCAGCAGCGCCGACACCGCGGGGCCCTGCGCATCGCTGCCGGTCAGCATGACGGCGCGCGTCTGGTATTCGCCGCCGGGCAGCGCCACCGTGCCCGAGGCGTCGCGGTCGATGCGCGTGCCCAGGCGCTCGAAGGCGTCGCGCGACTCCTTCGGCAAGGTCGACAGCAGCAGGCGCCAGGGGGCTTGCGGCGTGCTGCGCATTTCCAGGTTCACGTGCAGCGACGAGTAGTCCAGCATTTCATCGACCAGGCGCTGGTCGACCGGGAAGCCCATCAGCACCCAGCCCACCGTGACCGGCGCGCGCAGCGGCACCAGCACGAACTGGAAGGGCCGGTCGTCGACCAGCACCACGTCGCCTGCGGGCATGCGGCCCTGTTGCTGCGCGACGCGCTGCAGCACCGGCTGCAGCGTGAGCGCGTCGGCATGGGCCGAGGCGCGGATCCTGTAGTCGGTGTCGAGCAGCGCCGCCACGCTCGCGCCGATGCGCTCGCCGTGGTTGGCGAGCACCGAGCCGATCGTGGCCTCGTCGCCGCTCGTCACCGCGGAGCGGAAGCCGTAGTCGGCGGTCAGCAGCGTGGCGCCTTCGGTGAGCTTGTGGGCGTTCTGCTGCAGCAGGCGCCGGAGCAGGCGTTCGCCGACGGCCAGGTCGGTGTCGATCACGGCGCGGGCGTTGTGGTCGATGCTCGCGCGGATGGCGAGCGAGCTCAGGCCCTGCACCACCAGCAGCAGGCCCAGGAACACGAAGACGATGCGCGCGCTGAGCGACTTGCGCATCCACAGCCGCACGCGGGTCAGCGGGCCGGGGCGCGCCGGCGCCGAGGGGCTGGGCAGAGCGGGCGTGCTCACAGCGGGGCGGCCGGCAGGGTGAGCCGGCTTTGCGCGTCGCCGGCGGCGACGTTGAGGGTGATGGGCGCCGGCTCCTTGCCGGGCGCCACGCCTGCGTGCCAGGCGCGTAGGCGGTAGGGGCCGGCCGGCACGCCTTCGAGCCGGGCGTGGCCCTGGGCATCGGTGCGTGCGTGGTAGGGCGTGTCGACCACCACCACCCACGCGGCCATGCGGTCGTGGATGTTGCAGCCGAGCACGGCGACGCCGGGCTTGTCGAACACGATCGGGCTCGCGGGCACGCCGGCGTAGAGCTTCAGCTCGAAGGTCTTGATCGGGGAGAACGAATACACGTGGTGGCGCACGGTGTCGAAGTTCGGGAAGCTGACCGCCGTGCCGACCGTGACCACGGTGACGCGCGGGTTGAACTGGCGTTTGGCCTGCGACACCTCGACGGTGGGCATGGGCTTGACCGGCGGCTTGGCGCCCGCCGCTTCCAGCATCACCACCGCGTCGGCGAGGGGCTGGCCGGCTTCATTCGTCACGGTCACCCCGACCGCGGCGGCCTGCGCGAGCGCGGGCACCAGCAGGCTGAGCGCCAGGACGGAGGCAAGGGGGAAACGGGGCATGGTGGGCGCGTCGACAGCAGGGCCCGGCCGGTCGGTCGGGCTCCTCGGTGTATCGGCGTGCAACCGGGCGACTTGAAGCCTGGCGCGAACGGGCGTGCAGCAGTTCACGGGGCCGCTCTGGCGGCCGTTACCCGTGGTTGATGAGCGCTGGCTTACTTCGCCGTGGCAGCGACCGGCGCGCTCACGGCGGCGGCGATCACGCCACCGCCCAGGCAGACCTCGCCGTCGTAGATGACGGCCGACTGCCCCGGCGTCACGGCCCATTGCGGGCTGTCGAAGTGCAGACTGAAGCCACCGGCCGTGGGGGCGATGGCGCAGGGCGCGTCGCTCTGCCGGTAGCGTGTCTTGGCGGCCACCGGCCCCGCGGACGGCGCCTGGCCGGCCACCCAGCTGATGTCGTCGGCGACCAGGCCGTCGGACAGCAGCCACGGGTGGTCGTGCCCCTGCACCACCGAGAGCGTGTTGCGGGCCATGTCCTTGCGCGCCACGAACCAGGGTTCGTGCTCGCTGCCGCCCTTGGCCGCACCGCGTTCCTTCCGCCCGCCGATGCCGATGCCCTTGCGCTGGCCCAGCGTGTAGAAGGAAAGGCCCACGTGCTCGCCGACCTGCCGACCGCGGTCGTCGAGGATCGGGCCGGGCTTGTTGGCCAGGTAGCGATTGAGGAACTCGCGGAACGGCCGCTCGCCGATGAAGCAGATGCCGGTGGAGTCTTTCTTCGAAGCAACGGGCAGGCCGATCTCGGCAGCGATGCGGCGCACCTCGGTCTTGGGCAGCTCGCCGACAGGGAACATGGTCTTGGAGAGCTGCGCCTGCGTGAGGCGGTGCAGGAAGTAGCTCTGGTCCTTCAGCGGGTCCAGGCCCTTGAGCAGCTGATGCTGCCCGGCCACCTCGCGCACGCGGGCGTAGTGGCCGGTGGCGATCTTCTCGGCGCCCAGGCGCATGGCGTGGTCGAGGAAGGCCTTGAACTTGATCTCGGCGTTGCACAGCACGTCGGGGTTGGGCGTGCGCCCGGCCTGGTACTCGCGCAGGAACTCGGCGAAGACACGGTCCTTGTACTCGGCGGCGAAGTTCACATGCTCGATCTCGATGCCGAGCACGTCGGCCACCGAGGCGGCGTCGAGGAAGTCCTGGCGCGACGAGCAGTACTCGCTGTCGTCGTCGTCCTCCCAGTTCTTCATGAAGATGCCGATGACCTCGTGGCCCTGCTGTTTGAGCAGGTAGGCGCTCACCGCGGAGTCGACACCCCCGCTCAAGCCCACGACCACACGCACTTTCGCCATGGGCGCGATTGTAGGAAGCGCGCCCCGGCGGCGCTGGCGCAGGGGGACTGCGCCGCGTCGCGTTCATCGCCGGCCTTCAGCGTGCGGCGTAGAAGGGCACGAACACCTCGTTGGCCTCGCGCCCCACGCTTTGCAGCCACTCGAGCGAGAAGCGCTCGCCCAGCCGGCGGATGACCGGCTGCAGCAGCGGCGGTGCCGGCTCGGTGCGCAGGCCGTGGCGGCGCAGCTCCTGCGCCGACTCGATGGCGGCCACGCGGCTGGCGGCCCAGCCGGCGACCTCGGCGGCGCTGGCCGCCTGCAGCACGGCCAGGCGCTGCGCTTCGGTCAGCGCCGCGTAGGCCGCGGCGTTGGCAAAGGTCAGGTTCTTCGGGAACCAGGCGTTGATCTCGTAGAAGAACTTGAAGGCGCTCCAGACCTTGTTCTCCACGCCGGTCACGGCGGAGGTGATCATGGTGTCGATGCGGCCGTCGGCGAGCGCCTGGCCGACCTGCGACATCGGCACGTCGACCGGCTCGGCGCCGAGCAGCTGTGCAATGCGCACGGTGGTCGCGTTGTAGGTGCGCATGCGGGTGCCGCGCAGGTCGTCGGCGCTGCGCACCGGGCGGATGGTGTAGAGGCCCTGCGGCGGCCACGGCACGGCGAAAAGCGGCTTCAGCCCGCGCGCCTCGAAGTGGCGCTCGACCAGCGGGCGCTGGTGCTGCCACAGACGCTGCGCGTCCTCGTAGCTCGACACCACGAAGGGCACGGCGTCGGCGCCGGCGATCGGGATGTCCTGTGCGAGCCCCGTCATGATGACCTCGCCGGCCTGCACGCGGCCTGCGCGCACCGCGGCGGCGATCTGCGCCAAGGGCACGCCCTGGTTGTCGGGCTGCACCTGGATGCGCAGGCTGCCGCCGGTGGCGGCCTCCACCGACCGCGCGAAACGCGCGACGTTCTGGCCCTGGAAGGAGTCGGCCTTGTAGCCGGTTGGCATGGTCCACACCGTGGTGGCGCGGGCGGCCGCGGGCGCGAGGGCTGCGGCGGCGGTGAGCAGCAGGTGTCGGCGTTGCATGGGGCCTCCTGTCGTCGGGTGCGTGCATGGTGAGCCGAGCCGTCCGCGTCGTGGATGGAAAGTTTTTCGGTCGCGGCATCGAAAAAATCGATGCCCTGCGATGCGTCACGCACACGACAGCCGCCACCGCATCGCAGGCGCAAGATGGCCGCGCCGGCGTTGGTGCCGGCACACGTCTTCAGGGCGGGGCGGAATTCCCCACCGGCGGTAGGCAGCCTCCTGTTCCAACAGCGGCTGCGAGCCCGCGAGCGTCTCGCTCTTCTCAGGGCGAGGGTCAGCAGACCTGGTGCGAGGCCAGGGCCGACGGTCACAGTCCGGATGAAAGAAGATGTGCTGATGCATGGCAGCCCACCGCCCGCCGCTGTGGGCCGCCGTGTGTCTGCGCGCCCTGGAACGTCTTTTCGTCCACTCAACGAGGAGCGTTTCATGTCTCAACCGACCTTCAACACCTTCCCCCATCGCCTGCGAACCGCGCTGCGCGCGTTGCATGCCGGCCGGCCGATTCTTTTGTTCGACGACGACGAGCGCGAGAACGAGGCCGACCTCATCGTCGCCGCCGAGCACATCACGCCCGAGGTGATGGCGATGTTCATCCGCGAGGGCAGCGGCATCGTCTGCCTGTGCCTGCCGCCCGACACGCTGGCGCGGCTGGCACTGCAGCCCATGGTGCCCTGCAACGAGAGCCGCTACGGCACGGCCTTCACCGTGTCGATCGAGGCGCGCCACGGCGTGGCCACCGGCGTGAGCGCGGCCGATCGGGTGACGACCATCCGCGCGGCGATTGCCGACGATGCCCAGCCCGGTGACCTGGTGCGGCCGGGCCATGTGTTCCCGCTCTGCGCGCGGCCTGGCGGCGTGCTGCAGCGCGACGGCCACACCGAAGGCTCGGTGGACCTGATGCGCATGGCCGGCCTCAAGCCCGCCGCCGTGCTGTGCGAGCTGATGAACCCCGATGGCACCATGGCGCGCGGCGACGAGGTCGACCGGTTCGCGCTCGCGCACGGCCTGCCGACGCTCACCATCGCCGAGATCGTGCACTGGCGGCGCCAGTCGGCGCTCGTCGGCGCCTGAGGCGCGCACGACACGCTTCAGACCATCCTGAAGCTCGCGTTGCCGCGTGCGACGAGGCGATCGCCACACACCACGCGGCACTCCGCAAACGCGAGCGTGCGGCCGAGCTTCAACACGCTCGGTTGCACCTCCAGCCAGTCGCCGATGCGGGCGGTGTCGAGGAAGTCGAGAGCGAGCGTCACCGTCACGGCGCTGGCCTGCGCCTGGCCCGGCTGCTGGCGTGCGAGGCGCACGGCCGACAGGCCCATCGCGTTGTCCGCCAGGGCGCTCACGAGCCCGCCGTGGGCGAAGCCGCGCGCGTTGCAATGCGCTTCACGGATCTCGACCGCCAGCTGGACGGCGTCGCCCGCCTCGCGGGCGAAGAGCGGCTCCCACGGGTCGGTGAGCGGGCTGCGTCGGGTGTGGCGCGCGTACCCGTCGGGGATCACGACCGATCCTTCCGAGGCCGGATCCAGCCTCCCTTGGGGGCCAGGCGGAGCTTCTCGATCTCGCGCTGGCGCTGCTGCAGCCAGTCGATGTGCGCCACCAGCTTCTTGCGCAACGCGCGCTGCTCGGCGATGACCGCATCGACCTCGGCGATGCGCGCCTGCATGGCCTCGACCATCTGGTCGAAGGTCAGCGTGCCGGCGCGGTAGCGGGGCACGGTGTCGGCGAGGTCCTGCAGCGAGAAGCCGAGGTCGCGCCCCATCGAGATGAACACCACCTCGCGCACCGTGCGCTCGCTGAACTCGCGGTAGCCCGAGGGCTGCCGCTCGGCGTGGATCAACCCGGTGTCTTCGTAACGCCGCAGGCGGTGCACCGAGACGCCGGTGCGGCGGGCCAGTTCCGAGATCTTCATGCAGACGACCTTAGCAAGCCTCGCACTGTGCGAGGGTCACTTGGGCGACCGGTGGACAGCGGATACTCGCGCCTTCGCTCTACCCGACCACCGCGACATGAAACACGCCTTCGCCCTGGCCCTGTGCCTCGCCCTGCCGGCTTTCGCCGCCGACCCCGCGCCCAAGCTCAACACCGATGCGCAGAAGGCCGCCTATTCCATCGGCTTCAACTTCGGCTCGTCGGTGAGCAAGGAAGTGCCCGACATCGACACCGAGGCGCTGCAGCGCGGCGTGCAGGACGCGCTGAAGAAGAAGCAGCCGGCGCTCACGCAGGAGCAGCAGGTCGAGGTGATGAACAAGTTCCAGCAGCAGCTGATGGCCCAGCGCACCGCCCGCCAGGAGGCGGCCGAGAAGAAGAACAGCGAAGCCGCCGCCAAGTTCATGGCCGACAACGCCAAGAAGCCCGGCGTGACCGCCCTGCCAAGCGGCCTGCAGTACCAGATCATCAAGAGCGGCAAGGGCGCCAGCCCGAAGGCCAACGACCGTGTGAAGGTCCACTACACCGGCACCTTGCTCAACGGTGAGGTGTTCGACAGCTCGGTCAAGCGCGGCGAGCCCGCCACCTTCCAGGTCGACCAGGTGATCCCCGGCTGGACGCAGGCGCTGCAGAAGATGAAGGTCGGCGACAAGTGGAAGCTCTTCATTCCGCCCGAGATGGGCTACGGCAAGCGCGGCGCGCCCGGCGGCAAGATCGAGCCGAGCATGGCGCTCGTCTTCGAGGTGGAGCTGCTGGAGGTGATGGCGGCGAAGTGATTCCCGAGGGCGTCAGCGTGCCAGGCGTGTGAACGCCATGGTCCAGTTGGTTTCCCAGCTGCTGCCAGCATCGGCCGAAAACGCCTGTTCCCACATCGGGTGGCCGGTGGCGGCGTGGCGGCGCCAGGTGAACCGCACGCGGATGGGCCGCCCCTCGAAGCTGTCGTCGGCGTAGAAGACGCCCGTCCCCTCGGAGAAACGGCCCACCACCGGCACGTCGAGCCGGTGCGGGTGGCGGCCGTCGAGCCACCAGATTGCCCAGGTCATCGTGGCCGGGTCGTACGAACGCATCGCGATGGCGCGCACGTCGCCGTCGGGGAAGTGCAGCAGGTTGTCTTCGACGTTGCCGAAGCCGCCCAGGGTCTGGCGGGTCGACGACAGGCCCTCGAACGAGGTCCAGTCCTGGCAGCCCGCCAGGCGGGTGTTGAGCCGCCGGTGCTGCACGCGCCAGTCGCCCAGGATGAAATCGAAGTCGTCGGGCGCGTGGTGCGCGGTGGGGCATGGCATGTCAGCTCCTTGTGCGGGTGCGGCGAAAGGGGCCGATCGTGCGCGCCGCCTGCTGCCAGCGGCATGTCAGCAGAGGTGGTGCCTAGCGCTTGATCTCGGGCGCGTAGACCGTGGCATCGGCCTGCACCAGCGAGAGCGGGTGGCGCCGGCCGGCCAGGTAGTCCTCGATGCAGGTGAGCACGAGGGCACTGCGGTGCCGCTCCCGGCTCGCGCGCAGCTCGGGCAGCGTCATCCACACGGTGCGCACGATGCCGTCGTCCAGCCGGCGGCCGGCGTTGGGCTCACCGACGGTGCCGGCGTAGGCGAGCCGCACGTAGGTCACGTCTTCGCCGGTCGCGGGCCGCTGGAAGCGCGACAGGTACACGCCCACCACGCACTGCGGCGCGAAGGTACAGGCGGTTTCTTCCAGCACCTCGCGACACACGCCCTGCTCCGGAGACTCGCCTTCCTCGAGGTGGCCGGCCGGGTTGTTGAGCTTCAAACCTTCGGCAGTGTCTTCTTCCACCAACAGGAAGCGGCTCTCGCCGTCGACGACCCGCTCGATGACGGCGGCCACGGTGACACTGGGTTTCCAACGTTCAGTCATGGGGCGGCATGGTAGTCGCGTGCCTCTCCTGTGACGCCAAGGAGACGACGGCGTGCGCGTGATGCGTTACGCTCGCGTGTTTTTGTAAGTTCGGCGCAAGTTCCACAAACGCGCCCGTGACGGAGGAGTCAGTTCCATGTTGATTGGGGTACCGCTCGAGACGGTGGCCGGCGAGACGCGCGTGGCCGTCACGCCTGAAACCGCGAAGAAACTCAAGGCGCAGGGCCACACCCTGCGCATCCAGTCGGGCGCCGGCGTGGCCGCCAGCGCCACCGACGAGGCCTACCTCGCCGCAGGTGCCGAGATCACGGACCAAGCCGGCGCCTTCGGGGCCGACCTGGTGCTCAAGGTGCGGGCGCCGGTCGACTCGGAGCTGTCGCTGATGAAGAGCGGCGCCAACCTCGTCGGCATGCTCAACCCCTTCGACGCCGCCGGCCTGCAGCGCATCGCCCGTGCCGGCCTCACGAGCTTCGCGCTCGAAGCAGCACCCCGCACCACCCGCGCGCAGAGCATGGACGTGCTGTCCTCGCAGGCCAACATCGCCGGCTACAAGGCCGTGATGATCGCGGCTGACAAATACCAGCGCTTCTTCCCGATGCTGATGACCGCCGCCGGCACCGTGAAGGCCGCACGCGTCGTCATCCTCGGGGTCGGCGTCGCCGGCCTGCAGGCCATCGCCACCGCCAAGCGCCTGGGCGCCGTGATCGAGGCGTCCGACGTGCGGCCTTCGGTGAAGGAGCAGGTCGAGTCGCTGGGTGCCAAGTTCATCGACGTGTCGTACGACACGCCGGAAGAGAAGGAAGCCGCCGAAGGCGTGGGCGGCTACGCCAAGCCCATGCCGCAGAGCTGGCTCGACCGCCAGAAGGTCGAGGTCGCCAAGCGCGTGGCCGCCGCCGACATCGTCATCACCACCGCCCTCATCCCCGGCCGTGCCGCGCCGGTGCTCGTGACCGAGGAGATGGTCAAGGCGATGAAGCCGGGCTCCGTGATCGTCGACCTGGCCGCCGCGCAGGGCGGCAACTGCCCGCTGACCGAGGCCAACAAGACGGTCATGAAGCACGGCGTCACGCTGGTCGGCGAGACCAACCTGCCGGCGCTCGTGGCCGCCGACGCCAGCGCGCTCTACGCCCGCAACGTGCTCGACTTCCTCAAGCTCGTCATCACCAAGGAAGGCGGCTTCAACGTGCCGATGGACGACGACATCGTGGCCGCCTGCCTGATGACGCAGGGCGGCGAAGTGAAGCGGAAGTAAGAGGCCAGCATGAACAACCGAGTGATGCTGCGGGCGAAGTTGCACCGCGCCACCGTCACCGAAGCCGACCTTCACTATGAAGGTTCATGCGGCATTGACGAAGACCTCATGGTCGCCGCCAACATGGTGGAGTACGAGCGCATCGAGCTCTACAACATCAACAACGGCGAGCGCTTCTCCACCTACATCATCAAGGCGCCCAAGGGTTCGGGGACGATCTCCCTGAACGGTGCCGCGGCCCGCAAGGCGCATGTGGGCGACCTGCTCATCATCTGCACCTACGCGACGATGAGCGAGGTCAACTCCGCCACCTACAAGCCCACCGTGGTGCTGCTCGACGAGCGCAACAAGGTCAAAGAAATCCGCAAGCTGTAAGTCTCAAGAATTCATTCCAAGGAGAACGTCGGATGGACATCATCTCGCCGACCATCACCAACCTCATCATCTTCGTGCTCGCCATCTACGTGGGCTACCACGTGGTGTGGACCGTGACCCCGGCCCTGCACACTCCGCTGATGGCCGTGACCAACGCCATCTCCGCCATCGTGATCGTGGGTGCCATGCTGGCGGCCGCGCTCACCGAGACGGGCCTGGGCAAGACCATGGGCGTGCTCGCCGTGGCGCTGGCCGCGGTCAACGTCTTCGGCGGCTTCCTCGTGACGCGCCGCATGCTCGAGATGTTCAAGAAGAAAGAGAAGAAGGCTCCCGCGAAGGAGGGTGCGTGACATGAGCATGAACGTCGTCACCCTGCTCTACCTCGTTGCGAGCATCTGCTTCATCCAGGCCCTGAAGGGCCTGAGCCACCCCACCACCTCGATCCGCGGCAACATCTTCGGCATGGTCGGCATGGCCATCGCCGTGGTGACCACCGGGGCGCTGATCGTCAAGCTGGCCGGCGGCAACGCGCTCGGCCTCGGCTGGGTGCTGCTGGGCCTGCTGGTCGGCGGCACCGCCGGCACCATCATGGCCAAGCGGGTCGAGATGACCAAGATGCCCGAGCTCGTGGCCTTCATGCACAGCATGATCGGCCTGGCGGCGGTGTTCATCGCGGTCGCGGCGGCCGTGGAGCCCTGGGCTTTCGGCATCTCCACGAAGAGCGCGCCCGCCATCCCGCACGGCAACCGCCTCGAGCTGGCGCTGGGCGCGGCCATCGGCGCCATCACCTTCAGCGGCTCGGTGATCGCCTTCGGCAAGCTGTCGGGCAAGTACAAGTTCCGCCTGTTCCAGGGCGCGCCGGTCGTCTTCAAGGGTCAGCACATCCTGAACCTGGTGCTGGGCCTGGCGGCGCTCTTCTTCATCGTGGGCTACACGATCAGCGAAGCGCGCATCGACTTCTGGCTGCTGCTGGCCATCGCCTTCGTGCTGGGCGTGCTGATCATCATCCCGATCGGTGGCGCCGACATGCCGGTGGTGGTGTCCATGCTCAACAGCTACTCGGGCTGGGCGGCCGCCGGCATCGGCTTCTCGCTCAACAACAGCATGCTGATCATTGCCGGTTCGCTGGTGGGTTCCTCGGGCGCGATCCTGAGCTACATCATGTGCAAGGCGATGAACCGCTCGTTCTTCAACGTGATCCTGGGCGGCTTCGGCGGTGACGCCACGGCCGCGGCCGGTGGCGCGCAGCAGCAGCGCAACGTGAAGAGCGGCAGCGCCGACGACGCCGCCTTCGTACTCGGCAACGCCGAGACGGTGGTGATCGTGCCGGGCTACGGCCTGGCCGTCGCCCGCGCCCAGCACGCCGTGAAGGAACTGGCCGCCAAGCTGACCGAGAAGGGCGTGACGGTGAAGTACGCCATCCACCCGGTGGCCGGCCGCATGCCCGGCCACATGAACGTGCTGCTGGCCGAGGCCGAGGTGCCCTACGACCAGGTCTTCGAGATGGAAGACATCAACGGCGAGTTCGGCCAGGCCGACGTGGCCATCATCCTGGGCGCCAACGACGTGGTGAACCCGGCGGCGCATGTGAAGGGCAGCCCGATCTACGGCATGCCCATCCTCGAGGCCTACAAGGCCAAGACCATCATCGTGAACAAGCGCTCGATGGCCGCCGGCTATGCCGGCCTGGACAACGAGCTCTTCTACATGGACAAGACCATGATGGTCTTCGGCGATGCCAAGAAGGTCGTGGAAGACATGGTGAAGGCCGTGGAATAACGGCCCCTCCCGTCCGTGACGTAGTTCTCGGCCCGGTCCCCACCAACGGGGGGCTGGGCCGAATCGTTTTGGGGCCTTCTCTAGAGGCGTTGCACCAGAAAAGAACGACCGTTCGCTCGAAACCCCTGATGGAGCCAGCGTCAGTTCGGCGTCAGAATGCCCCGCTTCATGCAGATCGCCTACTCGGACTCTCTCTCGGAGAAATCAAAAATGGAAAAGACTTGGCTCAAGCAGTACCCGGCCAGCGTGCCTGAGCAGATCAACTTCGGCCAGTACAACTCCCTGCTGGAACTGATCGAAGAGGCCTTCAAGAAACACGCGAGCGCCACGGCGTACAAGTTCCTGGGCAAGGGCTTCACCTTCGCCCAGATCGACGAGCAGTCGCGCGCGCTGGCGGCCTATCTGCAGTCGCAGGGGCTGGAGAAGGGCGACCGCGTGGCCATCATGATGCCCAACGTGCCGCAGTACCCGATCGCCGTGGCCGCGATCATCCGCGCCGGGCTGGTGGTGGTGAACGTGAACCCGCTGTACACCCCGCGCGAGCTCGAGCACCAGCTGAAGGACTCGGGCGCCAAGGCGATCGTGATCATCGAGAACTTCGCCGCCACGCTGCAGGCCTGCTACGCCGCCGTGCCCACCAAGAAGGTCATCCTCGCCTCGATGGGCGACCTGCTCGGCGTGAAGGGCCTGATCGTCAACTACGTCGTGCGCAACGTGAAGAAGATGGTGCCGGCGTTCTCGCTGCCGAGCGCCGTGCGCTTCAAGGACGCCGTGGCCGCCGGCCGCAAGGCTGCCTACCGCGCGCCCGACACCAAGCCCACCGACATCGCCGTGCTGCAGTACACCGGCGGCACCACCGGCGTGAGCAAGGGCGCGGTGCTGCTGCATCGCAACCTCGTGGCCAACACGCTGCAGTGCGAAGCCTGGTACCAGCCCGCCCTGAAGAAGATGCCCGCGGGCGAACAGATCACCACCGTGGCCGCGCTGCCGCTGTACCACATCTTCGGCTTCACCTCGAACATGATGCTGGGCATGCGCATGGGCGGCTGCAACATCCTGATCCCCAACCCGCGCGACATCCCCGCCGTGTTCAAGGACCTGTCGCGCGAGAAGGTGCACAGCCTGCCGGCGGTCAACACGCTGTTCATGGCAATGGCCAACCACCCCGACTTCAACACGGTCGACTGGAGCCACCTGAAGATCTCTGTCGGCGGCGGCATGGCCGTGCAGCAGGCGACCGCCAAGCTGTGGCTCGAGAAGACCGGCTGCCCGATCGTCGAGGGCTACGGCCTGTCGGAAACCTCGCCCACCGCCACCTGCAACCCGACCGACAGCGACAAGTTCACCGGCACCATCGGCCTGCCGCTGCCCGGCACCGAGCTCAAGCTGCTCGACGACGACGGCAACGAGGTGCCGCCCGGCACTCCGGGCGAGATCGCCATCCGCGGCCCGCAGGTGATGGCCGGCTACTGGCAGCGCCCCGACGAGACCGCCAAGGTGATGACCGCCGACGGCTTCTTCCGCACCGGCGACATCGGCACCGTGGACGACCGCGGCTACTTCCGCATCGTCGACCGCAAGAAGGACATGATCCTGGTGAGCGGCTTCAACGTCTACCCGAACGAGGTGGAAGACGTCGTGACGCAGATGCCGGGCATCCTCGAATGCGCCGCGGTGGGCGTGCCCGACGCGAAGGCGGGTGAAGCCGTCAAGCTCGTCATCGTGCGCAGCAACCCGGCCGTCACCGAGGCCGACGTGCGTTCCTACTGCGAAGCCAACATGACGGGCTACAAGCGGCCCAAGGTGGTGGAGTTCCGCAACGAACTGCCCAAGACGCCGGTCGGCAAGATCCTGCGCCGCGAGCTGCGCGACAAGGCGGCCTGACCTCCGCCTCCCGCCGCCGCGAAGAATTCCTTCGCAGGCGGCGGGAAATCGTGAAAATTTCGTGGTGTGGCGGTTCTAATGCGGAACGTCGCCTCGCCATGGGTGACCATAGAGGGAGTTTGGTGACGGGCCGATCGGGCCCGGAAACCGAAACCAGGTGGTTCACGGGAGGTAGCAGTGATCTGGAGCAAGACCGAAGCAGGACGAGCCGAAGTGCAGGCGCGTGCCCTTGTGAAGGAGCGCCTGCAGCGCAACCTGCTGCTGCTGATCGACGGGGTCAAGACCGAAGAGATGCTGCTGGCCAACGTGGTGGGCCTGAAGCATGAGGATTTCAAGTTCCTCGAGTCGCTGAACCTCATCGCCCCCGCCCCCTCGTCGTCGAGCGGCCGTTCGTCCTCGGCCGATCGGGGCGGCGCGGCGACCCAGCCGATGTCGCTTCCGCCCGACCTCGACGAGCCGCTGGGTGAAATGGACTACGGCCAGTTCACCGCCAAGCTGACCCAGTTGATCTCGAGCGAGCTCGGTCTGCGTGGCTTCACGCTCACGCTCGCCGTCGAGAAGGCCTCGACCATCGAGGAGCTGCGCGCAGTGGGCGACCGGGTGCTGGAGCAGATCCGCGAGCGCAAGGGAGTGGCCGTCGCCGACAAGGCGCGCCGGTCGCTCTTCGGCGGCTGACACCGGCCAGCGCCTCGGCGCGCTGAAAGCGCGCGCCGTTCGCAACAGCCCTGACGGCTTGCGGCACACTCGCCGGATGCCCGCTCGTGTGTTCGTCGACCAAGCCCTGGTTCCCGATGCCCTGATCGACTTGCCGCCAGGCCCCGCCCGGCATGTGCAGGTGTTGCGCCTGCAGCCCGGCGATCCGCTGACGCTCTTCAACGGCCACGGCGGTGAATGGTCGGCCCGGGTGGAGCAGATGGGGCGCAGCCAGGTGAGCGTGCAGCTGCTGGCGCACGACCCCGTCGATCGCGAGCTTGCGCAGCACGTCACGCTGGCCATCGGCATGCCGGCCAACGAGCGCATGGACGCGCTGGTCGAGAAAGCCACCGAGCTCGGCGTGGCGGCGCTGCAGCCGCTGGTGTGCGAGCGCTCGGTGCTGCGCCTGTCCGGCGAGCGTGCCGAGAAGCGCCAGGCCCATTGGCAGGCCGTGGCCGTTGCGGCGTGCGAGCAGAGCGGTCGCACCCGCGTGCCCCAGGTGGCGCCGGTGCTCACGCTGCCGGCGTGGCTCGCCGGCCAGCCGGCGCGCGAGGGCGTCGAAGCCTGTGTGCTCGACCCCCGCGCCGACACCGGCGCCCTGCCCCTCAGCCGTGCGGCGCTGTTCCTGAGCGGGCCCGAAGGCGGCTTGAGCGACGCCGAAGTGCAGCTCGCCGAAGCCCGGGGCTTTCGCCGCGTGGGCCTCGGCCCGCGCGTGCTGCGCGCCGACACGGCCCCGCTGGCCGTGCTCGCCCACCTGTCGCTGCGTTCACTCTGAGACTGCCCATGAATGCGTCCCTCCTGTGGCTCACGCTCTGCCAGGGTTTCCTGCTGATCAACAACGTCACCTTCATCGCGATCAACGGCCTCGTCGGCCTGCAGCTCGCGCCCAACGTGTGGCTGGCCACGCTGCCGGTGATGGGCTACGTGGCCGGCGGTGCGCTCTTCACCGGGCTCGTGGCACGCCACCACCGCGCCTGGGGCCGGCGGCGCGCCTTCCAGCTGAGCCTGCTGGTGGCCATGGCCTCGACCGCGCTGTGCGCCTGGGCGGCGGTGGAGCGCCAGTTCTGGTGGCTGGTGGCCGGCACGGTGATCGCGGGCTACTACAACGCGAGTGCGGGCCTCTACCGCTTCGCGGCCACCGAGCTCGTCACCCCGGCGTTCAAGGAGCGCGCGATCTCCTGGGTGCTGGCGGGCGGCATCCTCGGCGGCGTGGTGGGGCCGCAGCTCGCGAACCTCACGCGCGACGTGCTGCCCGTGCCCTTTGCCGGCGCCTATGCCGCACTGGTCGTGGTGGCGGTGATGGCGCTCGTGGTGATCTCCTTCATCCCGTTCCCTCCCTTGCCGGTGCCCAGCGCCGCGCACCCCGGACGGCCCCTGCGCGAGATCGCACGCCAGCCGGTGTTCATCGTCGCGGTGATGGCGTGCGCGCTCGGCTACGGCGTGATGAGCCTCCTGATGACGGCCACGCCGATCGCGATGGCGCAGTGCAAGCATCCCTTCTCCAGCGCCGCGCTGGTGCTCGAGTGGCACGTGCTCGGCATGTTCGTGCCGAGCTTCTTCACCGGCAGCCTGATCAAGCGCTACGGCGTGATGCCCATCCTGGTGGCAGGCCTCGTGCTCAACCTCGTGTGCGTGGCCATCGCGCTCTCGGGCGTGGACCTGATGCACTTCATCAGCGCCCTGCTGCTGCTCGGCGTGGGCTGGAACTTCCTCTACGTCGGCGGCACCACGCTTTTCACCGAGGCCTACCGGCCTGAGGAGCGCACCACCGCGCAGGCCGCGATGGACTTCTGGGTCTACATCACCATGGCGCTCACCGCCTTCGGCTCCGGCGCACTCGTCACCACCGGTGGCTGGACGTGGATGAACATCGGCACGCTGCTGCCGCTGGCGGTGCTCGCCGGCACGCTCGTGTGGCTGGCTCGGCAGCGGCGGGGCGCGGCCCCTGCCGCTGCTGGTTAGCCCTAAGCACCGGCTGTCGGTTTCCGGCGTTCACTGAAGCGATGCAGACGAACGAGGTCTACGCCCTGGCGGGTGCGCTCACGACCGGCATGCTGGCCGTGCTGCACTTCGTGGTGTGGCGCCGCCAGCGTGAGCCCTGGTCGGCCTGCTTCGCCATCAGCTACCTGCTGATCTGCGTGATCTATGCGTTCGACCGGCACCTGCAACCCGCGGGCGACCAAGCCCACTCGCAGGCGCGCGTCGGCGCCTTGCTCGCCGTGCTGCTCTTCACCGTGGGCTTCGTGCGCTACGTCAACGTGCCGGAGCTGGCGGCAAGGCGCATCACGCTGCTGGCGTCGGCAGTGACGCTGGCGCTGCTGGCCGTGGCCTGGCTGGGCTGGGTGGGGCGGCTCGGCATGTTCACCGGCTTTGCGGGCTTTCTCGCGTTCCAGGGGCTGCTGGCGCTGTGGGCGGCGCGGCGAGAGCCGGGCCATGGCCACGGGCTGGTGTTCCTCGCGATGATGCTGTACCCGGGCGTGCTGGTGGCCGCGTGGATGGGCCTGATCGAGGTCTCGTCCTTGCGCTATGCGGTGATCGTGCCGGTGGTGGTGAGCGGCACCACGGTGCTCACCACCGGCCTGCTGCGCGCCCAGCGGCGCGCCGCGCAGGAGCTGCTGCGCCGCCAGCAGGCCGAAGCGGCGCTGCAGTCGCTCAACGAGACGCTGGAGCAGCGCGTGGCGCAGCGCACCGCCGAACTGCGCGAGATGGTGGCGGGGCTCGAGAGCTTCAACCGCAGCGTCTCGCACGACCTGCGCGGGCCGCTCGGCGGGATCGCCGGCGTGTCTCGCCTGGCGAGCGAGGCCCTCGGCCGCCACGACCTCGCGACCGTCGAGCGCCTGCTGTCGGTCATCACCAGCCAGGCCGATTCGTCGGGCCAGCTGGTGAACGACCTGCTGGCGCTGGCGCGCGTCAACGATGCCCAGCTTGCCCTCCAGCCCATCGACCTGCACACCTTCGTGCAGGACACGCTGGAGCAGATCCGCCTCGCCCAGCCCGATGGCAGGCCGCTGCCGGTGAACGTGGGCCCGCTGCCCACCGTGGAGGCCGACCCCGGCCTGCTGCGGCAGGTGTACGTGAACCTGCTCGGCAACGCCCTCAAGTTCAGCCGCGAGGCGCAGCCGCCGCAGGTGGAGGTGGGCGCCTTCGTGCAGGAAGGCGAGCAGGTCTGCTTCGTGCGCGACAACGGCGTGGGCTTCGACGCGGCCGAGGCCGAGCGGCTCTTCCAACCCTTCCATCGATTGCACGGCCAGCGCTTCCCGGGGCACGGCGTGGGCCTGAGCATCGTCAAGCGCATCGTCGAGCGGCATGGCGGGCGCCTGTGGGCGCAGGCCGGGCGCCAGCAGGGCGCGACCTTCTTCTTCAGCCTGCCGTCACATCACTGAGCGCGTGCCGAGCCGGCCACGAGCTCGAAGCGGAACAGGCGGCATTCGATCGGGCCGTTCCACATCGGCACGCGGCGCGACTCCTTCAGGCGCATCGCGCTCGGCAGCTTCATGTCGGGGCTGAGCACCCAGGCGGTCCAGCCAGCAGGGTGCTGCGTGTAGGCGCGCTTCCAGTGGGCCGACAGGCGCGGGAAGAAATCGTCGGGCGCGGCGCGGTTGTCGTCGGGGCGCTCCTGCATCGAGGGGCGGGCGGCCTTGCCCGACACATCGATGCGCTCGCCGTAGGGCGGGTTGACCATCAGCGTGCCGGCGAGGTCTTCGGGCAGTTGCGGCGCCGGCCGCTCCAGCGCATCACCGCCGTTGAACTGGATGGCGTGCTCCACCCCCGCGCGCTGTGCGTTGCGCCGCGCGAAGTCGACCATGCGGAAGGACACGTCGCTCGCAAAGATGGGCACAGCGCTCGCATGGATGCGCGACTGCGCGTAGCTCTTGAGCCGCTGCCACTGCGCGCGGCTGTCGGGGTCGGCAAAGGGCAGCAGGCGCTCGAAGGCGAAGCGGCGCTTCAGGCCGGGCGCCACGCCACAGGCGATCTGCGCGGCTTCGATGGCGATCGTGCCCGAGCCGCAGCAGGGGTCGTGCAGCGCGCCGCCCGCTTCGGGCGTGCCCTGCCAGCCGGCGGCCGCGAGCATGGCGGCGGCGAGTGTTTCCTTGAGCGGGGCCTCGCCCTTGTCTTCGCGCCAGCCGCGCTTGAAGAGCGCCTCGCCGGAGGTGTCGACGTAGACCGAGGCGTGTGTCTCGCCGAGGTGCAGCGAGAGCGGCAGGTCGGGGTGGCGGGTGTCGACGCTCGGGCGCTCGCCGGTCGCGTCGCGCAGCACGTCGCACACCGCGTCTTTCACGCGCAGGGCGACGAAGTTGAGGCTGCGCAGCGGGCTGCGGTGCGCGGTGGTGTCGACACGCAGCGTGTGCTGCGGCGTGATCCACTGCGTCCAGTCGACGCTGCGTGCCAGCGCATAGATGTCGTCTTCGTGGAAGTAGGGGCCGGAGGCCACCTCGGCGAGCACACGCTGCGCGAGGCGGCTCTCCAGGTTGAGCGCCATCACGTCGGCGGGGTCGCCGTCGACGCCCACGCCACCCCGGCCCACGTGAACCGTGCGGCCCGGCAGGATGCGCGTCACCTCGTCGGCCAGCAGCGGCTCGACCCCGGCCGCACACGGCAGGAACAGGGGCAGTGCCACTACATCGCCTTGCGCAGGTTGGCCGGCGCGATGCGCAGCGCTTCGCGGTACTTGGCCACCGTGCGGCGGGCCACCTGGATGCCCTGCTCTTCGAGCATCTTGGAGAGCTGGCTGTCCGACAGCGGCTTGGCCGGGTCTTCGGCGGCGACGAGCTGCTTGATGAGCGCGCGCACCGCCGTGCTCGACGCATTGCCGCCGGCTTCGGTGTTGAGCGAGGAGCCGAAGAAGTACTTGAGCTCGAAGGTGCCGAACATGGTTGCCATGTACTTGGCGGTGGTCACGCGCGAGATGGTCGACTCGTGCAGGCCGAGTTCGTCGGCGATCTCGCGCAGCACCAGCGGCTTCATCGCGATCTCGCCGTGCGTGAAGAAGCTCTTCTGGCGCTCGACGATCGCCTGCGAGACGCGCTGGATGGTGTCGAAGCGCTGCTGGATGTTCTTCATGAACCAGCGCGCCTCCTGCAGGCGCGAGCTCAAGGCGCCGTTCGCGCCGCCCGCGCCGCGGTTGCCGCGGATCGCCTGCGCGTAGAGGTCGTTGATGCGCAGCTTGGGCATCACCTCGGGGTTGAGCACCACCTTCCAGTTGCGGCCCGCCTTCTGCACGATCACGTCGGGCACGATGATGTTGGCCTCGGCGCGTGCGAACTGGCGGCCCGGCTTGGGCTCGCACATCACGATCAGGGCCTGCGCCTCCTTGATGAGCTCGTCGTCGGCGCCGGTGGCGGCCATGAGCTTTTTCATGTCGCGCCGGGCGAGCAGCTCCAGGTGCTGCTTGCAGATGAGGATGGCGATCATCTGCGCCTCGCAGCGCTCCATCGCACGCAGCTGCAGCGTGAGGCATTCGGAGAGGTCGCGCGCGCCCACGCCGAGCGGCTCCATGTTCTGCAGCCACTTGAGCGCGCAGCGCAGGCGCTCGAGCAGCTCCTCGCGCGCTTCCTCGTCATCGCCGGCCAGGCTCGCGGCGATGTCTTCCAGCGGGTCGTCGAGGTAGCCGTCGTCGTTGAGCGACTCGATCAGCACCTTCACCGCCGCCGTGTCTTCGCCCGAGAGGCGCATGCCCAGCAGCTGGCGGTGCAGGTGGTCCTGCAGGCTCTCGCCGACGCTGTTGCGCTCGTGCGGGTCGAAGTCGTCGTTGTCGTTGTGGCTCGACGAACTGGCGCTCGGCTGCTCGCGGATGCCGTCGAAGTCGTCGGCCTCGGTGCCGTTTTCCCAGTCCTCGCGCTCGGTCGCGCCGAGCTCGACGCTGTCGACCCCGGGGGCCTCGTCGCTGCCGGCGCTGTCGACCTCGGTGGCGCGTTCGGTCTCCCGCTCGCCCGCCTGCTCAGAGGCCGTCAGGCGCTCGGTCATCGGTTCGAAGATCGGGCCGGCGTCCTCTTCCATTTCGAGGAAGGGGTTGGCTTCGAGCATCTGCTCGACTTCCTGGTGCAACTCGAGCGTCGACAGCTGCAGCAGCCGGATGGACTGCTGAAGCTGCGGCGTCAGCGCGAGATGCTGGGAGAGGCGAACCTGCAGGGACGGCTTCATGCTCATGCCCTACATCCGGAAGTGTTCTCCGAGGTAGACCTTGCGGACGTCGGCGTTCTCGACGATCTCCGTTGGTGTTCCCTCGGCCAACACCCGGCCCTCGCTGATGATGTAGGCGCGGTCGCAGATGCCCAGCGTCTCGCGCACGTTGTGGTCGGTGATCAGCACGCCGATGCCACGTGCCTTGAGGAAGCCGATGATGCGCTGGATCTCCAGCACCGCGATCGGGTCGACGCCCGCGAAGGGCTCGTCGAGCAGGATGAAGCGCGGCTGCGTGGCGAGTGCGCGGGCGATCTCGACACGCCGCCGCTCGCCGCCCGAGAGCGCGGGTGCCGGGCTCTCGCGCAGTTTTTCGATGCTCAGGTCGTTGAGCAGGCTCGTGAGCAGCTGGTCGATGGTGGCCTTCGGCAAGGACTTGCCGTCCGGCCCGTGCTGCAGCTCGAGCACCGCGCGGATGTTTTCCTCGACGGTGAGCTTGCGGAAGATCGACGCTTCCTGCGGCAGGTAGCTCAGCCCCATGCGCGAGCGCTGGTGGATGGGCAGGCGCTCGATGCGCTCGCCGTCGATGGTGATCTGGCCGGCATCGGCCCGCACCAGGCCGACGATCATGTAGAAGCTCGTGGTCTTGCCGGCGCCATTGGGGCCCAGCAGGCCCACCACCTCGCCGCTGCGCACGCCCAGGCGCACGTCCTTCACGACCTTGCGGGCGCCGTAGGTCTTCTGCAGCCCGGTCGCTTCCAGCTGGCTCGGGTGGTGCTCGGGTGTCGCGGCGGCCGCGTTCAACGCCGCGCTCCTGGGGGCACAGCCGGGGGCACGGCCGATGCGGCTTCGGCCGCTGCGGGGCTGTCCTGGCGTGGCGACAGCACGGCGCGCACGCGGCCGGTCGGGTTGGCCGGCGTGGCGGCCGAGGTGCCGCCGGCCACGGTGAAGAGCTCGGCGGTGTTGTCGTAGGTGATCAGCGCGCCGGTCACCTCGTCGGCGACGGTCTTGCCGCGCAGGCGCTTGACCGAGGCCTTGCCGCTGAAGCGGATGGTGTCGGCCTTGCTGTCGTATTCGAGCTTCTCGGCTTCGCCCTCGATGTACTCGTCGACGCCCTCCCGCTTCTGGCGGAAGGTGGCTAGCGTGCCCGGGGTGCCGATGGCAGTGGCCTGGTGGTAGCCGTCGGGCGTCTCGCGCACCTCGATGCGGCCGGCGCGGATGGCCATCGTGCCCTTGCTCACGACCACGTTGCCGTTGAAGACGACGATCTGGTTCTGCAGGTCGACCTTGCCCGGCTGGTCGGACTCGACCTCCATCTTCTTGTAGCGGTCGGCCTTCTCGGCCTGCACGGGCAAGACGATGCTGCACAGCAGCAAGACCCCGATCCACCAGCGGCGGAGCGAGGAGATGACCAATAAGGGGGATGAAAAATGGCTCATGGCGGCATGAAACTTGCAGACCATTCTAGCCACAGATCGGGCGTGAAGACCCCGATCCCAAGGGAAAGTCAGAGGAAAAAAGGCCGCTTCCCAGCGGCCTTTCAGTGGGCCTTGGTCAGCCCTTGCGCAGGGTCTGCAGCAGGTGGTCGGTCACCAGGAGCGCCTTTTCCGGGGTGCCGGCGATGGTGCCCGAGGTGAAGAACTTGCCGTGGATGCCCATCGCGGGCACGCCGTCGATCTTGTAGGCGTCGGCCAGGCGGGTGGCCTGCTTGGCCTTGGTCTGCACTGCGAAGGAGTTGAAGACTTCCAGGAACTGCGCCTTGGGCACGCCGTTCTTTTCCATGAAGGCGACCATCTGCTCGGGCTTCTCCAGCGGCTGGCGCTCGTTGTGGATGGAGTAGAAGACCTTGCGGTGCAGCGCCTCGACCTTGCCCAGCGCCTCGATCGCGTAGAAGAGCTGCTGCTGCGGCGCGTACATCTCGCGGAAGGCCACCGGCACCCGGCGGAACGCCACGTCGGCCGGCAGCTTCTTCTGCCAGGCGTCGAGGTTGGGCTCGAAGGCCGCGCAGTGCGGGCAGTTGTACCAAAAGAACTCGATGACCTCGAGCTTGCCCGCGGGCGCGCTCACCGGTGCCGCATTGCCCAGGCGGATGTAATGCTTGCCTTCGATCGGCTTGTCCTGGGCGAGCGCCGGCAGGCTGGCCGACAGGGCGGTGGCACCGAGCCCCAGGCCCATCAGGTGGGCAGAGAAGTCGCGACGGTTCATGTGGTGTGTGGGTGGGGTTGGGAGGGACGGGGTGTGACGTGCGGGGTTGTGAGTGCGCTGGGCCTCGATTGGTTCAAACCTTCATGTCTGCTTCGTTGCTGCAGGTCATTTCTGGACCTGGACCAGCGCCGACTCCACACCGGTGCTTTCGAGCTTTTCCTTCACTTGCGCGGCCTCTTCCTTCTTGTCGAACGGCCCGAGCCGCACGCGGTAGACCGTGCGGCCGGATTGCTCGCGCTCGGTGACCTTGGCCTGGTAGCCCGACATCGCGAGCTTCGCGCGCTGGGCCTCGGCATCTTCGACACGGCCGAAAGCGCCGGCCTGCACGAAGTAGCTCAACGCATCGCTGCCTGGTTTGGTGGACGCTTCGGGCGGCGTCTTGCCCGACAGGATGGCGGCCGGGTCGGGCTTCGTTGCGCCATCGGTGCTCGGCAAGCCACCGGGTGGCAGCACGCCCGAGCCGGCCGGCGGCGGGCTCACCACGCCGCTGGAGCTGCCGCCCTGGCGAGGGGGCACCTTGCTGTAGAGCGAACTGTTCGGGTCCCAGTTCTTGTTCTTCTCGGCCTCGGCGGCGTCTTGCTCGGCCGTGCGCTGCGGAACCTTGTTGACGAAGGGCACCGGCACCTTGGCGATGTAGAGCGCCACGCCGAGCGCAAGCGCGAGGCCGACCAGGAGGCCGACGATCAGGCCGAGCACGAAGCTGCCGCGCTGGCGGCCGGGCGTGCCGGGAGAAAGCTTCTTCTTCATTCGGTCTCCATCACATCTTGTCGGGCGCGCTCACGCCGAGCAGGGCGAGGCCGTTGCGCAGCACCTGGCGCGTGGCCGCCAGCAGCGCGAGGCGTGCGCGGGTCAGGTCGGCGTTGTCGTCGAGCAGGAAACGCTCGGCGGCATAGTAGCTGTGGAAGCTTCCCGCCACGTCCCGCAGGTAGAAGGCGACGTCGTGCGGGGCCAGGTCGTTGGCGGCACGCTCGAGCATCTCGGGGTATTCGGCGAGCTTCTGCATCAGCGCGACTTCGGTCGGTGCAGTGAGCAGCGCGACGTCGGCCTGCGCCAGGTTCTCGTTCGCACGCTGTGCGAGCACCGAGCAGATGCGCGCATGCGCGTACTGCACGTAGAACACCGGATTCTCGTCGTTCTGCTTGAGCGCCAGGTCCACGTCGAAGGTGAACTCGGTGTCGGCCTTGCGGCTGATGAGGAAGAAGCGCACCGCATCGCGGCTCGTCCACTCGATCAGGTCGCGCAGCGTCACGTAGCTGCCGGCGCGCTTGCTGATCTTCACTTCCGCGCCGTCGCGCACCACGCGCACCATGGTGTTGAGCACGTAGTCGGGGTAGCCCTTGGGGATGCCCACGCCCATGCCCTGCAGGCCTGCGCGCACGCGGGCGATGGTGCCGTAGTGGTCGGTGCCCTGGCAGTTGATCACCTTGGTGAAGCCGCGCTCCCACTTGCTCACGTGGTAGGCCACGTCGGGAACGAAGTAGGTGTACGAGCCGTCCGACTTGCGCATCACGCGGTCCTTGTCGTCGCCGTCGTCGGTGGTCTTGAGCCACAGCGCGCCTTCGTGTTCGTAGGTCTTGCCGGCATCGATCAGCTTCTTCACCGTCGCCTCGACCTTGCCCGAGCTATACAGGCTCGACTCGAGGAAGTAGTGGTCGAACTTCACGCCGAAGGCCTGCAGGTCCAGGTCCTGCTCGTGGCGCAGGTAGGCCACGGCGAACTGGCGGATGTTGTCGAGGTCGTCCGGGTCGCCCGAGGCGGTGAATTCGCGGTCGTCGGCCTTGATGGTCTTCTTGGCGAGGTAGTCGGCCGCGACGTCGGCGATGTAGTCGCCGTTGTAGGCGTTCTCGGGCCACTCGGCGTCACCGGGCTTGAGGCCCTTGATGCGCGCCTGCGTCGAGGTCGCGAGTGTCGCGATCTGCACACCCGCGTCGTTGTAATAGAACTCGCGCTGCACCTTCCAGCCCTGCGTCTCGAAGAGGTGGCTGATCGAATCGCCGAGGGCGCCCTGGCGCGCATGGCCCACGTGCAGCGGGCCGGTCGGGTTGGCCGAGACGAACTCGACCATCAGCTTCTGCCCGTTGGCCGCCTTGCGGCCGAAGGCCTCGGCCTCACGCAGCACCTGCGGCACGATGGCCTGCTTGGCAGAGGCCTTCAGGCGCAGGTTGATGAAGCCGGGGCCGGCGATCTCCATTGCGTCGACCCATCGTTGCACCGCGGGTCGCTGCTGCAGTGCAGCGATCAGCGCTTGCGCGAACTCGCGCGGGTTCTTCTTCAGCGGCTTGGCCAGCTGCATCGCGGCGGTGCAGGCGAGGTCGCCGTGGGCGGCTTGCTTGGGCGACTCGAAAGCCGCGGGCACGGCCGTGCCGGGCGCAAGTTCGGCGAGCGCTTCGGCCAGGGCGGCCAGCAGCTCCTGTTTGGCTTGGATCATCGGCGGATTCTAAGTGGCGCCTCCCCTCGTCTTGCACTGCACAAGAGCCCGCTCGATGCGTCTGGGGCTGCGGCGAAATGGACGACGTTTTGTGCTCAATTTGGCAAGCAGGGCCTTGGCGCCGGTGCCAAGATGTCAGTTCGCATGTCCTCGTTCTCGCCCTCGTTCACGCCGGTCTCCGTCACCCCCAGCGGGTTTGCCGGCCTGCCCTTGCCAACGCAGATCGGCAAGTACCCGGTCTTGCGCCGGCTCGGCGAAGGCGCCACCAGCGAAGTCTTCCTCGCGCGTGACGACTTCCACCAGCGCGACGTCGCCATCAAGCGCGTGCGCGCCGGTGCGACCAACGACCCGACTGACGGCCGCTACTTCGAGCGCTTCTTTGCCGCCGAGGCCGCCCTCGTCGGCCGCCTCAAGCACCCGAACGTCGTGCAGATCTACGACGCGGTCGTCGACCCGGCCGACTCGTACCTCGTGATGGAGTACGTCAACGGCACGACGCTGCGCCCCTACTGCCGCGCCGACCAGCTGCTGCCGCTCGAGCTCATCGTCGAAATCGGCTTCAAGTGCGCGATGGCGCTCGGCTACGTGTACCGCCAGGGCCTGATCCACCGCGACGTGAAGCCGGCCAACCTCTTGGCCGTCATCAACAACGGCCACATCACCGACGTGAAGATCAGTGACTTCGGCAGCGCGCTCAACATGGCGAGCGAGACGACGCAGGTCTACCGCGTGGGGTCGCTGGCGTACATGTCGCCCGAGCAGCTCGACGGCAACCAGCTCGACTGCCGCGCCGACATGTATTCGCTCGGCGCGGTGCTCTACCACCTGATCGCCGGCCGGCCGCTCTTCGACTCGACCTCGCAGTCGGCCATGATGAACCAGATCTACAGCGCCGAGCCCACGCTGCTGAGCAGCCTGCGCTCGGGCGTGGGGGCTGGCGTCGACAGCGTGATCCTGTCGGCCGTGGCCAAGCGCCCCGAGGACCGCTATGCGAGCTGGGACGATTTCGCCCAGGCTCTGTCCAGCCTGATCACCACGCAGCAGGTGCCGCGCGGCCACCTGCAGGGCGTGCTCGACTCCGAGCGATTCAACCTCTTGCGCAGCCTCGACTTCTTCTCCAACTTCGGCGACGTCGAACTCTGGGAAGTGGTGCACCGCGCGAAGTGGCAGCGCTTCCCCTTCGGCCACGCGCTCTACAGCAAGGGCGAAGAAGGCAACACCTTCCACATCATTGCCCAGGGCGAGGTGGAGGTGTACCGCGATGGCGAGAAGGTCGCGCAACTCGGCTCGGGCACCTCGGTGGGCGAGATGGCCTACCTCGCGCCCAGCCCGGAGCTGCGCAAGCACAGCACCAACGTGATCGTCACCGACCCGGCGACCACCATCTCGTTCACACCGGAGACATTGGCGCAGGTCAGCCCGAACTGCCGGCACCTGTTCGACGAAGCCTTCATCCGCGTGTTGGTGCGCCGCCTGCATGTCGCGCACGAAGCGCTCGCGCACCCGCGGCGCATTCTCTGATCTGCGTCAGCCCCACGACGCGTTGTTGCGTTGTAGCCATTGCTGGGCGCAAGGGGCAGTGCTTCAATCCGACCCGGCGAACCCCTCGTCAAACACCCCTCCGGGAAGGACCACACCATGAAGACACTTCTCAGCGCGATCGCCCTGGCCCTGGCCGGCCTCGCCACCTCTGCTCACGCAGCCGATGACGCCAAGAAGCCCACGGCGCAGCAGAGCAAGATGACGACGTGCAACAAGGAAGCCGGCGACAAGAAGGGCGACGAGCGCAAGGCCTTCATGTCCGAGTGCCTCAAGAAAGACAGCGACGGCAAGACCGCGCAGCAGAACAAGATGAAGACCTGCAGCGCCGACTTCAAGAAGACGGGCAAGCCCACTGGCGAGCGCCAGGCCTTCATGAAAGAGTGCCTCTCGAAGTAAGTCGACAGCCTCTGGTCAAACGCCCGGTTCCACCGGGCGTTTTTCATGGCGCCGTCGCCGCCTTCCAGTAGGCCGCGTCGCCATACGTCTGCTTGAGGTGGTCGACCCAGAGGCGCACGCGCAGCGGCAGGTGCTTGCGTTGCGCGAAGACGGCGTAGATGCCGTTGGGCGGCGCGGCGTAGTCGTCGAGCACGCTGACGAGATCGCCGCTCGCGAGGTGGCTTTCCACTTCCCAGGTCGAGCGCCACGCGAGGCCCAGGCCGGCGAGGCACCAGTCGTGCAGCACCTGGCCGTCGTTGCACGAGAGGCTGCCGGTCAGGCGCAGGTGGTCGACCTCGCCGTCGAGCGTGAAGGCCCAGCCGCGGGTCTGGCTGGCCTCGGTGCTCAGGGTCAGGCAGTCGTGGTGAGCCAGGTCGTTCGGGTGCTGGGGCGTGCCGGCGCGGGCCAGGTACTTCGGTGACGCGACGCAGAGCCTCCGGTTGTCGGCCAGCCGCACGCTGACGAGGCTGCTTTCCGGCAGGTCGCCCACGCGCACGGCGCAGTCGTAGCCCTCGTTGACGATGTCGACCACGCGGTCCGACAGGTTCAGGGAGACGTTCACATCCGGGTGCTGGGCCACGAAGCCGGGCACCAGCGGGGCCACGTGGCGGCGGCCGAAACCGGCCGGCGCAGTGATGCGTAAGTAGCCACTGGCTTTCACGCCACCCGCGCTGACGCTTGCCTCGGCCGTGGCCAGATCGGCCAGCAGGCGCTGGCAGTCTTCGAGGAAGGCGCTGCCTTCGTGGGTCAGCGTGATGCGCCGGGTGGTGCGCACCAGAAGCTTCACGCCGAGCCGTTCCTCCAGTGCATCGATGCGCCGGCCCACCACCGCCGGGGCGATGCCTTCGGCCGCGGCCGCCGCGGTGAGGCTGCCCTTGGCGGCCACGGCGACGAAGGATTCGAGTTGCTTGAGCTTGTCCATGGGAGGCCGGAGATTACCTCCTTCCAAGTCATGAATCCCGAACTTGTGCGCTACTTACTCTCTCTGGCGAGATCGAATAGATTGCGCTCTTTCGTCTTTTTTGCACTGCACATAAAAGGAGAGGGCACATGTCCGCACGCACCACCGTCCACGGCCTGCAGGTCGATTCCGCACTGCACCGCTTCATCGAAACCCAGGTGCTGCCCGGCACGGGCGTCGCCGCGGCCGACTTCTGGAAGGGCTTCGATGCCATCGTGCGCGACCTTGCGCCGAAGAACATCGCGCTGCTCGCCGAGCGCGACCGCCTGCAGTCGGAAATGGACAAGTGGCACACCGCCAACCCCGGCCCGATCACCGACATGAAGGCCTACCGCGCCCACCTCGAGAAGATCGGCTACCTCGTGCCCCCGCCCAAGAAGGCCAAGGCCACGACGAAGAACGTCGACGCCGAGCTCGCCGTCCAGGCCGGCCCGCAGCTGGTGGTGCCCATCCTGAATGCGCGTTATGCCCTCAACGCTGCCAACGCCCGCTGGGGCTCGCTGTACGACGCGCTGTACGGCACCGATGCCATCAGCGAGAAGGGCGGCGCCGAGCGCGCTGGCGCCTACAACCCGGTGCGTGGCGCCAAGGTCATCGAGTACGCGCGCCATGTGCTCGACCGCACCGCGCCGCTGAAGAAGGGCTCGCACATCGACTCCGTGGGCTACGCCGTGGAAGACGGCAAGCTCGTCGTCACGCTCAAGAACGGCAAGACCACCGGCCTCGAAGAGAAGGACCAGTTCGTCGGCTATCAAGGTGACGCGAAGTCGCCCTCATCGGTGCTGCTGCAGCACAACGGCCTGCACATCGACATCCGCATCGACCGCAACACCCCGATCGGCAAGACCGATCCGGCCGGCGTGAGCGACCTGGTGCTCGAAGCCGCGCTCTCGACCATCCTCGACCTCGAAGACTCGGTCGCCGCCGTCGACGCCGAAGACAAGCTGCTCGCCTACACCAACTGGCTCGGCATCCTGAAGGGCACGCTGACCGAAGAGGTGAGCAAGGGTGGCAAGACCTTCACCCGCGGCCTCAACGAAGACCGCGTGTACACCGCGCCCAAGGGCAAGGGCGAGGTCGTGCTGCATGGCCGCTCGCTGCTCTTCGTGCGCAACGTGGGCCACCTGATGACCAACCCGGCGATCCTCTACGGTGACGGGAAGGAAATCCCAGAAGGCATCATGGACGCCGTCATCACGACCACGATCGCGCTGCACGACCTCAAGCGCACCGGCAACAAGAAGATCCGCAACTCGCGCACCGGCAGCGTCTACATCGTGAAGCCGAAGATGCACGGCCCGGCCGAAGTGGGCTTCGCCGCCGAGCTCTTCTCGCGCGTGGAAGAACTGCTCGGTCTGCCCGACAGCACCGTGAAGCTCGGCATCATGGACGAGGAGCGCCGCACCAGCGTCAACCTCAAGGCCTGCATCGCCGCCGCTGCGTCGCGCGTCGCCTTCATCAACACCGGCTTCCTCGACCGCACCGGCGACGAGATGCACACCGCCATGCTGGCCGGCCCGATGATGCGCAAGGGCGACATGAAGACCAGCGCCTGGATCCAGGCCTACGAGAAGAGCAACGTGCTCGTCGGCCTCGGCATGGGCCTGCGTGGCCGCGCGCAGATCGGCAAGGGCATGTGGGCCATGCCCGACCTGATGGCCGCCATGCTCGAGCAGAAGATCGTTCACCCCAAGGCTGGCGCCAACACCGCCTGGGTGCCGAGCCCGACCGCCGCCACGCTGCACGCGCTGCACTATCACCAAGTGAAGGTGAGCGACGTGCAGAAGCAACTGGAGAAGACCGACGCCGACGAGATGCGCGACGAGCTGCTCAAGGGCCTGCTGCAGGTGCCGGTGGTGAAGGAGGCCAACTGGTCTGCCGCCGAGCGCCAGCAGGAACTCGACAACAACGTGCAGGGCATCCTCGGCTACGTGGTGCGCTGGATCGACCAGGGCGTGGGCTGCTCCAAGGTGCCCGACATCCACAACGTCGGCCTGATGGAAGACCGCGCCACGCTGCGCATCAGCAGCCAGCACATCGCCAACTGGCTGGAGCACAAGGTCGTGACCGAGAAGCAGGTGCGCGAGACCTTCGAGCGCATGGCGGCAGTGGTCGACAAGCAGAACGCCGGCGACCCGCTCTACAAGAAGCTCGCAGGCAACGCGAAGACCTCGATGGCGTACCAGGCCGCGCTCGACCTCGTCTTCAAGGGCAAGGAACAGCCGAGTGGCTACACGGAGCCGCTGCTGCATGCATGGCGCTTGAAGTTGAAAGCAGCTACTCGCTGAGCGTTCTTTCTCTTCGATTGAAAGCGGCGTCCCTTGGGGCGCCGTTTTTCTTTTTGTCATTCGGAGCGGCGAGGAGGGCTTGGGGATGCGGATTCCTCCGTGTCCCTCCTTGATGAACGCTCCCGCGTTCATCAATTCCTTCCTTTACCTACGGAATCCGCATCCCCAAGCCCTCCTCGCGAGACGCACTGCTCTGCCACGTTTTCTAGCGGGGCACGGCCTCTCGCGCCAAGGGGCTGGGGTGAGCAAATCCCGGAGGTAAAGGAGGAGCCCGTTCACCACGGGAGTGGTGAACGGGCGGGGGACACGTAGGGATTTGTTCACCCCAGCCCCTTGGCGTCGCTCCGACCAAACCAAGCAAGGGAAACTCCCTCCCCCCCTGGCACGACACGCCAGCGAATGGCGCGGATTGCCACTTACGCCAACCGCGCGTCGGTTCAAGAATTTCCTGCATCAACGTATCGGCCCGTCAGTGGCCGAGCGGTGATCGTCATTCGCCTGGAGGGCGTCGGCGCATCTCACCCACAAGCAGGAGACAACATGACCCTTCGCCATCGCCTGATGCGCGGCCTGTGCAGTGCCGCGCTCGCTGCAGGCCTTTCCTTCGGTGCCACGACGCATGCCGTCGCCGACACCTACACCCAGACCCGCTACCCCGTCGTGCTCGTGCACGGTGCCTTCGGCTTCGATGCCATCGGGCCGGTGAGCTACTGGTACGGCATCGTCAACGCGCTGCGCAGCGGTGGTGCGACCGTCTACACGCCGAGCGTGTCGGGCGCGGAAACGTCTGAAGCCCGTGGCGAACAGCTGCTGCGTCACCTGCGCTCGCTCAAGGCCGCGTACGGCCACCAGAAGTTCAACCTCATCGGCCACAGCCATGGCGGCCCGACCGCGCGTTACGTCGCCGCCGTCGCGCCCGACCTGGTGGCCTCGGTGACGACGGTCGGCTCGCCGCACGCCGGCAGCAAGGTCGCCGATGCGATCGAGACCGTGACCTCGTGGACCGGCACCACCGGCTTCGCCGCCACGATCGCCAACGGCCTCGCCGCCACCATCGCCTTCCTCTCCGGCTCGCCCAACCTGCCGCAGGATTCGCTGGGCTCACTCAAGTCGCTCAGCACGCGCGGTGCCGCCAACTTCAACAACCGCTTCCCCCAAGGCAAGCCCACCACGTCGTGCGGCCAGGGCCCGGCCTCGGTGAACGGCATCCGCTACTGGTCGGTGGGCGGCACGAGCGTCGCGACCAACGTGCTCGACGTGAGCGATGCCCTGCTGGTGGCCAGCAGCGTGGTCTTCGGCTTCGAGCAGAACGACGGTCTCGTGAGCCAGTGCTCCAGCCACTGGGGCACCGTGCTGAAAGACAACTACGCGTGGAACCACCTCGATGAAGTGAACCAGGCCTTCGGCCTGCGGGGCCTGTTCTCGCAGGACCCGGTCGCGTTCTACCGCGCGCAGGCCAATCGCATCAAGTCGGCAGGCCTGTGATGCTCGCGCGGCACCGCTGGCGGTATGGCGCGGTGCCGCTCGCACTCGCACTGGTGTGGGGCGCCTACGGGTGGCTCACATCCGAAGACGGCCGGGGGCCACAAGCCACTGCGCCGGTCTTCACCGATTGGAACTTCAGCCCCTACGCACGCGGCGAGCCGCTGCCGTCCGTGCAGCACAACGCCGATGCGGCACGTGCCGCCGATGCCGCGCGCGCGCATGTGCAGACCGTGCTCGAGCGCGGCTCGCTGCGCGAGTCGGAGCTCGACGGTGACTGGGGTCGCTGGGTCGAGGGGCAACTGCAGCCGAGCCGAACGCTGCGCCAACGTTTCGACTACCTGCTCACCTCGCTCGGCGAAGCCGACCCTGCGCAACTGCGCCACTGGATCGAGCAGGAGGTGACCGCACAAAAAAGTGCTGCCGCCGCACGGCAGGTGCTCGCCGTGTGGGACCGCTACATCGCCTTGCAGCAGCACCGCTTCCGCCACGCGCCCAACGTGGCCGACCCCAGCACCTGGGCCGCCGCACTCGCCGAGCGCAGCCAGGTGCGCCAGCAGCTGCTGGGCCGCGACTGGGCGCAGGCCTTCTACGCCGACGAAGAAGCCGCGTTCGCACAACACATCGAGCAACGCCAGCAAGGCCGCATCGAGGCCGATCCCAGCGCGCTGCTCGTCGCCAGCCCCCATGCCAACACCGACCAGCTGCACGCCCAGCGTGTGCAACAACTCGGGGCCGACGCCGCCGAGCGCCTGCGCGCCGAAGACCAGGCCTGGGCCGATTGGGAGCGCCGCCTCGAGGCGGCCCGTGCAAGCCTGCAGAAGATCGCCGCCGCGCCGGAGCTGTCGGCCGAGCAGAAGCGCGAGGCCCAGAGCCGCGAACTCGCCAGCACCTTCACCGGCGGCGAACTGGTGCGCGCCCGCGCGCTGCTGGGCCTGTGAGCCACTGCCGGCGCTGACCGGCCCGGATATTGCACCAGGCCTCACACCGGAGGCCTCATGCACGACCACGACCACGACCACGACCACGACACCGCACCCACCCTGCTGATCCGCCACGCCCGCCTGCTCGTCACGATGGACGATGCGCGGCGCGAGATCGAAGACGGCGCCGTCTTCGTGCGCGGGAACGCCATCGAAGCGGTCGGCACCACCGCCGAGCTGCCGCAGCAGGCCGACGAGGTGATCGACGCCCACGACCAGTTGGTGATCCCTGGCCTCGTGAACACCCACCACCACATGTACCAGTCGCTCACGCGCGCGCTGCCCGCTGCGCAGGACCGCGAGCTCTTCGGCTGGCTGCGTGCGCTCTATCCGGTGTGGGCCGGGCTCACGCCCGAGATGGCCCACGTGTCCACGCAGACGGCGATGGCCGAGCTGCTGCTGTCGGGTGCCACCACCAGCAGCGACCACCTGTACCTCTACCCCAACGGCACCCGGCTCGACGACTGCCTGGAGGCCGCGCGCGAGATCGGCATGCGTTTCCACGCGGCGCGCGGGTCGATGAGCGTCGGCGAATCGCAAGGCGGCCTGCCGCCCGACCGGGTGGTCGAGCCCGAAGACGCCATCCTCGCCGACACGCAGCGCGTGATCGAACGCTGGCACGACGCCTCGCGCTTCGCGATGCAGCGCATCGTGGTCGCGCCCTGCTCGCCGTTCTCGGTCAGCCGCGGGCTGATGCGCGATGCGGCCGTGCTCGCGCGGCAGCACGGCGTCTCGCTGCACACCCACCTGGCCGAGAACGACAACGACATCGCCTACACGCGCGAGAAGTTCGGCTGTACGCCGGCCGAATACGCCGAAGAGCTCGGCTGGCTCGGCCGCGACGTGTGGTGTGCCCACTGCGTGAAGCTCGACGAGGCCGGCATCCGCCTCTTCGCGCGCACCGGCACCGGCGTGGCGCACTGCCCCTGCTCCAACATGCGCCTGGCCTCAGGCATCGCGCCCATTCGCGCGATGCGCGACGCCGGTGTGCCGGTCGCCATCGGTGTGGACGGCAGCGCCTCCAACGACAGCGGCCACATGCTGGCCGAAGTGCGCCAGGCCATGCTGCTGCAGCGTGTGGCCTACGGCGCCGACAAAGGCCCGTCGGCGATGGGCGCACGCGAGGTGCTGGAGATCGCCACCCGCGGCGGTGCGCAGGTGCTCAACCGCGACGACATCGGCCAGCTCGCGCCTGGCATGGCGGCCGACATCGTGACCCTGCCGCTCACCGGCATCGGCGTCGCCGGTGCCTTGCACGACCCGCTGGCGGCGCTCGTCTTCGGCCATGTGCCGAGCGTGCGGCACAGCATCGTCAACGGCCGCGTCGTCGTGCGGGATGGCGAGCTCACGACCGTCGACCTGCCGCGCCTCGTCGAGCGGCACAACCGGCTCGCGCGGCAGCTGGCCGAAGCCGCTTGACCTGCCCGAGCTGACACACACGCCGCTTCACAATGCGGGCATGCGCCACGCCGGCTTCCGCATCGTCCCCTGGCTCGTCGCCCTCCTGCTCGTCCTGCCGGGGTTCGGCGTGCGCGCCGCCGACACCGGCATCGACAGGTACACGCAGACCCGGCACCCCATCGTGCTGGTGCACGGCCTCTTCGGCTTTCACACCATCGGCCCGCTCGACTACTTCCACGGCGTGGCCGATGCGCTGCGCGCGGGCGGCGCCACCGTCTATGCGCCGGCGGTGTCGGCCGCCAACCTCTCCGAGGTGCGCGGCGAGCAGTTGCTGCAGGAGTTGCTCGCACTGAAGGCCGCGTATGGCCACGAGAAATTCCACCTCATCGGGCACAGCCATGGCGGGCCGACGGCGCGCTATGTCGCCGCCGTCGCGCCCGAGATCGTGGCCTCGGTCACCACCGTCGGCTCGCCGCACACCGGCAGCAAGACCGCCGATGCGATGAAGGACGTGTCGCGCCGCAGCAGCCTGCCCGCATGGCTGGCCAACACCGTGTCGGGCGCGCTCTCGTGGCTGGCCGGCGAGCCCGGCCTGCCGCAAGACGCACTTGGCGCGCTGACCTCGCTCGACAGCGCCGGCGCCGCCGTCTTCAACCGCCGCTTCCCGCAGGGCATGCCGCTCACGCCGTGCGGCGAAGGCGCGGCCGTCGTCAACGGCGTCCACTACTTCTCGATGGGCGGCACGCGCATCAACACCAACGCGCTCGACGCGAGCGATGCGGTGCTGGCGATCACCAGCCGCGACTTCGGCCACGAGCCCAACGACGGGCTGGTGGGCCGCTGCTCCAGCCACTGGGGCACGGTGCTGCGCGACGACTACGAGTGGAACCACCTCGACCAGGTCAACCAGGCGCTCGGCCTGCGCGCGCCGCTGTCGCCCGACCCGCTGGCGGTGTATCGCCTGCATGCCAATCGGCTGCGCAGGCTGGGGCTGTGACGATGGTGAAGCGCGCGCTGCTGCTCCTGATGCTCACGACCGCGCTCGCCGCCTGTGCGGCCCCGCCGCCCACGCCGCGCAGCGTCGACGAGGTGCGCGCCACCGGCTCGTTGCGCGGCACCGAGCTCGACGGGGCCTGGGCCGCGCCCGGCAAACGGCGCGAGGCCGAGGCCTTGCTGCTGCGCCGCTTCGACCATTTGCTCACCGCGCTCGGCGAGACCAGCCTGCCCGAGCTGCGCCGCTTCATCGAGCGCGAGGTCACGCGCGAGCATGGCCCCCAGGCGGCCCACGAGGCGCTGGCCGCGTGGGACGACCACCTTGCCGTGCTGCAGGGCCGCCCGCCAACGCAGATGCCCGACGGCCCCGCGCCCGAGCCGACGCCGCGCGTGCCGAAGCGCCCCGCGGTGGTCCCGCGTTCGCTGCTCGCACCCGACAAGCCCGTCAACGAGGCCGACGCGCAGGCCCTGCACGCGCAGCGTGTCGCCCAGCTCGGCGCCGCCGCGGCCGAGCGCCTGCGTGCGCAGGACCTGTCGCGCTGGGACTGGCAGCGCCGTATCGACGATGCACGTTCTGCCCTGCAGAGCCTGGCGCCGGCCGCGAAGGACGCCGAGCTCGCGCGCCGCTTCACCGGCCGCGAGTTGCCGCGCGCCCGTGCCCTGCTCGGCCTGCCACCTGCATGACAGGCAAGGCGACACCCAGCGCTTAGGATGCCCGGGTGTCCGGCGCCCCCCACCCTCACAGCCTCGCCCTCCTGCAAGAGCGCCACGGCCGCAGCTACCGCTGGCGGGTGCTGATCACGGTGATGCTCGGCACCATGGCCTCGATCATGGCGTCGACCATCGTCAACGTGGCCCTGCCCGACATGAGCCATGTGTTCACCCTCGGCCAGGAGCGTGCGCAGTGGCTGTCGGCCGGCTTCATGGCGGCGGTGACGGTGGCGATGCTCACCACGCCCTGGCTGCTCGGCCGCTTCGGCTACCGGCAGACCTACTTCGCGGCGGTGTGGGTGCTGCTCGCAGGCGGCATCGCCGGCGGCCTGAGCTCGAGCTTCGAGATGGTGCTCGCGATGCGCGTCGTCGAAGGCCTCGCCGCCGGCGTGATGCAGCCCATCCCGCCGGTGATCGTGCTGCATGTGTTCGGCCGCCAGGAGCAGGGGCGCGCCATGGGCCTCTTCGGCTTCGGCGTGGTGCTCGCGCCGGCGCTCGGGCCGTCGATCGGCGGCGTGCTCGTCGAGCTGTGGGGCTGGCGATCGATCTTCTTCGTGGTGGTGCCGTTCTGCCTGGCGGCGTTTGCGATGGGGCGCATCTACCTGCCGCACAGCTCGCCCGGGGCCGACACGGTCAACGCCGCCGAACGCCGCCTCGACCTGCCGGGCCTGGTGCTGCTCGCCATCGCGGTGGTCACCGGCATGAACGGCCTCGTGGAGCTGCACAGCCCCACGCTGCATGCCTATGGCCTGCTCGCCATCTCGGCCGTGGCGGCCGGTGTCTTCATCTGGCGGCAGCGCCGCACCGAGCACCCGCTGATGGAGTTCAAGCTCTTCGGCATCCGCTCCTTCCGCATGGGCGCCTGCGTGGCCTTCATCTACGGCATGGCGCTCTTCGGCTCGACCTACCTCGTGCCGGTCTTTATGCAGATCGGGCTCAAGCTGCCACCCTCGCAGGCCGGCGCCGTGCTGCTGCCGGCCGGCATCGTGCTCGCGTTCATGCTGCCGCTGGGCGGGCGCCTGGCCGACCATTACCCCTTCAACAAGCTGGTGGCCATCGGGCTCGTGCTGCTCACGCTGTCGTTCTGGTTGATGGCGCTGGTGGGGCTCGAGACCTCGCTGTGGGTGATCACGGCCTTTGCCATCGTGGGCCGCATCGGCCTCGGCACGGTGCTGCCGTCGCTCAACCTCGGCGCCATCCGCCGGCTGCCGATGGAGAACATCTCGCACGGCTCGAGCGCCATCAACTTCCTGCGCCAGCTCGGTGGTGCGGTGGGCGTGGCGGTGGCCGGCATCTTCCTGGAGTGGCGGCTGCAAGTGCATGCCTCCGACCCGATGCGGGCCTTTCATCAGACGTTCATGCTGCTCGGTGCGATCTGCGCACTCGCGATCGTGGCAGGCTGGCGCATGCAGCCGCCCGGCGCGGGCGTCGTGCGGCGCGATGACCCTCCTGCCAGCAGCCACCAGCCCACCGACATCACCTAGTTGTCTTGGGGTTTGCCCAGGTTGGACTTCGCTCGTTTCCTGTCCGATGCTTGATCGCAGCAGTGCGCGCTCACGGAAGTGCGCACGCCACCACAGGAGACACCACCGTGAGCACTCGCCTGAAGATCAACGGCAAGACGATGACCGTCAAGGCCGAACCCGACACCCCGCTGCTGTGGGTGATCCGTGACGAGGTCGGCCTGACCGGCACCAAGTTCGGTTGCGGCATGGCCTTGTGCGGCGCCTGCACCGTGCACCTCGACGGCCAGCCCATCCGCTCGTGCCAGACCCCGCTGTCGGCCGCGGCCGGCAAGTCGGTCACCACCATCGAGAGCCTGTCGCGCAACAACTCGCACCCGCTGCAGAAGGCGTGGATCGCCCACGACGTGCCGCAGTGCGGCTATTGCCAGAGCGGCCAGCTGATGAGCGCAGCCGCCCTGCTGAAGGACAACAAGAACCCGAGCGATGCCGACATCGACGCCGCGATGAGCGGCAACATCTGCCGCTGTGGCACCTATCCCCGCATCAAGGCCGCGATCAAGACCGCTGCGGCCGAGATGCGCAAGGCCTGAAGGAGGTGATGCCATGACCACGATCACCACCTCCCGCCGCGGCTTCCTGCAAGCCTCGACCCTTGCCGCCTCCGGCGGCCTCCTGCTCGGCGTCGACGTCGGCGGCCTGGGCAAGGCGCTCGCCGCCGGCACCGTGCACACGCCCAATGCCTGGGTGCACATCGGCGACGACAACACCATCACGCTGATCTCGGCGCGTTCCGAGATGGGCCAGGGCGTCTACACCTCGATGCCCATGCTCATCGCCGAGGAGCTCAACGTCGACATCAAGACCATCAAGGTCGCGATGGCGCCGCCCAACGGCAAGATCTACGGCAACGCGCTGCTCGGCGGCCCGCAGCTCACCGGCGGCTCCACCTCCGTGCGCGACGGCTGGGACAAGCTGCGCGTGGCCGGCGCCCAGGTGCGCATGATGCTCGTGAGCGCCGCTGCGCTGAAATGGAACATCCCGGAAGACCAGCTGCGCGCCGAGAACGGCATGGTGCTCGGGCCGAAAGGCAAGAAGGCCACCTACGGCCAGCTCGCCGCCGACGCCGCCCGCCTGCCGGTGCCGCAGAGCCCCAAGCTGAAGGACCCGAAGGACTTCCGCATCGTCGGCAAGCCCACGAAACGGCTCGACACGCCCGCCAAGACCAACGGCACCGCCGAGTTCGGCATCGACGTCAAGCTGCCCGGCATGGTCTATGCCGCACTTGAGCAGTGTCCGGTGATCGGCGGCAAGGTCAAGAGCTTCGACGCGAGTGCGGCGAAGAAGATGCCCGGCGTGATCGACGTGGTGCAGATCCCCGATGGCGTGGCCGTCGTGGCCGACACCTGGTGGCATGCCAACAAGGCCCGCTCGGGCGTCAAGATCGAATGGGACGAAGGCGCGGGCGCGGCGCTCAGCGACAAGAGCATGCTCGCAGCTATCCGCGCCGCCGCGGTGGCCGAAGGCGCCAAGCCGCTGCCGCTGCCCAAGACCGGCGATGCCGATGCGGTGATCAAGGCCGCGGCCAAGGTGCACAAGGCCGAGTACGTGATGCCGCTCTTGTCGCACGCGCCGCTGGAGCCGATGAACTTCACCGCCCACGTGCACAACAACCGCGTCGACCTCATCGGCCCCACGCAGTGGCAGGACGCCGCCGCGGGCACGGTCGCGAAGGTCGTGGGCGTGCCGGTCGAGAACGTGACGCTCAAGACCACCTTCCTCGGCGGTGGCTTCGGGCGGCGCATCGACATCGACTTCATCATCCAGGCCGCGCAGATCAGCAAGGCCGTGGGCAAGCCGGTCAAGCTCGTGTGGACGCGCGAAGACGACATGACGCACGACTTCTACCGGCCGCAGTCGGTGCACCACCTGGCGGCCGCCATCGGCGACGACGGCAAGCCGACGGCCATGACCTTCCGCATGACCTCGCAGTCGGTCACCGGCCGTGTCTTCGGCCTGCCCGCCCCGGTGCAGGACCCGCTGATGACCGAGGCCGCGATGGCGGCCTACGAGATCCCGGCGACCAAGCACGAGATCCTGAAGCACGACGCCGGCCTGCGCGTGGGCTACTGGCGCAGCGTGAGCCACGCGCTCAATGCCTTCGCCAACGAGACCTTCATCGACGAGCTGGCGGTGAACGCGAAGCAGGACCCGTATCAGTACCGCATGTCGCTGCTCGCGAACAAGCCCCGCTTCGCCAACGTGCTCAAGCAGTGCGCCGAGAAGGCGGGCTGGGGCACACCGGCGCCGGCCGGCCGCTCACGCGGCATCGCGCTGATGGAAGGCTACGACACCTACATGGCCATGGTGGCCGAGATCTCGCTGAAGAACAACGAGATCACGGTGCACAAGGTGACGACGGTGGCCGACCTCGGCCGCATGGTCAACCCCGACACGGTGGAAGCGCAGATCCAGTCGAGCATCGTCTTCGGCCTCACGGCCGCGCTCTACGGCGAGATCACGGTGGACAAGGGCCGCGTGCAGCAGACCAACTTCCACAACTACCGGCTGCTGCGCATGAACGAGTCGCCCGAGATGGTGACGGTGCTCGTGCCCAGCACCGAGAAGCCCGGCGGCGTGGGCGAGCCCGGCACCGCGCTCATCGGGCCGGCGGTCGGCAACGCGGTGTTCGCCGCGACCGGCAAGCGCCTGCGCTCGATGCCGTTCACGCCGGAGAGGATTCAAACCGCTTAGGTGAAACGAACAGACAGGGTTGTTGATGGCGGGATCCAAGGCCACCTTCGGGTGGCCTTTTTTGCGATGGCCATCTCGTTGTGTCGACCCGAGGGGTCACAAGCTTGGGCCGCGGCGCATCGGCCCGCGAGGCGCCAGCGTCCTATTCGCCGCGACCCGCCGTTGAAAGCGCGACGCTGGTGTGCAGTGGCTGGGTGAAGCCGGGCGTCGAGGTAGCGACGGCACGCACGGCCGGCCGCGTCAGCGGTTCGACGCTGCCGAAGATGGTTGCGAACGCGACATCGGCCGCGTCGCGCCCGGTGCCGATGCGCACGAACCCCATCGGGATGCCGGTGTTCGACGGGTCGAAGATGTACCAACGGTCGCCGATGAAGGCCTCGACGTAGGCATGGAAGTCAGGGGGCCCTGACGCCGGATCAGCGCCGTAGTCCGTGCCGGTTGTGAAGCGGGCGGGGATGTTCACCGCCCGGCACAGCGCAATCATGAGGTGGGCAAAGTCACGGCACACACCCACCTGCTCGACGATCGTCTCGACGGCCGAGGTACTGGAACTCGACGTGTTCGACACATAGCTCACCTGGCTGCGAACCCAGTCCATGATGGACTCGACCCGCCGGTAGCCCGGCGCGACGGCCGCGAACTGCTTCATCGCAATGCGCATCAGCTTGTCCGATTCGCAGTAGCGGCTCGGGTAGATGTAGCCCAGCACGTCAAGCGGCAGCTGATGAACCGGGACTTCCTGGATCCGTGCAGGGTCTGCCCGATGGTGTTGCAGATCGATGGTGCCGCGGTACGACACCTTCAGCTCGCCCGGCAGTGCCCGCAGTCGCAGGTAACGATTGCCCGTCAGCGCATCGACCTCGACCTTCGACGAGACCGCCTGGTTGGTGATCAAGCGCTCGGCAGACACGGTCTGGCACGGGGTGTTGGCCGGGTGGATGTTGAAGATGAAATCAGCGCCGGGTGCTTCGACCTCGTAGCTCAGGTCGATCTCGAGCTCGATCTGCACCTTGGCGGCGCCCGTCACACCGTCCCCTGCTCGAGGCGCGTCTCGGAGATGACGCAGTGGATGAAGTGCAGCTTCGCCACGGCCGACCTGGGCAGGACAAACGGGTAGAAGTCCTGCTGGCCCATGGCGCGTGACATCTCGTTCATCACGCCGGTGATCACGATCCACCGATGCAGCATGTCGAGAAACTCGGGCGCATGGGAAGCGGCCGGTTCCCACAGGTCTTGCGGACCGAAGGGCGCGGCCAGCACGTCCGCATGCTCGACGTCGATGCCGAAGCTTGCCGCGGTGTCGAGCGTGTCCCGCAGGTGCAGGTAGTGGGCCCAGCTCTCGGCCCAGTCCTCCGACGGATGGATGCTCGCATACGCACTGATGTACCGCTGCTGCCAGTAGGCCGGGGCGCCGTGCGCATAGTTGTCCTTCAGCGCCGCCTCATAGTTGCGCCGCTCATCGCCGAACAGTTGCCGGCACGCGGGGAGCCATCGGCTGCCCGCAACGAGCCGAGCCCAGTAGTAGTGCCCGACTTCGTGGCGAAAGTGCCCGAGCAGGGTGCGGTAGGGCTCGCCCATGTCGACCCGCGTTCGTTCACGCACCGCGTCGTCGGCCTCTTCGAGGTTGATGGTGATCACACCGCGCGCGTAGCCGGTCAACACCCGCGGCTGGCCGGGCGCGCTGCTGAGGAAGTCGTAGGCGAGCCCGTGCTGGGGGTCCTCGGACACTTTGGACGCCACGGGCAGCCTCAACCCGATTAATTGCGAAACCAGTCTGCGCTTCGCCCGTTCCATGCTCAGCCACAGCGGGCGATTGCGAACGACCGAGAGGTTCGGGATGGTGCGGTTCAGCCGACAGGCCTTGCAGAAGCCAGACGCTCCCGGTTCGTCCGGCTCGATCAACCAGTTGCAGGCAGCGGGCGTCGCGAAGTTGGCGCATCGCCGGTACGGTGCGTCGGCCGTCGAGCCATCGTCGAGCAGCCGCCATGTAGAAGGTGCATCACCCGGCGAGATGCAATAGACGCGATGCCTGGACGGTACATAGCCCAGCGCCGCCTCGCAGCCCAGGCAGCGGCTGTTCCGAAAGAACAGTTGGCGGCCGCAATTGCAACGGTACGCGCGAGGCGTCACCGCCCCGGGCACGGGAGATGACAAAGGGGTGGTGATGCGTGAGGCTTCCATTGCGCGTGTGCAGACACGGCAATTGGGGCACCGCGATTCAAGTACAGATCGGATCGAATGTAAGGCGCATCCGCCAGCACGACGACGACGCCCGGGGCATCACCCTCCTTCCAACATGTCACGTGCAGTGCGCAGCTTCGCGACTACTATCAAGCGCACCCGCCCACTTCGAAAGCCACCATGCCGAAGAACAGCATCACCACCGAGCGACGCGCCACCCTGCGCGAGGGCCTGCAATCGACAGCCGATGCGCTCCATCGTCGCCGGGCGAGCGACATTGCTCTCGACGCCATCGACGACTACGTCGCCTTGAACTGGCTCGAATGGTGGGGAGGTGCGTTGAGGCTCACGATCACCGGAGAGAACGTCTGCCGCCAGACCCGGCTGGCCATCGAAACGCCGTAGCGCCTTCGAAACTCCGTCACAAAGAAAAAGCCCACAAGCGCTGCGCAGCGCTTACCCTTGGGCTTCCATCAACTGCGAAAGGAGGTGATCGTGTCTACATCCTCTTGGTCCGGGGCGTCTCCCCGAACATAGTCTTCGGCTTCGCAGCCGGACCCGCAGGCGCTCCTTGGAGCGCCTGCGTCATTTCCGGGGTCGGTGGTGGCTCAGCAGGGCGAGTTGGTCTGCGTCAGCAGGCCCAGCCGGTAGGGCAGCCGGTCGTAGCTGCCGCTCGCGCCCGGCGTGAGGCCCTGGTAGAGGAAGCGCATGTTGCAGGCGCTGATCTCCAGGTTCTGGTCGAAGCCGGTGCGCAGGATCTCGCCGTGGCTGATGCCCTGGCTCCACTTGCCGGTGGGGAAGCTGACATTGGCATCGCCGGCGAAGGGGTTGCTCTCGGTGGCGGTGGCCATCGCCGTCCACGGGCCGCTCAGGCTGCTGGAGGTGAACGAGCGGAAATAGCGCCCGCTGCTGCCGATGGCCTCGACGATCATCAGGTACTGCCCCGTCTCGCGCACCTTGTAGACCTGCGGGGCCTCGAAGAGGTTGTTGCGGTTGGCGTCCTGCAGCGTGACCACGGTGGCACCGAAGCCGTTGGGGAAGTTGGCAAGCGTGGTCTGCGATCGGTAAATCTTGCCGTTGTCGCCGGCCGAGAAGAGGTGGCAGTTGACCGTGTCGCAGGCCACCGCGAAGTCGAGCCAGTTGGCGCCGGCGCGGATGTCCGCCTGGATGTTGCTCGGCACGCTGCTGTAGAAGGTGCGCACCGCGCTCCAGCCGCCCGGGTTGTTGATGTCAGGGTTGGTGGAGTAGGCGGCATTGCCGTTCTGGAACACCAGGTACCAGAGCTGCGACGGCGTGTGGAAGAAGATGAACGGCGCCGCGCGGTAGCCCGCGCCGATGCGGGTCGAGTCCAGGAAGTAGGGGTTGGCCGAGCCGGCGTTGGCCCAGTCGGTGAACGAGCGGTATTCGAGCCCCCAGCCGTTGCCCTTGGCCTGCGTCGAGAACACATGCCAGCGGCCACCGTGGTAGACGACGGTCGGGTCCTTGATGGCCACCTCGGGAAACTGCGCCGACGGCTTGGCCACCATCAGCGGCGCGCTCGAGGTCCAGCGGAAGCTGGTGGGCAGCCGCACCGTGCCACCGGGCGGCGGCGTGGTGGTGGTCACGGGCACGAGCGCCCAGGTCTGGTTGCTGCCGGCCCAGTCGGTGTATTGCTGGATGTCGCCCCCATCGGCCGTGGAACCTCCGACGACATCGAGCGCCTTGCCCGAGTTGGCGTTGATGAAGCGCACCGCGCCGTTGTCGCTGCCGGCCAGGCGGAACTGCTGGCTGGGGGCGTTCTGGTCGGTGTACTGGTTGATCGCGCCGCCGTTGGCGGTCGACGCGTTCGCCACGCCGACCACCTTGCCGGAGTGGCGGTTGCGCAGCCGGTAGTAGCCGTTGCCGGAACTCACGAACTGGAACTGCTGGTTGTTGCCATCGGCGCGCGTCCACTGGCGGAATTCGGCGCCGTCGGCGGTCACCCAGTTGTAGAGGTCGAGGGCCTTGCCGCTGTTGGCGTTGACGAGCACGTACCACGCGTTGGTGTCGATGCTGATGGCGGCATCGGCCGTGCGTGGGCCCAGCAGCAGCGCCGCGCCGGCAGCGAAGACCAGTGCCGAGATCAGGCGGCGCGTGCGCAGGGTGAGGGTGTTGTTCATGAGGCGTCCTTCTCAGCGAGCGGGGTCACAGCGCGCCGAAGCCGATGGCGCCGTTGCAGTGCAGCCATTCGCTGCGCCCGCTGCCGCCGCCACATGCGCCGTTCTGGTAGACGCCGGTGTTGTAGGTCTGTGCCTCGGCCTGGCGCACGCTGCCGTTGACGCTCAGGTAGTCGACCTGCACGTCCCGGCCGGTCGCGTCGTTGGTGAACTCGAGGGTCGAGCCGCCCGACAGCGTGGTGTTGATGGTGTAGCTGGTCATGGTCGTGCTCAGCGTCCAGGTGCGCACCGCGGTGCCGCCGATGCGCAGGGTCACGCTTTCCTGGCCGGTCGTGCCGCGGGCGCGCACGACGATGGCCTTGCTCGTGCCGCCGTCGCCACCGCCGCCGATCTGCGTGGTGCGCACGTAGTTCTTCAGCCAGGCCATCGCAGGGCGCTCGCTGCCGTCGCGGCGCACGAGGTGCGAGTTGGCGACCCAGGTCTGGCCTTCGATGTAGCCCCACAGCGTCACGTGCGCCACGCCGGGGTGCGTCCACAGGCCGGGGAAGAGACGCTGGTAGCGCGCGAGTTGCGTCGAGTCGTCGCCGGTCATGTCGAGCTCCGACACGAAGATGGGCACGCCCGCCTGCGCCAGCGAGTCGAGGTTGGCCTTCATCGTGGCGGCGCTGAGGTTGTCCATGCTGAAGTAGTGCGCCTGGATGCCCACGCCGTCGATCAGCCCACGCGCCTTCAGGATGTTGACGATGCCCTTGTAGCGGTTGAGCTTGGTGGCGTCGTTGATGATCCCGTATTCGTTGAGCAGCAGCTTGGCGGTGGGGCAGTGCTGGCGCGCCTTCTGGAACGACCAGACGATCCAGTCCCATCCGGTCGAACCGGCGCCGCCCAGGGCGTTGCGGTAGCTCGCGGGTTGGCTGATGGGCTCGTTGACCACGTCGATGTACTGCGTCTGCGGGTAGCGCTGGCAGTACAGGCGCATGAACTCCTCGACCTCGTAGGCCTGCTGCGAGGCGCCGAGCGAGCCGATCCAGCCGGGCTCCTGCGCGCCCCACACGAAGGTGTGCTGCTTGAACGGGAAGCCGTTGGCGCGCGCGTAGTTGTAGGCGGTGTCGAGCGGGCCCCAGTTCATCTGGTTGCGCTGGGCCTCGACCGAGCCCCACTTGCCCGAGTTCTCGGGCGTGACCTGGTTCCAGTAGGTGTTGAAGCTCTGCGGCACGCTGCCCGCGATGATGTTGCCGAGGAACTTGGGCTTGCCTGTGGCGAGCTGCGCGTGCGCACTGCCGGCGGCGCACAGCAGGCCCAGCGCGACGCCGGTGCAGGCGATGGCGCGCTTCAGGGCCGGGAAGAACTGGGATGTGCTCACGGCGGGCTCCTTCGACATGCTGGCGGGCGCAGCGGGGAGGCGATGCTCGTGCAAGCCCCTGGCTCGTGCGATTGGTGCTTGTGAGCCCCCTTTTCGTACAAGCCGGCGGGCGGCTGCTGTGCTAGCGCCGCCGCGCGGGCGCCAAAAGAAAACGGCCGGCAGAGCCGGCCGTGTGAGGTGTGCGCGGTGCGGCTACTTCTTGGGGCGGATCGAATCCGGCACGCCCTGGATGAAGGCCTTCAGCTTGGGGATGTCTTCCGGCTTCAGCTTGCCGGTGAAGTCGGGCATGCCCTTGTCCTTGGCGGCGCCGCCGAACACCCAGGCCTCGAGGTTGTTGATCACGTCGGGGTGCGAGTAGCCGAGGTTGGGGATGTTGCCGCCGCGGTCGACCCCCGGCACGCCGTGGCACAGCACGCAGCTCGCGACGTACAGGCCCTGGCCTTCGGGCACGTGCTTGGGCTCGTAGGCCACACCCTGCAGCAGCGCGTTGAGCTTGACCTGCGCCACTTCGGGCAGCGGCGCCTTGCCGCCCACCGCGAAGGTGTAGACGGTGCCCGGGCCGATCTTGTCGCTTGCGCGTTGCGCGAGGCCGTACGAGCCGCCCCAGCCCACCGCGATCGACACGTACTGCTTGCCGTCGACCATGTAGGTGTTGGGTGCGGCGATCACGCCGGTGCCGGTGGGCGTTTCCCACAGCTTCTCGCCGGTCTTGGCGTTGAAGGCGATGAAGCGGCCTTCGGCCGTGCCCTGGAAGACGAGGTTGCCGGCGGTCACCAGCGTGCCGCCGTTCCACGGCGACACATGCTCGTGGCGCCAGGCTTCCTTCTGCTTGACCGGGTCCCACGCGAGCAGGCGGCCGAAGGGCTTGCTGGTGGCGGGCACCGCGCCGATGAACATCGCGGTGTTCCAGCCCTGGTTGGAGCCGGGCACGCCGAGCGTCATCTCGTTGAACTTGTAGTTCTTGTTGTCCATCAGCGTCAGCGGGATGTTCTGCGCCGGCAGGTAGACGAGGCCCGTCTTCGGGCTGTACGACATCGGGTGCCAGTTGTGGGCGCCCAGCGGCCCGGGGATGCTGTCGTAGCCCTTGTCGGGGCTGCGGGCGATCGCGGTCTCGATGGGGAAGCCCTTGTCGTCGTAGCCGGTGGCCCAGTTCACGTCGACGAAGTTCTTCGCGCTGATGAACTTGCCGTTGGTGCGGTCGATGACGAAGAAGAAGCCGTTCTTCGGTGCGTGCAGGATCACCTTGCGCGGCTTGCCGGCGACCTTGATGTCGGCCAGGATCATCGGCTGCGTGGAGGTGTAGTCCCAGTTGTCGCCCGGGGTCTCCTGGTAGTGCCAGACGTACTGGCCGGTGTCGGGGTTGATCGCGACGATGGAGGCGAGGAAGAGGTTGTCGCCGCCGCCCGGGCTGCGCTTGGCGCGCGACCATGGCGAGCCGTTGCCGGTGCCGATGTAGAGCAGGTTGAGCTGCGGGTCGAAGGTGATGCTGTCCCACACCGTGCCGCCGCCGCCGGCTTCCCAGTACTTGTTGCTCGGGTCCCAGGTCTTGGCGGCGCGCGCGAGCGCTTCGCTCTCGTACGGCTTGGCCGGGTCGCCCGGCACGGTGAAGAAGCGCCACTTCTCGGCGCCGGTTTCGGCGTCGTAGGCGGTGATGTAGCCGCGCACGCCGTACTCGGCGCCGCCGTTGCCGATGATCACCATGCCCTTGAACACGCGTGGCGCGCCGGTGATGGTGTACGGGCGCTTGCGGTCGATGGAGGTGTCTTTCTCCCACACGACCTTGCCGGTGGCGGCGTCCAGTGCGATCAGTCGCGCGTCGAACGAGCCGACGTAGACACGGCCCTTGTAGAGCGCCACGCCGCGGTTGACCACGTCGCAGCAGCCCTTCACGCCCACGTCGCGCGGCACCTTCGGGTCGTACGTCCAGATGCGCTTGCCGGTGCGCACGTCGACGGCGTGCACCACGCTCCACGAGGCGGTGACGTACATGATGCCGTCGACCACCAGTGGCGTCGCTTCCACGCCGCGCGTCGATTCGAGGTTGTAGCTCCAGACGAGGCCGAGCTCCTTGACGTTCTTCTCGTTGATCTGCTCGAGCCTGGAGAAGCGTGTCTCGGCGTAGTCGAGGCCGTAGCTCGGCCAGTCGCGGGTGGTGGTGTTCTGGGCGATGGCGCGGCCGTCGATGCGCGAGGTGACGGCGCGGATGTGCTCTTCCGAGCCCTTGGCCTGCGCGTGCGCGGCGAGCGGCACGCCCGCGCCCAGCACCATGGCGAACATGGCGATCCAGTGCTTCTTCATGCGGGAGGTCTCCTGTGTCTGCGGTGGTCGGTGCTGCGCCACCATCGTCTCCTGCGTCGAGGCCGCAGGTTGCCGAAGGATCATCAGGAGATCGCCAACCCGTCACAACAAGGTGTTTTCCCGCAACATGAAGCCACTTGCGGCATCGCCTTGCGGGCCGGCTGCGCCAGCCTGCCACAAGGCCGGTGCGCAGCGCGCAACGGGCGGGCCGCTATGCTTACCGGATGAACCTGACCCTGGCCCAACTTCCATCGCGCTGCGACGTGCTGGTGGTGGGCGCCGGCCCCGCCGGCAGTGCGGCCGCGACAGCCCTCGCGCGCGCCGGCAACGACGTGGTGCTGGTCGACCAGCGCAGCTTCCCGCGCGAGAAGGTGTGCGGCGACGGGCTGATCCCCGATGCCCACGCCGCACTCGCGCGCCTGGGCGTGCTGGAGGAAGTGATGGCGCGTGCGCAACGCGCCACCCACGTGGGCTGCATCGCGCCGCGCGGCGGCCGTGTCGACGTGCCGGGCCGCCTGGCGGTGCTGCCGCGGCGAGAGCTCGACGACATCGTCTGCCGCAACGCCGTGCGGGCCGGCGCGCGCATGTTTGCGCCGGTGCATTTCGACGCGCCGCTCACCGACACCGCCGGGCGTGTCTGCGGCGCGTCGCTCTCGCAGGGCGACGAGACGCGCGAGGTCTACGCCGAGTGGGTGGTGCTCGCCACCGGCGCGGTGCCGCAGGCGCTGCTGGCCGCCGGCCTGTGCGAGCGCCAGGGGCCATCTGCCGTGGCGCTGCGGGGTTATGTGAAGAACGAGGCGCAGGCCGGCCGCATCAAGGCGCTCGAAGTGGTGTGGCACCGCAAGTTGCGCCCGGGCTACGGCTGGATCTTCCCGTGTGGCGAGGGCGTGTTCAACATCGGCGTGGGCGTCTTCGGCCATGCGAAGGAAGACGTGAACCTGAAGCGCCTGTTCGAGGGCTTCTGCGAGTTCTACGCACCGGCCCGCGAGCTGACGGCCGGCGGCGAGCTGCTGGGCCCGCTGAAAGGCGCGCCGCTGCGCTGCACGCTCGACGGTGCGCGCCACAGCCGCCCGGGCCTTCTGGTGACGGGCGAGGCCGCGGGCAGCACCTATGCCTTCACCGGTGAAGGCATCGGCAAGGCGCTCGAGACCGGCCTGCTCGCAGCGGAAGCGCTCCTCTCGAAGCGCTCCGACGCCGAGGTGCGCCTCAGCTACGAGCAGAGCCTGCACACGCTCAAGCCGCGCTTCCAGCTCTACGAGCGCGCCAACCGCGTCAACGCCCACCCGTGGCTCGTCGACCTGCTGATCTGGCGCGCCCGCAAGAGCGAGCGCCTGGTGCGGCGCATGGCCGGCGTGCTCGAAGAGACCAGCAACCCGGCGCAGCTCTTGAGCGCCAAGGGTGTGTTCCGACTGTTCACGGAGTAACCGACGATGTGCCAGCTGTTGGGCATGAACGCGAACACCCCGACCGACCTGATGTTCAGCTTCACCGGCTTCTCGAAGCGGGCCGAGGAGCACAAGGACGGCTTCGGCATCGCCTTCTTCGAAGACGCCGGCGTGCGCCTCTTCGTCGACGCGCAGAGCGCCGAGTCGTCGCCGGTGGCCGAGATGGTGCGGCGCTACCCGATCCACAGTGCCAACGTCATCGCGCACATCCGCAAGGCCACGCAGGGCCGGGTGACGCTGCAGAACACCCACCCCTTCCAGCGCGAGCTGTGGGGCCGCTACTGGGCCTTCGCGCACAACGGCGACCTGAAGGCCTATGCGCCCACGCTGCATGGTGCCTTCCGCCCGGTGGGCGACACCGACAGCGAGCGCGCCTTCTGTTGGCTGATGCAGGAGCTTGCAAAAGCACACGCCGGCGTGCCGACCATCACCGAGCTCACGCACACGCTCTCCGAGCTGGTGCCGCGCATCGCCGCGCACGGCACCTTCAACTTCATGCTGAGCAACGGCCAGGCGCTGTGGGCGCACTGCTCGACGCACCTGCACTACATCGTGCGCCAGCACCCGTTTCGCGCCGCGCGCCTGCAGGACGAGGACATGAGCGTCGACTTCGCCGCCGTCACCACGCCGCACGACCGCGTGGCCGTCGTCGTGACGGAGCCGCTCACCGCGGACGAGACCTGGCAGCCGTTCGCGCCGGGCGAGCTGCGAGTGTTCGTGGACGGCGCGCCGGTGGCGTGACTTCGTAGGGGCCGACCGTCGGCCGTCGGCCGGTCGACAGCCACTCGCCGTAGTAGTCGAGCTTGCGGTCGAGCAGGGCGAGGCCGATCTTCCAGTCTTCGATGGTCGCGAGCACACGCTCGCGGTGCGCCGCGAAGAGCGCATGCCGGTCGGCGATGGTGGCCTTGCCCTGCTTCACGAGCGTGGCGTAGCGCCGCATCTCGCTGATCGTCATGCCGGTCAGGCGCAGGCGCTCCATCAGGTCGAGCCAGGCCACGTGTTCTTCCTGGTAGAGCCGCCGGCCGGCGCTGTCGCGCTGCACGCCCGGCATCAAGCCCTGCGCCTCGTACCACCGGATGGTGTGCACGCTGCGCAGAGTGCGGCGAGACAGCTCGCCGATCTTCAGGGTGCCGGGCTTGCGGGGCATCAGCTGCTCGTCTCGGGAGTGGGCTCGTCGCGGCGGAACCAGGTGTCCCACACGTGGAAGGAGTCGTAGTACTCCTTCAGGTCGACGATCTTGCCGTCGCGCAGCGTGACGAGCATGTGGTACTCGTTGTTGTAGATGCGGCCGTTCTTCAGCTCGCCGCGCGACTCCACTTCCATCGCCACCTGGTCACGTTCGGCGATGGTGTTCTTGACCCACATGCGCAGGCCGCCGTTCAGCCGCGAGTTCATGCGCTCGAAGACTTCGGCGATCTGCGCCTTGTCCTTCGGGCCTGAGCTCGGCAGGCGGTCGGGCTTGCCCATCAGCCGGTAGCAGATGTCGGGCGCGAAGAGGTCGAGTGCGCCTGCGATGTCGTTCGCGTTGAAGCACTCAATGAAGCGGCGGGCGACGCGGGTGTTCTCGGCAGTGAGGGTGGTGGTGCTCATGGTCAGCTCCTGGTGAGGTGAGGGGGAGCTCCGCATTGGGCGATCTAGAGTGCACTCTATGTCAAGGCCCTGCGGCAAGATGGGGGTCTCGTCGCCGCTACCCTCGCGCCATGCCCCAGCCGCCCGCCCAACGCTTCGACACCTTCTACCCCTACGACGCGCTGACGCAGCTGCTGTTTGACTACGCCACCGCCTACCCGGCGCTCGTGCGCATCGACTCCATCGGCAAGAGCCACGAGGGCCGAGACATCTGGGTGGCGACCGTCACCAACCAGCACACCGGCGACGCGGCCGACAAGCCCGGCTTCTGGGTCGACGGCAACATCCACGCGGCCGAGCTCACCGCCAGCACCGCGGTGCTGTACTACCTGCAGCAGCTGGTGCAGGGCTTCGACACCGACCGCGACATCGCGCACCTGCTCGACACGCGCGTGGTCTACCTCTGCCCGCGCCTCAACCCCGACGGCGCGGAGCTCGCGCTGGCCGAGCGGCCGCGACACATCCGCTCGTCCACCCGCCGCTACCCCTTCGAGGAGGAGCCCGTCGACGGCCTGACGATGGAAGACGTCGACGGCGACGGCCGCATCCTCTTCATGCGCCAGCGCGACCCGCACGGCCCCTACAAGAAATGCGCGCAGGACCCGCGGCTGATGGTGCCGCGCGAGCCCGGCGAGTTCGGCGGCGAGTACTACCGGCTGATGCCCGAAGGCTTCGTGAAGAACTACGACGGCCTCACGATCAGGGTCAACAAGGACCTCGAGGGTCTCGACCTCAACCGCAACTTCCCCGCCGGCTGGCGGCAGGAGCACGAGCAGGTGGGCGCCGGCCCCTACCCGACGAGTGAGCCCGAGGTGCGGGCGATGGTGGACTTCATCCTGAAGCACCCCAACATCGGTGCCGGCATCAGCTACCACACGCACAGCGGCGTGATCCTGCGCCCGCCGGGCACGCACGGCGACGACGACATGACGCCGGAAGACCTGTGGTCGTACAAGCGCTTCAGCGCCCTGGGCGAGAAGCTCACCGGCTACCCCGCGGTCAGCATCTGGCACGACTTCAAGTACCACCCGAAGGAAGTCATCACCGGCACGCAGGACTGGGTCTACGAGCACCTGGGCGCGCTCTTCTGGGTGGTGGAGCTGTGGGCGCCGAATCGCGAGGCCGGCATCACCGAGTACAAGTGGATCGACTGGTACCGCGAGCACCCGGTGGAAGACGACTTGAAGCTGCTGAAGTGGAGCGACGAGCAGTGCGGTGGGCTCGCGCACGTCGACTGGAAACCCTTCCTGCACCCGCAGCTCGGCGCGGTCGAGATCGGCGGCTGGGACAAGATGAACTACTGGCGCAACCCGCCGCCGCACCTGCGCGAGCGCGAGGTGGCGCGCTTCCCGAAGTGGATGACGCAGGTCGCGCTCTCGCTGCCCCGGCTCGAAGTGCTGCGCACCGAAGTGCGCGCGCTCGGGCCGGATACCTGGCGCGTGCGCTTTGCCGTTGGCAACAGCGGCTGGCTGCCGGCCTACGTGACCAAGCGCGCGCTCGAGCGCAAGGTGGTGCGCGGCGTGGTGTTCGAGATCCACCTGCCGGCCGGCGACCCGACGGTGTCGCTCGTCAGCGGGCAGGAGCGCATCGACGGCCCGCAGCTCGAAGGCCATGCGCCGCCGAACTCGCTGCAGGCCTTCCTGCCGCACCGCGAGGTGACCGGGGATCGGGCCGTGGGCGAATGGGTGGTGCGGGCACCGAAAGGCACGCGCCTCGCGCTGAGTGCGCAGGCCGACCGCGCGGGCGCGGTGCGCGCCGAGGTGTCGCTGGACTAGTGCCCGAGGTCCCGGCTCGACGCGCTGCCTGAAATCACCGGCGCATCGCTCATCGCCTCGCGCCACACCTTCTTCGGCAGGAAGGTGCGCAGCTGCTCGATGGCCTTGTCCATCAGCGCCGGGTGCAGCTCGTGGCCGATGTGCGGCAGCACGTCGGCGGTCACATCGCCCCCGAGCGCGACCAGTCGCTCGGCCGAGTCGATGGCCGGGCCGGGCGGGATCACACGGTCGGTCATGCCGTGGAAGAGGTGCACCGTGGTGTCGACCGGCGCGTGGGCGGGCGGCGTGGCATGGCGGCCGGCGAAGGCGAGCACGCGGCCGGCGAGTTGCGGCTCGGCCTGCACCGCTTCGAGCGACATCACCGCGCCCTGCGAGAAACCGGCGAGTGCGGTGCGCTCCCAGCCCATGTGGAACTGCTGCTGCACCGCACGCACGACGGCGATGAAACGCGGCAAGGCCGCCGCCACCCGCTCGACGCGCGAGGCTTCGGTCAGCCCCGCCGGCGAGAACCACTGCCAGCCCTGGCCGCCCTCGCCTTCGAAGGGGTCGGGTGCGTTGAGGCAGATCACCGCCGCCTGCGGGTACTCGGCGGCAAGCCGCTGGGCGAGCGGCGTCATCTTCGAGGCGTCCTCCCCCACGCCGTGGAACAGCAGGAACAGCAATTCGGTCGGGCCGCTGGGCGGCAGATGGGCAAGTGCGGACGCGGTCATGCCCCGAGTGTGTATCAAGGCGAAGGCCAGGGTTACCCAGGGGCCGGACCCCCTTCCGGCCGTGAAATGCCCCACGTAGACTACAAACCGTTACAGGCACGCCTCGTGCCCGCTTTCATCCCCCAGAGGAGGCCTCATGAGCGACGCGACCCCAGCCCGCGAGTACCAGGAGTCCCGGATTGAAGACGAACCCATCCTCGGCCCCGTGCTGGCGATGCCCGATGGGCGCATCCAGCCGCTGACCTGGATGGAGCGCCTGATGGTGCGGCTGCACCTCACCAACGCCAAGACGCTGGAAGCCCGCTACTTCAAGCCGGTGGGCGCCTGACCGGTGCCCCGGCCGGGGTGGCTTCGGCCACCCTGCTCGCGCAGACCCTGCGCCCCCTCACCGTCCGGCCGCGGCAGCACCCGCGCGGGCTCGACCATGTGTCGGCCGCGAGCGGGCTCGTCTGCGCGCACGGCCGCGCCTATGTGGTGTGCGACGACGAGCATCACCTCGCCGTGTTCGACGACGCCCAGCGCCCCGGCACCCTGCACCGCCTGCTGCACGGCGACCTGCCGCCCGACGCGGTGGAGCGAAAGCGCCGCAAGGCCGACTTCGAAGCGCTGCTGCTGCTCGAGGGCTACCCCACGCACGGCGCGCAGGCACTGGTCGCGCTCGGCTCGGGCTCCACGCCGCAGCGCGACACCGGCGTGGCCCTCGTGCTCGATGGCCAGGGCCGGCCGACGAAGGACCTGTGCCGCTTCTCGTTGACCGCGCTCTACCAGCCGCTGCGCAGCGCGCTCGGCGAGATCAACATCGAAGGCGCCTTCCTGCAAGGCGACGAGCTGGTGCTGCTGCACCGCGGCGGGCAAGGCGGGGCCGACAACGCGGTGCTGCGCCTGCAGCGGGCGCAACTCGTGGCGGCGATCGGCGGGCGTGGCGGCATCGGGCCGGCGCCGGAGATCACGCACCTTGCGCTGGGGGCGCTCGACGGCGTGCCGCTCGGCTTCACCGACGGTGCGGCCTTGTCGGGCGGCGGCTGGGTCTTCTGCGCCGCGGCCGAAGACACGCAGGACAGCTACGCCGACGGTGCGTGCGCCGGCGGTGCCGTCGGCGTGGTGAACGCGGCCGGCGAGCTCACGGCGCTGCACCGGCTGGCCAGCTTGCACAACACGCACCAGAAGCCCGAAGGCATCGCGGTGCGCGAGCGCCGCGATGGGCTGGACCTGTGCCTCGTCACCGACGCCGACGACCCGGCCCGCGCCGCCGAGCTGCTGCTCGCGCGGCTCTGAAGTGAACTCCGCCGGTCAGAACCGGTGCCGCAGGCCGACGACGAAGGTGTTGCCGTTGGCCGCGCCGGTCAGCTTGTCGTGCATGAAGACGGCGTACACGTCGGTGCGCTTGGACAGCAGGTAGTCGTAGCCGAGCGTGAGCGTCTTGTTCTCGACATCGGCCGTCGGGTACTCGGCCGTGGCCTGACCGTACTGCGCCAGCACCTTGCCGGGCCCGACGGGCGCCGAGGCGCCCAGGCCGAAGTAGTGGGTTTCGGTGTCGGTCGCCGCCTCGGTCTTCACCAGGTTGTACTGCGCGAAGAACTTCACCACCGTCAGGTCGTAGGACGCGCCGACCGTCGCCGATTCCTGGTACTTGAAGCCGGTGGTGATGAGGGCCGGCAGCGTGCCGAAGACGCCGTGCTTCACCCGCTGGTACGCCACGGTCGCGGCGAACGGGCCTCCGAAGTAGATGGCGTTGCCGCCGAAGCTGTGGCCCGTGGTGGTGCTGCTGCCTTCGCCGAGCGCGCCTTGCAGGTTGAGCGACAGGCCACCGAGCTTCGGGCTCGAATAGAGCAGCGAGTTGCTCCAGCCGGTGTCGCCCAGGAAGGGCAGCATGGCCGCCTTGGGCGTGAGCACCTGGCGGATCGACGGCGAATAGCCGAAAGAATCGCCGAAGGCATTGAAGATCAGCGTGGAGACGAAGTACTGGTTGGTGGTGCGGCCGAGCACGGTGGAGCCGAAGTCACCCTCCAGGCCCACGTAGGCCGAGCGGGCCCAGAACACATCACCGCCAAAGCGCCCCGAGGCGCCGGTGTCGGCGCCGAAGAAGCCTTCGATCGCGAACTTGGCCTTGAGCGTGCTGCTCAGCTCTTCCTTGCCTGAGAAGCCGAAGTAGCTCGTGGTCATCTTGCCGCTTTCCACACGCTTGAGCTTGGGCGCACCGGCATCCTGGAACTGGCCCGCCGACACGTCGATCAACCCGTAGAGGTTGACGGACTGGGCACGGGCCGGTGCGTAGGACAGGCACAGTGCGGCGGCAGCAAGCGCGATGGGTTTGGCGAAACTGGACGAGAGCGGGCGTGGCATGGCGAAAGAGCTCCAACGGTTCGGGTTTTGAGGAATTCGGGGTGTCGGAAGACGACAGACAACTTGTATGCAAGCGCCGTACCTGCAACATTTGGTGCCGGCGCATTGTGTGCGGTGATCGGCCCCGCTCGATTCGCTGAGAATGCGCCACCTCGTCGATGAGAAGACTGCGATGGACTTGAGCGTCAACGGCCAGAGCCGCACTTTGCCCGAGGCCGAGGTGCCCGCCGACATGCCCCTGCTGTGGGTGCTGCGCGACGTGCTGCACCTCACCGGCACCAAGTTTGGGTGCGGCGTGGCGGCCTGCGGTGCGTGCACGGTCCATGTGGACGGCCAGGCCGTGCGCTCCTGCGTGACGCCGGTCGGCACCGTGCAGGGCAAGCCGGTGCGCACCATCGAAGCCCTGGGCACCGCGGCACAACCGCACCCCTTGCAGAAGGCCTGGCTCGACCACCAGGTGCCGCAGTGCGGCTATTGCCAGAGCGGCATGCTGATGGCCGCGGCCGACCTGCTGGCGAAGAACCGCAACCCGTCCGACGCCGACATCGACGCGGCCATCACCAACATCTGCCGCTGCGGCACCTACCCGCGCATCCGCGAGGCCATCAAGTCGGCCGCGAAGTCACTGCGCGGCGGAGCGTCGGCATGAAGCGCCGCAGCCTCTTGCTGCTGGGCGCAGGCGCCACTGGCGCGCTGGTCGTCGGCTGGGGGCTGATGCCGCCGCGCAGCCGCCTGGGCAGCGCGCCGCGGCCGCCGGCCGAGAGCGGCCCGGTGCAGCTCAACGGCTGGCTCAAGATCGCGCCCGACGGCCACGTGATCCTCGCGATGAACCGCAGCGAGATGGGCCAGGGGGTGCACACCGCGCTCGCGATGCTGGTGGCCGAGGAGCTCGACATTTCGCTCGGCAAGGTCGAGCTTCAGCAGGCCGGCCCCCACAAGATCTACGGCAACGTGGCGATGTTCGTCGGCAGCCTGCCGCTGCACCCCAGCGACAGCGAGCCCGGGCGCGAGACCGGCGGCGTGAAGACCGGCCGCTGGATCGTCAGCAAGGTCGCGCGCGAGCTGGGCATCAGCGTCACCGGCGGCTCCTCCAGCGTGGCCGACGCCTGGGACGTGCTGCGCCTGGCCGCGGCCACCGCCCGTGCCCAGCTGCTGGGAGCGGCCTCGCTGTACTGGAAGCTGCCGCGCGAGGAGCTGCAGATCGCCGATGGCGTGATCAGCCACGCCGCCGCCAAGCAGAGCGCGCATTTCGGCCAGTTCGCGAAAGAAGCGGCCGCCACCCCGGTGAGCACGGTGCTGCCGAAGGACCCGAAGGCCTGGCGCCTCATCGGCACGCGCGCACCGCGCACCGACCTCGCCGACAAGGTCAACGGCAGCGCACGCTTCGGCATCGACGTGCGCGAGCCCGGCCAGCTCTTCGCCTCGGTGCGGCATTGCCCCATCCTCGGCGGCAGCCCGGGCCGCGTCGACGTCGAGGCGGCGATGAAGCTGCCGGGCGTCGAGCGGGTGGTGCGCCTCAATTCCTTTGCCGGCTCCACCGCCGCGGTGGCGGTGGTGGGCCGCAGCACCTGGCATGCGAAGCAGGGGGCGCAGGCGCTCGACATCGAATGGCGCGCCCCGCCCGCTGGCACCGCCGACACGGCCCGCATCGCCGCGTCGCTCGAAGCCGCAGCCCGCGAAGCCGCCGCGCAGCAGGGCGGGTTTGCCTTCCACCAGCGGGGCGACGTGAAAGCGGCGAGCGAAGCCGCCACGCGCCGCCTCGAGGCGGTGTACCACGCGCCCTACCTCGCGCATGCTGCGCTGGAGCCCATGAACTGCACCGCGCGCGTGAAGGACGGCCGCGTCGACATCTGGGCGCCCACGCAGGTGCCCGACATGGCGCGTGCGGTGGCCGCGCGGGTGGCCGGTGTCGACGTGCGCCAGGTCGTGCTGCACCTCACCTACCTCGGCGGCGGCTTCGGCCGCCGGCTGGAGGTCGACGTGGTGGGCCAGGCGGTGCGCATCGCGATGGAAACCAACGGCCGCCCGGTGCAGCTCACCTGGACGCGCGAGGAAGACACCACGCACGACTTCTATCGCCCCGCCGGGGCCGCGGTGATGCAGGCGAGCCTCGACGACAAGGGCGGGGTGAGCGGCCTGGCCATCACGAGCGCCGGTGACCTGATCACGCCGCGCTGGATCGAGCGGGGCCTGCCGGCGCTCGCCGGCCCCATCGACGCGCCCGACAAGACCGCGAGCGAAGGCCTCTTCGACCTGCCCTATGCGATCGCCAACCAGCGCATCGCGCACGTGGCCACAAAGAGCGGCGTGCCGATCGGCTTCTGGCGCTCGGTGGGCCACTCCCACAACGCCTTCTTCTCCGAGAGCTTCATCGACGAGCTCGCGCACGAGCTGAAGCGGGACCCGGTAGCCTTCCGCCTCTCGCTGCTCGGCGACATGCCGCGCCATGCGGCGGTGCTCAAGCTCGCGGCCGACAAGGCCGGCTGGGGCAAGCCGCTGCCGGCGGGGCGTGCGCGCGGCGTGGCGCTGCACGAAAGCTTCGGCAGCATCGTGGCCGAAGTGGCCGAGGTGTCGCTCGTCGAGGGCAAGCCGCGCGTGCACCGCGTGGTGTGCGCCGCCGACGTCGGCACCGTGGTCAACCCGGGCATCGTGGCGCAGCAGATGGAAAGCTCGGTGATCTACGGCCTGAGCGCGGCGCTCCACGGCCGCATCGACATCAAGGGCGGCGTGGTCCAGCAGACCAACTTCCCCAACCTGCCGGTGCTCAAGATGGCCGATGCGCCGCCGGTGATCGAGACGCACCTGGTGCAGAGCGCCAACCCGCCCGGCGGCGTGGGCGAGCCCGGCACACCGCCGATCGCGCCGGCGGTGGCCAACGCGCTCTTCGTGCTCACGGGCCAGCGCGCCCGTTCGCTTCCCCTGGTGGGCTGACGCACACCGGCGGGTGTCGAATCAGGCCTTGGTGATCCGCAGGCCGGCATCCACCAGCAGCAGCTCGCCCGTCGTCTTCGCCGCACTCGCCCCGAGGTACCACGCGGTCTCGGCCACGTCGTCCGGCGAGATCACCTGCTCCAGCGCCGCGCGGCCCTTGTACCAGGCGACACCGGCCTCGTACTTCTCGGCGCCCAGGCCCTCCTGCAGCCAGGGTGTCTCCACCAGCCCCGGCGCGATCGCGTTGACGCGGATGTGCGGCGCGAGCGCGCGCGCCAGGCCCACCGTCATCGCGTTGAGCGCACCCTTCGAGGCCATGTAGGCGAGCGAGGAGCCGCGGCCCATGATCGAGGCCACCGACGACAGGTTCACGATGCCGGCCACCGGGTGCCGGCGCATCAGCGGCGCGAAGGCACGCACCATCTGGTAGGCCCCGATCACGTTCACGCTGTAGATCTTGTGGAAGTCGTCGGCCTCCAGGCCGTCGAGGTCCTTCAGGTCGACGAACTTGGTGGTGCCGGCGTTGTTGACCAGCACGTCGGCGCGGCCGAAGCGCGCCTCGGTCTCGGCGGCGAGGCGGCGGCAGTCGGCGTCCTGCGAGACGTCGGCCTTGACCACCAGCACCTCGGCGCCCAGGGCCTGGCACGCGTCGGCCACGGCCTGCGCCGGCGCGGGGTCGCGCGAATAGTTGACCACCACGTTCCAGCCCCGGCTCGCATACAGGCGGGCGGTGGCGGCCCCGATGCCCGACGACGACCCGGTGACGACGGCAACTTTTTTCTGGCTCATGGCAGGGCTTGTGCAAGTGTGGCGAAGCGGTCATCGTAGCGATGGGCTGATCCCCCAGCTGTCCCCTGCAGCACATCGGCAGGCTGGCTCGAAACCTGCTGGAACGAGGCACCTCATGAAGTCTTCCGTGCCGCACATGAACACCTTGATCAAGGCCGTCGAAACCTGGTTGCCCACGCCCGACGGCAGCCTGCTCGAATTTGGCGGTGGCCTGTACGGCCGGGCGACCGCTTTTGGTGCGATCAGCCGCAGCCTGTGCTTCGGGCGCGGCGAGGGCCTGCCGGGCCGCGCGTGGTTCGACGGGCAGCCCATCGTGCTGAAGGAGCTGGACGGCTCCTACTTCCGCCGTGCCGAGGTGGCGCGCGAGGCGGGCTTCACCTGCGCGATCGGCCTGCCGCTGTTCCATGGCGATGCGCTGTCCGGCGTGGTGGTGCTCTTCTGCGGCCCCAACCGTGACGAGGATGGCCACGGCACCCACGTGGGCGGAGACGGCTCGGTCGAGCTGTGGCGCCACAACGCGCGCGTCTCGTCCGACATGACGCTGGTCGACGGCTACTTCGGCGGCCGCATCTCCGACAACTTCGCCGCCGTCAGCCGTGACACCTACCTGCCGCGTGGCGCCGGCCTGCCGGGCATCGCGTGGCAGAAGGGCGCGGCGGTACTCATCGACGACCTGGGCCAGACGGGCAAGTTCGTGCGGGCCGACAGCGCCGCCGAGGCCGGCATCAACCGCGGCCTCGCCATCCCCTGCAGCACGCCCAGCGACGACACCTACGTGCTCACGCTGCTGTCGACGGTGGAGACGCCGATCGCGCTGCGCGTGGAATGCTGGGCGCCCGACGAAGGGCACCTGGGCTTGCAACGGGTGTTCGGCTTCTGCGAAAGTGCCGGCCCCTTGCGGGCCTCGGAGGGCGGCACGGTGCTCGCCGGCTCGATCGGCAAGGCCTTTGCGAGCGGCGTGCCGGTGATCAACGAGCGCGCCGAGACCGAGCCGGGCATGGTGGGCGATGCGGCGCGCGACGCTGGCCTCACGGCGCTGGTGGCCGTGCCCGTGATGACGAACGACGGCGTGGGCGAGGTGATCGCCCTCTACTTCTGACTCAGGTTCCCGGTCAGCCCAGGAGGTTCAGCGACGCCAGCAGCCCGAGGCCGATGGCGATCGCGAGGCCGCGGGCCTGGCGCACGAGCATCGGCGTCGACACCGGGTGGCGTTCCTGGCGCAGGCCCAGCACGCCCATCACGAACGCGCCCGAGGCGGCGGCCACGAAGAGCGTCGAGATGCCGAAGCCTGCCCAGCCGGCCGCATCACGCTGCGCCATCAAGGCGACGACCTGGCCGAGAAACAACCCCAGCAGCAGGGCCATCGGTTGCGGGTGACGGGTGACGGTGTGGGTCAGGGCAGAGCGCTTCATGGTGAGCGGCATCGTGGCATGCACACCGCGCCGCAGGCGCATCAAAACGTGACGGTTCTCCCCGTGGAGCGTGGCATTCGACACGCTCCTGCCGGCTTTCAGGGCTGGCCGAGAAAGAGGTAGGCCGAGCGGTTGCCGCGGTCGCCCACGCCATAGGCCAGGTAGAAGGGGCCGATGGGGGTGTCGAGCGCGAAGTAGACCGCGTTGCCGCGGCGCAGGCGTGCCCGGTCGGGACCGAACGCCGAATCGCCGATGCGGGCGAACTCGAGCGAGGCGCCCGCGTACATGCCGTCGAGGAACCCGGGTCGTGCGAGCCGGTGGTTGTAGACCACGCGGCCGAAGCGCATCTCCTTGCCGAGCAGCTGCCCGGTCTGGTAGCCCGACAGGTTCAAGAAGCCGCCCAGCTGCAGGATCTCGTGGTCGGGCAGCGGGCCCGAGCGCAGGTTGCCGCCCAGGCGTGCCGCCGCGCGCAGCGTGTGCGGGCCGCGGTGCGCCGCGCCCTGCAGCGAGAACTGCGCCTTGGTGTAGTTGTCGCTCGCGCCGAGCGCAGTGTGCGACATGAAGATGCGCACTTCGCCCGCATAGCCCGCGCGCGGGAAGCGCAGGTTGTCGAGCCGGTCGAGGCGCACCCGGCCCAGCACGCCGGCGAGCTGGCGGTCGATGGCGAGGTAGCTCGCGGGGATGAGGCTCGTGTCGTCGGCCAGCTCCACCCGGCCGCGCACCACGCCGAGGCGGCCTTCGCCGGCCGTGCCGATCGGCACGCCCACGTCGAGCCCGAACTCGTAGGCGCGGCGGCGGAAGCGCGCGAGGCGCTTCTTCGTGTCGTCGTCGTAGATGTCGAAGGGCTCGTCGATCGCTTCCAGGCGCGGCGCGATGAAGACCCGCTGCGCGGTGGTGAGCGGCTGGTACCACTCGGTGTGCAGGGCGCTCGCATGGCCGAGCTGCACGTCGTTGCGCCACTCGGCACCGAGCGAGTTGAGCCAGGTCGCACGGTGGCTCGCCTGCAGGTTGAAGAAGGCGTTGCCTTCCAGCGTGGACGAGAGCGACAGGCCCAGGCGCAGGTAGTTCGGGCCCCACGATTTCTCGTTCGCGTCGATCTGCAGCACCCGGCCGGTGACCGGCTCGTCGAAGACGGTGTAGTTGACGCTTTCGAAATCGCCGCGGCTGTAGATGCGCTTGAGGTCGCGGTCGAGGCGCTGCGCGTCGAGCCGGTCGCCGGGCTGGGTGTCCATCGCAGCGAGCACCACGTCGGGGTTGACGACGCGCGTGCCCACCACGCGCACCTCGTCGATCTTGAGCGCCTCGTCGCCGGGCGATTGCGCCTGCTGTCGGCGCAGTGCCGCGTAGGCGGTCTCGTCGAGGCTCAGGCGGGCAAGCTTGTCGCTCACCGCGCGGGCGGCGGCCTCGCCGGCGGCCGAGGCTTCGCTCAGGCGGTCGAAGGCGGTGGAGCCGATGTCCTTCAGGTCGGGCGCGATCAGCACGTCGCGCTCGGTCAGCTCCTTCAGCGACTGCGTGACGTTGGCTTCGGTGAGGATGCGCAGCACCTGGTCGGTCACGTCGACCAGCGAATGGATGTCGCGGCGCTTGAGCAGTGGCGTGCCGATGTTGATCGCGATCACCACCTCGGCCCCGAGCTGGCGGGCCACGTCGACCGGCAGGTTGCGCTTGAGCCCGCCGTCGACGAGCAGGCGGCCGTCGATCTCGACCGGGTTGACCGCACCCGGCACCGCCATGCTCGCGCGGGCGGCGAGCGCAAGCTGGCCGTGGGCGATGACCACCATCTCGGAGCTCCCGAGGTCGGTCGCGACGGCGCGGAAGGGGATGGGCAGCTTGTCGAAGTTGCTGGTGTTCTGCAGCCTCGTCAGGCGGCGCAGCACGGCTTCGAGCGAGACGCCGGCGACCGCACCCTTCGGCAGCGCGATGCCGGTCGCGTTGAGGCCCATCTCGGGGCCCAGGTAGTTGATGCCGTCGTCGGCCTTGCGGCGGTAGGGCGCGTCGACGCGCGAGACGTCGCGAAAGAGCGTGGAGGTGGACAGCCCCTTCATCTCGGTCTCGATCTCGGCCAGCGGCAGGCCGCTCGCATAGGCCGAGCCGACGATGGAGCCGGCGCTCGTGCCGACGATCACGTCGACGGGCACGCGCAGCTCTTCGAGCACCTTGAGCACGCCGATGTGGGCGCCGCCGCGGGCACCGCCGCCCGAGAGCACGAGGCCGACCTTGGGCCGTGGGGGCGGCGTGGTCTGTGCGTGCGCCGTCAGCAGGGAGAGCAGGGCCACCGCCACGGTGGCACGGCGCAGGCCCCGCAGCATGTGGGGCCGCTCAGCGTGAGGCGGCCGACGCCGGCGCCGGCGTGGGCACCGGTGCCGAGGCGCCCGGCGGCACCGGCACGATGACGCCCGGCATCAGCGAGATCTCGTCCTGCACGCGCACGCCGGTCACGAAGGAGCGGGTCTCGCCGAAGCAGCTGGTGGGCAGGCCGACCTTCTCTTCGTAGTGCAGCGCGACGCGCTTGCCCATGACCTTGTTGATCTCTTCGGCCACGGCTTCTTCGCGCACGGTGAAGAGGAATTTTTCGGGGGCGGCGCCGGGCATGGAGACGAGCGACAGCTCGCCTTCCCAGGTCTTGCACAGCCAGCCCTTGCGCGACAGCTTCTGCACCCAGCCTGCGCGCTCGCCGTCCGAGTAGCTCCAGTTCAGCACCACGGCGAAATACGCGACGACGAGCAGCACGAGGGCGACGAGCGCGGTGAGCCAACGGGCCATGGGGAGAGCCTCCGGACGGTGTTCTTGAATGGGTCCGGGTTTATAACCCAGGCATGAAGAAAAACGCTGCCGCCGCCGACCCGTTGCCCGAGGGGCTGGACAAGACCGATGCCCGCATCCTGCGGCTGCTGCAGGCCGACGGGCGCATCTCGAACCTGAAGCTTGCCGAGGAGGTGCACTTGTCGCCCACCGCGGTGCTCGAGCGGGTGAAGCGGCTCACGCGTGAGGGCTACATCCTCGGCTACGAGGCGCGGCTCAATCCTCGCAAGCTGGGGGCGGGGATGATGGTCTTCATCCAGGTGGTGCTCGACCGCACGACGCCCGACGTGTTCGACCATTTCAAGGCGGCGGTGCAGGTGCGGCCGGAGATCCTGGAGTGCCACATGGTGGCGGGCGGGTTCGACTACCTGATCAAGACGCGGGTGGCGGACATGGAGGCCTATCGGGCGCTGGTGGGGTCGGTGATCTGGACCTTGCCGGGCGTGCGGGAGACGCACACGTATGCGGTCATGGAAGAGGTGAAGGACACGACGGCGCTGCCGTTCTAGATGTCGTTCTAGAGCAGCGGCGCCAGCAGCTCGGCCAGGTCTTGTTCGCTGAACTTTTGCGTGGCCTCTTCGTCGTGGCCGAGGATGCCGTCGGCCAAGGTCCTCTTCCGGTCCTGCAGGGCGAGCATGCGCTCCTCGATGCTGCCCTCGGCGATCAACTTGTAGACGAAGACGGGCTGGGCCTGGCCGATGCGGTGCGCGCGGGCTGTGGCCTGCGCTTCGACGGCAGGGTTCCACCACGGGTCCATGTGGATCACGGTGTCGGCGGCGGTGAGGTTCAGGCCCTGGCCGCCGGCCTTCAGGCTCACGAGCAGGATGGGGGTGTCGCCGGACTGGAAGCGCTGCACCACCTCACCGCGCCTGGCGACGGGCGTGCGGCCGGTGAGGGCGAGCCAGGGCAGTTGAAGTCCTTCCAGCTCCAGCTCGATCAGCGACAGCAGTTGCGTGAACTGCGAAAACACCAGCACGCGGCGGCCTTCGGCGACGAGGGCGGGTAGCTGGTCATGCAGCCAGTCGAGCTTGGCTCTCTCCATGTGGCGCGGGGTCTTGTGGCCCTTCAGGAGCCTCGGGTCGCAGCAAACCTGGCGCAGCTTGAGCAGCGCATCGAGGATGGTGATCTGTGCCCCTTCGAAGCCGCGGCGGGTGAGCATGCGCCGCACGATCTCGTCGGAGGCGACGCGCACGCTTTCGTAGAGCTCGCGCTGCCGGCCTTGCAGTTGCACGCGCTCGATCACTTCGGTGAGCGGTGGCAGCTCGGTGGCCACGTCCTGCTTGCGGCGGCGCAGGATGAACGGGCGCACGCGCTGCGCGAGGCGCTCGGCGCGCACGGTTTCGCCGTTCTCTTCGATGGGCTTGCGCCACTGGCGGGCGAAGCTGCGGCTGTCGCCCAGGAAACCGGGCATGAGGAAGTCGAACTGCGCCCAGAGTTCGCCGAGGTTGTTCTCGAGCGGGGTGCCGGTGAGGCAAAGGCGGTGGCGCGTCTGCAGGCGGCGCAGTGCGCCGGCGCTGCGGCTGGTGGCGTTCTTCACCGCCTGGGCTTCGTCGAGGATGACGATGTGGAAGGGGTGCATCACCAGGGCGTCGACGTCGCGCCACAGCAGCGGGTAGGTGGTGAGCACCACGTCGTGTTCGGCGATGCGGGCGAACTGCTTCGCACGGTCGGGCCCTTGCAGCACCAGCAGGCGCAGGCCGGGCGCCATGCGCTGCGCCTCGGCGCGCCAGTTGAAGAGCAGCGAGGTCGGCAGCACCACGAGCGCGGGGCGGTCGAGGCGGCCGGCTTCCTTTTCGACCAGCAGGTGCGCCAGGGCCTGCGCCGTCTTGCCGAGACCCATGTCGTCGGCCAGGATGCCGCCGAGCTGGTGCTCGCGCAAGTATTGCAACCAGTCGAGGCCGGCCAGCTGGTAGGGGCGCAGGCGGAGCTGGAGGCCCCTCGGGGCGGCGACCGGCGGCGGCGTGCCGGCAAGGCGCAGCCGGTCGGCGAGCAGGCGCAGGCCGGCCTCGCCTTGCAGCTGCCACTGCCCGTGCGGGCCGGCGCGCCGGGCCTGCGTGTCGTGCAGCGCGCTGCGCAGCAGCTCCAGGCGGTGGGCATCCCAGCGACCGAGCGGCAACGGGCCGTGCTGGCGTGCGGGGTCGGTGAGCAGGTCCACCATCGCGCGCACGATGGCCTTGACGGGCGCGGCGGGCGCGTCGATGCGGCGGCCGCCGGGGGCGTGCAGGCGCACCGTCGCGCGGTCGTCGATGCCCACGATGTGGGCGATCGAGAGCCAGCGGCTGTCGCGCTTGAGCAGGTCGGCGAGCAGGGGCACGAGGTCCCAGGTCTCGCCGGCGATCTCGACGCCGAGCGACAGCATCCAGCTGCCTTCGCGCCAGGGCTGGCGCAGCGCGGCGATTTCGGCGTTCTTCGTGCCCAGCGGGCCTGCGAGTTCGCGGCCCAGCAGCTCGCCGGTCGCGGGCTCGACGATGAGCTTCCACGCCTGCACCTGCAGCGTCTCGTGCGCGAAGCCGGGCAGCACCACCACGCTCCAGCCGGCGGCCTGCCACTCGGGCACACGCTCGGCCCAGAACTCGCCGAACTGGTCTTCGCGCACCAGCGTCCACAGCGGGCCGGGCGGGCGCGGCACGCTCGACGATCGCCATTGCAGGGCGTCCTCGGGTAGCGGGTGCAGGCCGGCCGCCCACACCGCGTCGAGGGCGTCGGCCTCGGCCGCGCGCTCGCGGGTCAGCGACCAGGGCCTGCCGTCGTCGCCGTCGATGCGCATGACCGCCGGGCCGCGGCTGTTGAGCACCGAGGTGGGCGCGGGCAGCTCCACCTCGCGGCCGTCGTGGTGGCGGTACAGCCAGGTGATGCGTGCCACCGTGACCTCGGGGCCGCGCGGGCCGAAGGAGCCGCTCGGGGCGAGGCCGAGCAGGCCGTGGCCGCGGTTCAGGGTCTGCAGCGTGAGGCGGGGGCGGAAGCGGCGCTCGCGGTGCGCCGTGGAAGCAGGGGCGTGCCCCGAGGAACTCATGCCTGCGATTGTGGGCGCGGCGCACCCCGGGGGCCGACCCTAGGGGTTGTCGGTGGCGACGGTGTTCGGCGCGACGCCCGTGCGCGTGGGGATGCGCGACTTGAGCTTCAGGAAGGCGGATTCGAAGTACCGGAAGCTCAGCCACGCCAGCACGATCGTCAAGACCAGCGTGCCGGCGAACACGTGCAGGCCATCGGTGGGCAGGTCCAGCGCCTTCAGCGCCGCGATCACCGCCGACCGGGCCAGCATGTGCAGGAGGTACATGCCGTAGCTGATCGTCCCGATGAAGACCATCGGCTGCCGGCGCAGCGCCGGCGCGGCCCAGTGGTCCTCGCGCACCACGCAACAGGCCACCAGCGCGGCGAACAGCAGGTGCACCACGAAGTTCGGCACCAGGAAGCTGGGCAGGCACAGCGCCAGCCCCGCGAGCACCGCGACCAGCGCGGCGGGATGGCCGAACACCGCCCGCATGACCGTGTAGCTGCGCTCCTGGTGCAGCGCGACCGCCACCCACGAGCCCGCCACGATGGCCACCGGCACGACCTTCTCGGGCTTGAAGTCCCAGAACTCGGCGCCGATCAACGCCAGCAGCAGCACGCTCAGCCAGCGAAAGGCACGCGACGCGCTGGCCGCGAGGCCCAGCAGCAGCGGCCACACGAGGTAGAACTGCTCCTCGGCGGCGAGCGACCAGGCGAAATAGAAGATCACGCGGCCGTCGTTCTCGACGAAGAGGTTCGAGGTGAAGGTGAGGAAGGCCGGCAGGTTGTCGAAGAAGGCCTCCCCGGCCGGGGTGTCGCGCTCCAGCAGGTAGACGACCAGCACATAGACCAGCACCACCGCGTAGTACAGCGGGAAGATGCGCAGCACGCGGCGCAGGTAGAACGCGCGGACGTCGACCGTGCCGTCGCGCTCGCGTTCGCGCAGCAGCAAGGTGGTGATGAGGAACGCGCTGATCGCGAAGAACAGCGTGACGCCCTGCATGCCCAGATACCGGAACTGCACGTCCACCGTGTCGGGCTGGGTGTGGTGCCAGAGCACCGCCAGGATGCTGATCGCGCGCAAGCCGTCGAGCGAGCCGAAGTACTGTTGCGCACGAAAGGCAGCGTGGGCGTTCATGGGCGAAGCGCGGGGCGGCGCCGGGCGGCGGTCAGGAGAGACTCGGTAGTGTGCAGCGCATGAAAGCACGATGCTTTGGCTCGCGCCTTCCTCCATTCAATGGATGCGGGCTTGCGAGGGCCAGGGGGTTTTCCCGCCTCTACCTGAAGCACTGGCCGCGCCGCTCGGCCCAGTAGACGACGTTGCCGATCACCGCGATGCTGCCCGAGATGACCGCGCTCGCCGCGGCCACCGCGCCCAGGCCCACCAGCAGCACGGCACACTCCTTGCCGTTGCACCCGCCGAAGGCACCGATCTGCTGCACGTCGAGCACCATCTGGCGCTTCTGGATCTTGCAGTCGTCGTCGAACACCGTCTCGGTGCGTGGCACGACGACACAGGCCGACAGCGACACGGCCAGGAGCAGCGATCCGAGGGCTTTCACGGAGAAGACGGTCCGCAACAGGGCAAGCGTGGTGTTTGACACAGCCTAACCGACCCAGTGTGGGGCGCTTTCGGGTGTTGGCACCTTTGTGCGAATTGGTCACGGATTGCGAGGGGCGCAGAGAGAGAGCCCCTCCTAACATCACGTCCATGCACCGATTGCTGCTCGTCGAGTCGTCGCCCTCCCTGCGGTGTGGCCTGGAAAAGCTGCTGCTGCGGCACGGCTTCGCCGTGGTCGCGCTGCCGGCCGACGCGACCGCGCTCGCCGCCTTCGACCAGGAGCTGTCGCGCGGCCTGGCCACGCTGATCCTCGGCTGGTCGAACATGCCGGCCGCCGTGGCCGAGGCCTTCGTGCAGCGCCTCGGCAAGCCCGATTGCGCGCCGCTCGCGCTGGTCGTGCTCGCGGCCGACCCGGCGCGGGTCGGCGCCCCGCTGTCCGGCCGCGCCTACACCCGGGTGCTGCGCCTGCAGCGGCCTTCCGAAGTGCCGCGCCTCGTGCGCAGCCTGATCGCGCAGGTGGCGAGCGACGGCCGCCCCGATGCCGAGTCGCCCTCGGCGCTGAAGGTGCTGCTGGTCGACGACTCGCGCACCAGCCGCACGAAATACCAGCGCCTGCTGCGCAACCACGGCTATGCCGTCGTCGCCTGCGAGCATGCCGAGGCCGCGCTCGAGCGCGTGCAGGCCGAGCGCTTCGACCTCGCCGTCATCGACTACTTCATGCCCGGCATGAACGGCGCGGCCCTGTGCCGAGCCCTGCGCGAGCTGCCCGCCACGCGCGACATGACGCTCGCGGTGCTCACCGGCTCGTACGAAGAGGGCCTGATCAGCGACTGCCTGGAGGCCGGCGCCAGCGAGTGCATGTTCAAGAACGAGTCCGACGAGCTCGTGGTCGCGCGCGTCGACAGCATGGCGCGCCTGTGCGAGCGCGAGCGCCGGCTCAAGGACGAAGGCCAGCGGCTGGAGCTCATCCTCTCGTCGGTGGGCGACGGCGTCTACGGCGTCGACCGCCATGGCCGCATCACCTTCGTCAACCCGGCGGCGTTGCGCCTCCTGCAGTGCACGCACGAAGACGAACTCGTGGGCCTCGCGGCGCACGAGCGCATCCACCACACCGACGAGCGCGGCCGCCCGGTGCCGGCCGAGACCTGCTTCCTGCAGCAGGCCTACGAGCTCGGCGATTCGCTCAGCAACTGGGAGACGGTGTTCTGGCGAGCCGATGGCGAGATGCTCAACGTCGAGTGCACCGTGCGCCCGCAGCATCAGGGCGACGAGTGCGTGGGCGTGGTCGTCGCCTTCCGCGACATCGCCGAGCGCAAGCGCCACGAGGCCGAGACGCAGTGGCAGCTGCGCCATGACCACCTCACCAAACTGCACAACCGCCGCCACTTCGAATACATGCTGGAGCAGGAGATCTTCCGCCTGCGACGCAGCAGCGAGCAGAGCGCGCTGCTCTTCATCGACCTCGACCGCTTCAAGCAGATCAACGACACCGCCGGCCACGCGGCGGGCGACGCGCTGCTGGCGAGCATCGGGCGCAAACTCAAGTCGCGCTCGCGCCAGTCGGACCTGGTGGCGCGGCTGGCCGGCGACGAGTTCGCGGTGCTGCTGCGCAATGTGGACGATGGCAGCGTGCTGGCGCTGGCCGAGAAATTCCGCGCCATCCTCGACGAGGGCCACTTCAGCCACGGCGGGCGCGAGTTCGAGGTCTCGGGCAGCCTGGGCATCGCACGCCTGAGCCGCCACACGCTCTCGCCCGCGTATGCGATGAACTGCGCCGATGCGGCCTGCCACATCGCCAAGCGCGAAGGCCGCAACCGCATCCACGTGTTCGATCTCGGCGGCGATGCCGGGGCGCTGGCGACGCTGCAGCAGTCGTGGTCGGAGCGGCTCAAGATCGCGCTCGCCGCCGGCAACTTCGCGCTGCAGTTCCAGCCCATCTTCGAGCTGCGCCGCCTGCCCGAAGGCGGTGAGGAGGTGACGGCCGAGGCGCTGCACGGGCACGAGGTTTTCCTCCGGCTCGACGACGTCGACACCCTGCTCGCGCCGCGCGCCTTCCTGTCGCAGGCCGAGCGCTTCGAGCTGATGCCGGCGCTCGACGGCTGGGTGCTGGACCGGGTGGCGCTGATGCTCGCGCACCGGGAGCGGCCGGTGGCCTCGCGCTTCCACCTCAACGTGGCGACCGCTTCGCTGCTCGATGCCGGTTACCTCGCGCGCCTGACCGCGCTGCTGCGCGAAGGCGCGTTCGCCCCCGGCCAGCTCTGCCTGGAGATCAAGGAGAGCGAGCTCGCCGGCCAGCTGCAGGCGCTGCAACCCATCCTCAACGAGCTGCACCAGCTCGGCGTGCGGCTGCTGCTCGACGAATACGGCCGCGGCCTGGGCGGCCTCGGCCACCTGCGCGGCCTGCCGCTGTCCGCCGTCAAGCTCGACGGCAGCCTGGTGCAGAGCCTCGCCAGCGACGAGGTCGGCGTGCTGATGGTGCGCGCGATGACCGACCTCGCGCATGCGATGAAGGCGGTGGTGATCGCGCCGCTGATCGAAGACAGCACCGTGCTGCAGCGGCTGCGCAGCGCCGGTGTCGACTATGCGCAGGGCTTCGTGCTGGGCGAGCCGCGCACGAGCTGGCAGGAACTGCAGGCGCACTGAGGCGCGCGCCTGCGCCCGGCTCAGGCGCGCTTCGGGATCTCGAGGCCGCGCTGCACCGCCGGGCGCGCCACGAAGGCGGCCAGCACCCGTTTGACCTCTGTGAATTCGTCGAAGCCCACGAGCTCGCCTGCTCCGTAGAAGCCGACCATGTTGCGCACCCACGGGAAGGTGGCGATGTCGGCGATCGTGTAGTCGTCGCCCATGATCCATTCGCGGCCCTTCAGGCGCTGGTCGAGCACGCCCAGCAGCCGCTTGCTCTCGGCGGCATAGCGGTCGCGCGGGCGCTTGTCTTCGTAGTCCTTGCCGGCGAACTTGTGGAAGAAGCCGACCTGGCCAAACATCGGCCCGATGCCGCCCATCTGGAACATCAGCCACTGCAGCGTCTCGTAGCGCCCGGCCACGTCGGTGGGCATCAGCTGGCCGGTCTTGGCGGCGAGGTACACGAGGATCGCGCCCGATTCAAAGAGCGCCAGCGGCGCGCCGTTCGGCCCGTTCGGGTCGATGATGGCCGGGATCTTGTTGTTCGGGTTGAGCGACAGGAACTCGGGCGACATCTGGTCGTTCTTGTTGAAGTCGACCAGGTGCGCTTCATACGGCAGGCCGGTCTCTTCGAGCGCGATCGACACCTTCACGCCGTTGGGCGTGGGCAGCGAATAGAGCTGCAGGCGGTCGGGGTGGCTCGCCGGCCACTTGCTCGTGATCGGGAAGTCGCGGGGGAAGTCTTTCAGGGCTGTTGTCATGTGATGGCTGAAGATCAGCCGCGCCGTGCAGGCTCGGCCTGGTGGAGGAAACGGGTGAAGAGGTCGCGCGGCGGCGTGAGCGAGGCGTCCTTCATCAGCCGGCCCACTTCGCCGCGGTGGTAGGTGCCGTGGGTGATGACGTGGGCGAGGATCTCCTCGCGCGACATCAGGCCCTGGTCGCCGTCGGTGAAGGTGAAGGCCAGGCGCTCGTCGAGCTGCGCCGGTGTCAGCTCTCGCGTGTAGTCCACGTACCAGCGGTCGACCTCGGCCACCGCATCGCGCAGCTGCGCGACGGTGGGCGTCTCGGGCGTGTTGGTGCTGCTGAGCCCATGCGGCTCGCCGCGCAGGTGGCCGCGGAAGATGCGGTCGACGGTGTGGATGTGGTTCAAGGTGCGCAGCGCGGTGTGCTGGCGCGTGTCGTCGAGCTGGCCGAGTTGCGCGAAGAACTGCTCGTTGATCCAGGCCTTCTCGCGAAAGAGCGAGTGCAGGAGGGTCGATGCGCTCATGGTGCGGGTCCTTTTGCATCATCCGGGATCAGCACTGCCATCGTGATGCGCGACAGGCAGGTGAGCTTGCCTTCTTCGTTCTTGATCTCGATCTGCCACACCTGCGTGGTGCGGCCGATGTGCACCGGCCGGGCGGTGCCGGTGACCCAGCCACCGGTCACGGGGCGGAGGTGGTTGGCGTTGATGTCGAGCCCGACCACACGGTGGCCCGGGGGCGCGGCGCAGGCGGCGCCGCAGGAACCCAGCGTCTCGGCCAACACCACCGACACACCGCCGTGCAGGATGCCGGCCGGCTGCCGGGTGCGATGGTCCACCGGCATGCGGGCCGTCAGGTAGTCGTCACCGACCTCGATGAACTCGATGCCGAGGTGCTCGGACGCGGTGTTGACGCTGATCGCGGTGAGGCGCTCGACCGAGGCCGGTTGTTTCCAGATCGCAGGCATGGTGGGTGACAGAGAAAGGGAGCGGCGAGTGTGGCAGAGCCCGCACGCCCCTGCAGGCGGCGGGTCAGGCCGGCTTGTGGCAGACGGCTTCGACGTTGTGCCCGTCGGGGCCGATGACGAATGCGCCGTAATAGTCAGGGTGGTAGTGCGGGCGCAGGCCGGGCGCGCCGTTGTCCTGGCCTCCGGCGGCAAGCGCGGCTCGGTGGAAGGCATCGACCTCGGCGCGTGTCTCGGCCCGCAGCGCGATGTGCAGCGGCGCGGGGGTCGCCTGGGTCGGGTGGATCCACAGCACCGGCGCGTGCGCGGTGCCGATCCCCGCGCCCGCGCCGGGCGGGCCTTCCATCACCACCTTGTAGCCGAGCGGTGCGAGGGCCGCGGTGAAGAACTTCATGCTGGCGTCGTAGTCGCTGGCGCCGAAACCCATGTGGTCGATCATGCGGGGCTCCTGTGAGTGGAAGGCTGTCAGGGCCTGACAGCGGGCGTCTCGATCGTCATGCCGCGGCCGCGTGTCGCGAGGTACAGCTCCAGCTCGACCAGCGCCATGTCGCCGTAGGGGTAGGGCTCGGCGCGCACGCCGGTGAGGCAGTTGCGCAGGCGGCGCTGCAGCGAGCCGAGCGACTGCCACTCCAGGCGGTACAGCGGGTAGCCGTTGGCATGGCCTTGCGGGATGCGGTTGCCGCCCAGGCGCAGGCCGGCGCGCTGGTCGTGGCACTGGGCGCACGAGAGGTCGAGCTGGCCCAGGCGTTGCCGGTACATCGCCTCGCCGCGTTCGCGGTGCGGCTGGAGGCGCGCGTCGTCGGGGGGTGCCACGGGCAGGCCGCGCGACTGGTGGGCGACGAAGCTCTCGAGCGCCAGCAACGCGTTGCTTTCGTAGGCGAGCGGGGGGGTCTTCTGTTGCCGCTCGCGGCAGAGGTTGATGCGTTGCGGGAGATTCACCGGGCGCTGCAGCACCGCGTCGAAGGCGGGGTAGCGCGCGGCCACGCCCTGCATCGAGGCGGCGGTGTGGCAGCCGCTGCAGGCCTGGCGCTCGCTCGAGGGCGGCCTGGCCCAGAGGGCCGCGCCCTCCTGCACCCACAGCATGCCGGGGTTCTGCAGGTCGTCGCGCTGCATGGCCTGCGTCTCGCGGCTCATGTCCTCGAAGCCGGAGCGGCGCGTGTCCTGCGCGCAGACCGCCGTGGCGATGAAGGCAAAGAGCAGCGCGGCGAGCCTCATGTGACGGTGATGTTCACACGCTCGCTTTGCTGGAAGCCGTTGTCGCCCGTCCATTCGAAGCTGAGCGTGCCGCTCTCGGTGGCGACGGTGGTGAAGACGATGTACGGGTTGGCGGCGACGGCGGGGTACAGCTCGGCGCTGAAGACGAGCTCGCCGTTGTAGCGGCAGCTGAAGTGGGTGATGAGGTCGCGCGGCTTGGTGCTGCCGTTGGCATCGGGGCGGAAGCCGGTTTCCATCACGTGCGCGATCAGCGTGCGCAGCTCGATGACCTCGCCTTTGCGGGCGGTGGTGGGGGCGGTGATCAGCGTGCGGGCCATCGCGCATTCACTCCAGGCAGGCGGCCAGCGTGACCAGCACGTCGACCGCGTCCGACCAGTAGGTGCCGTCGCTGAAGCGCGCCACCGCGACGAGCTGCTGCGAGGTGGCCAGGCGGATGCGCGACGACACCTGCGCGCGGCCCGAGCGCGGCGTGAGCGTGAAGCGCACCACGTCGCGCTGCGGGTTGCGGTCGTTGAAGACGGCGATGCCGGTCACGTGCGCGGCGGCGGTCATCGGGCTGTCGACGGTGACGGTGAGGGGCACGGCGTTGCCGTTCTCCACCAGCGGCGGCACCTCGAGCTTGACCTTGCCGCGTGTCACCGGCTTGCCGTCGGCATAGCCGCGGATGGCGGCCTCCATCTCGGACGAGGTGGCGTGTGCGGGCAGCACCACCACGGCACCCAGGGACAGCAGAACTTCACGGCGCTTCATGCGTGCCACCCTACTTCAGCGTGACGAGCCAGGCCACCACGTCTTCCACCTCCTGCGCCGTCAGCAAGGTCTTGCCGCGCAGCGCCGGGGCCACGCGTGTCAGGCCGTCGCTTCGGTGGTAGGCCGGCATGATGGTCTCGGGATTGAAGCGCCGTGCGTCGACCACCCGAGCGCGCAGCTGCCCGGCGCTGTAGCGGCTGCCGACGCCGGCAAGGTCGGGCGCGAGGTTGCCCTGGAAGCGGTCTTCGGGAATCGGCGCGGTGTGGCACAGCAGGCACAGCCCCGCCTGCCGGCTCGCCGCGATGGCGCGGCCGCGCGCCGCATCGCCCGGCGCGGTGGTGAGCGGCGGCAGCGTGTCGCCCGGCGGCGTCGCGCACGCCGCCAGCATCAGGCTGCACACCGCCGCCAGCCGCCGCATCAAGCCTTCTTGAGGCTGTGGTGCCGCAGCGGCAGATCGCGGATGCGCTTGCCGGTCGCCGCGAAGATCGCGTTCAGCACCGCCGGCGCCGCCACCGCGATGGTGGGCTCGCCCACACCACCCCAGAAGCCGCCCGAGGGCATGACGATGGTCTCGACCTGCGGCATGTGCTCCATCTGCACCACGGGGTAGGTGCTGAAGTTGTCCTGCTCGATGCGGCCGTCCTTCACCGTGCACTCGCCAAAGAGCGCGGCCGAGAGGCCGTAGACGAACGAGCCTTCCACCTGGGCTGCGATCTGCTGCGGGTTCACCGCATGGCCCGGGTCGGTGGCGGCCACGATGCGGTGGATCTTGAGCTTGCCGTCGTCGCTCACCGAGACCTCGGCGCAGGCCGCCACGTAGCTGCCGAAGCCCATGGTCTGCGCGAGGCCGCGGTACACGCCGGCGGGTGCGGGCGTGCCCCAGCCGGCCTTCTCGGCCGCGGCGTTGAGCACGGCCAGGTGCTTCGGGTGGTTGGCCATCATTGCGCGGCGGAAGGCGAGCGGGTCGGTCTTCGTCGCATGCGCGAGCTCATCGAGGAAGCACTCGAGGTAGATCGTGTTCTGGTTCAGGTTCACCCCGCGCCAGAAGCCGGGCGGCACGTGCGGGTTGCGCATCGCATGGTCGACCAGCAGGTGCGGCACGCTGTAGCCGATCGACGCTTCGGGGCCGGGTGGGTTCAGGCCCTGGAACACGACCGGGTCCTTGCCCTCGCGGACCATCTGCGGGAACACGCCCGCAAGGATGGACTGGCCCGAGATGCGCATGTGCAGCGCGTTGAGCTTGCCGTCGGCGTCGAGCCCGGCGCGCAGCTTGCACTGCGTGACGGGGTGGTAGCGGCCGTGCGTCATGTCTTCCTCGCGCGACCAGATCAGCTTGACGGGCGTGCCGGGCAGCTCCTTCGCGATGGCCACCGCCTGGCGCACCCAGTCGTGCACCGCGCCGCGCCGGCCGAAACCGCCGCCGAGCAGCAGCTTGTAGACCTCGCATTTCTCCGCCGGCAGGCCCGAGGCTTCGCTGGCGGCGGCGAGTGCGGCCTCGCCGTTCTGCGTGGGGGTCCAGACCTCGCAGCGCTCCGGTGTGTATTTCACCGTCGCGTTCATCGTCTCCATCGTCGCGTGGTTCTGGAACGGGTAGGAGTACACCGCCTCGATCACGCGCGTGCTGCTCGCGAGCGCCGCCTTCGCGTCGCCGTTGCTGTTGCCCACCGCGGCCTGCGGTGCGTCGAGCCCTTCCTTCAGCGAGGCGGCGATGTCGGCGCTCGAGACCTTGGCATGCGGCCCTTCGTCCCACTCGATGGGCAGGGCGTCGAGCGCGCTCTTGGCGTGCCACCAGGTGTCGGCGACGACCGCCACCGCGCTGTCGCCCACGCGCACTACCTTCTTCACGCCGGGGCGCTTGGCGATGGCCGCTTCGTCGATGCTCTTCACCTTGCCGCCGAAGACGGGGCAGTCCTTGATGGCGGCGTTGAGCATGCCGGGCAGCTTCAGGTCGCTGCCGTAGACCTGCGCGCCGGTGGTCTTGTCCCGCGTGTCGAGGCGGGCCAGCGGCTTGCCGACGAGCTTCCAGTCCTTCGGGTCCTTGAGCTTCACGTCGGCGGGCGGCGTGAGTTGTGCGGCGGCCAGTGCGACCTTGCCGTAGCTGAGCGTGCGGCCGCTCGGCGTGTGCGTGACCACGCTGTTGGCCGCCGTGCACTCGCTTGCCGGCACCTTCCACCGATCGGCCGCGGCCTGCACCAGCATCACGCGCGCAGTGGCACCACCCTTGCGGACGTAGTCGTGCGATTCGCGGATGCCGCGGCTGCCGCCGGTCGAGAAATTGCCCCAGGCGCGCTTGCGCGCGAGGTTCTGCCCCGGCGTCGGGTACTCGGTCGTGACCTTGGCCCAGTTGGCGTCGAGCTCTTCGGCCACGAGTTGCGCCAGGCCCGTCAGCGTGCCCTGGCCCATCTCGGAGCGGGCGATGCGGATGACCACCGTGTCGTCGGGCTTCACCACGACCCAGGCGTTGATCTCGGGCGTGGTCGACGCGGCCGGCGTCGTCGCCGCGCTGGCGAACGGGATGTGGAAGCCGACGACGAGCCCGGTCGAAGCGCCGATGAACGAACGACGAGAAAGCGTTGCGGTGCTCATGCCTTGCTCCCTTCCTCGACGATGTGCTGGATGTTGACGGCCAGCTTCTTCATGTCGCCGCCCTGCGCCGCGGCCTTGATGGCGGCGCGCACGCGGTTGTAGGTGCCGCAGCGGCAGATGTTGGTCATCGCCGCGTCGATGTCGGCATCGGTCGGGTTCGGCTTGCTCTTCAGCAGCGCCGCGGCGGCCATGATCATTCCGGACTGGCAGTAGCCGCACTGCGGCACGTCCATCGCCTGCCAGGCCTTCTGCACCGGGTGGTCGCCCTTGGCCGAGAGGCCTTCGATGGTGACGATCTTTTCCTTCGCCGACACGCTGGACACCGGCCGCACGCAGCTGCGCGTGGGCTGGCCGTCGATGTGCACCGTGCAGGCGCCGCAGGCGGCGACGCCGCAGCCATATTTGGTGCCGGTCAGCCCGAGCTGCTCGCGCAACACCCACAGCAGCGGTGTCTCGGGTTCGGCCTTGACGTTGCGGGTTTTGCCGTTGACGTGAAGGGTGGCCATCGGGTCGTCTCCTTGCCGGCTGCTGCCGTGGTCATGAGGCTGGCGAGCATGCGGCAAGGCTAAAACCATGATGAGACTGAGGGATGACAGCGGGCGGCCATCATGCGGCGCCACAGAAGAGGAGACCCGCGATGACGAGACCCATGGGCCTGGCCGAGGCCGTGGCCGGCCTGCTGGCCGCGATGAGCGCCAGCGCCCAGCCGGCGGGGGACCTGGCGCTGCGCTCGCTCGCCGCCACCTGCGCCGCCTGCCACGGCACCGACGGCCGCGCCGTCGACGGCGCCGGCATGGTGAGCCTGCGCGGGCTTGACCGCCAGTACCTGCAGGCGCAGCTCATCGCCTTCCGCGACGGCACGCGCCCGGCCACGGTGATGCACCAGATCGCGAAGGGCTACACGCCCGAGCAGATCGAGCAGCTGTCGGCGTACTTCGCCTCGCTGCCGAGAGTGGCGCCATGAAGCGGCGCGGCCTCCTGCTCGGCGGTGGTGCGGGCCTGGTGCTCGCGGCCTGTGGCACCACCGCCGTCGTGCCGGCGCGGGCGCAGGTGGTGGTGGTCGGCGGTGGCTATGGCGGTGCGACGGCGGCGCGCTATGTGCGGCTGCTGTCCGACCGGAAGATCGACGTGGTGCTGGTCGAGCCGCAACCGAGCTTCGTCTCCTGCCCGGTGTCGAACCTGGTGCTGCGCGGCACGCGCAGCTTGGCCGACATCACGCGCCCGTACGACACGCTCGTCTCGCGCCACGGCGTGGCCTGGGTCCGCGACAGCGCGTCGCGCATCGACACCACGGCGAAGACCGTCACGCTCGCCGGCGGCGCGAGCATCCGCTACGACAAGCTGGTGGTGTCGCCCGGGGTCGAACTGATGTTCGACGAGATCGCCGGCCTGCGCGCCGCGCACACGAGCGGCCAGGTGCTGCAGGCCTGGAAGGCCGGCCCCGAGACGGTGGCGCTGCGCCGCCAGCTCAAGGCGATGCCCGACGGAGGTGTCTGTGCGATCTCGGTGCCCGAGTCGCCGTACCGCTGCCCGCCCGGCCCCTACGAACGTGCGAGCGTGATCGCGGCCTACTTCCAGCGGGCGAAGCCGAAGTCGAAGGTGCTGATCCTCGACGCCAATCCCGACGTCACCTCCAAGCCCGCGCTGTTCAAGAAAGCCTGGGCGGAGCTGTACCCGGGCATGGTGGAGTTCCGGCCGCTGCACAAGGTGATCGGCGTGGAGGGCCAGCGCATCCGCATCGAAGTGCAGGACGACGTGCGCGCCGACGTGCTCAACCTGCTGCCGCCCATGCGCGCCAACACCATCGCCGCCGAGAGCGGCCTCATGAATGCCGGCCGCTGGTGCAAGGTCGACTGGCTCACGCTCGAATCGACGGCCGCGAAAGACGTGCACGTGCTCGGCGATGCGGTGCTCGCCGCCGGCGGCATGCCCAAGAGCGGCCACATGGCCAATGCGCATGCCAAGGTGGCGGCGGCGGCCATCGTGGCGCAGTTGAGCGGCCAGCCGGTGAACCCGCGCCCCATGCTCACCAACACCTGCTACAGCTACGTGGGCGACACGAGCGCCATCCACGTGGCGAGCGTGCACGAGTACGTGGCGGCCGAGGCCACCTTCAAGCCGGTGCCCGGCTCGGGCGGGGTCTCGGCGCAGCGCAACGACGCCGAGGCGGCCTACGCCGATGGCTGGGCGCGCAACATCTGGGCCGACACGCTGGGCTGATCGATCCCCATCGGCCTGCTTCTTGCGATGAGCGGCCCATGCACTCCGACCGCATCTTCCCCAGCGCCGAGCACTTCAAGCCCACGCCCGAGGGCGAGCCGCTGCGCACCGTGGTCGTCGAGACGCCCGATGCGGTGATCGTGGCGTGGCACGTCGAGCCGGGCCAGTGCATCCCGGCGCACGTGCACCCGGCGGGGCAGGACACCTGGACCATCCTCAGCGGCACCGGCCAGTACCGGCTCGACCACGCCGGCACTGCCCGCGAGGTGTATGCCGGCGACGTGGTCGTGGCGCCGCGCGGCTGTGTGCACGGCGTGTTCAACCACGGCCGCCAGCCGCTGCGCTTCATCTCGGTGGTGTCGCCGGGCAGTGCCGGCTACGAGCGCCTGGACGCCTGACGCCGCGCCACGGCGCCCAAGACGCCCAGCCCCGCGGCCCACAGCGCGAGCGAGCCCGGCTCCGGCACCGCGGGCACGTTGCCGAAATAGAGGTTGTCGATCTTGCCGATGTTGCGCGAGAGGGCGAAGGTGTCGAAATCGAGCTGCGCGATGCCGGTGGCGGAGTGGAAGCTCGCGACGGTGTTCTGGTGGAACGGTGTCTCGACCAGGCCGAGTTCTTCACCCGCCCAGTAGAAGCCGCCCGTGTCGGCCATCGCCGAGAAGCTCGGGCCGCTGGCGGTGACGGTGGAGCGCAGCGTCGGTGAGGGCGAGGTGAAGGACAGGCTCACGTAGGTGGGCAGCGTGCCGGTGAAGCGGATGCTGAACGACGGGCCGCCCAGCACGAACTGGCTGCGGGTGTAGGTGCTGTCGCTCTCGGGCGGGCGCAGGTAGCCGTCGCCGATCGCGACGCCCAGGTGGTCGTAGCGGTTGCCGATCGGGTCGGCGTACCAGGCATATTCGTCCCCCGGCGGGCCGGGCACGTAGGGGTGCTCGTCGAAGGTGATGAGCGTGGCCTGGGTGGCAGCGCTCGCGGCAAAGAGCAGCAGGGCAGCACTGCCGCGGAGAAGGGGCGACTCGGTCATGGCGGTCTCCTGGCCGCTCCTGCACCGAGGAGGGCGTGGCTGGCGGGCAAGCCACGTTCCGCGTGGGCGTCAGGGTTGGGCGGCGAGCAGCCTGTCGTAGCCGGGGGCGAAGGAGATGTCGTTGTGGCCGGTGCCCGGCACGAGGTGCAGGGTGGCGCGGCCGGCGGCGAAGCGCGTCATCAGCTGCTCGGTGCTGCTGCGAGGGATCACCTCGTCGTGCTCGGCCATCAGCACCGTGGTCGGGGCCTGCACCTGTGGGGCGTAGCGCCACGAGGCGTACTTGTCGATCAGCAGCCAGCGCACCGGGAACAGGCGGAACTGCGCCGCGGCGATGTCTTCGATGCTGTCGTAGGGCGTGATCAGCACGAGGCGCGCCGCCGGCCGCTGGCTGGCGAGCCGCGTGGCGACGCCGCTGCCGAGGCTGCGGCCGATCACTGTCACCTGCGGGTGCTGCTGGCGCACCTGGTCGAAGAGGGCGAGCGCGTCGGCGGCGATGTCGGCCTCGGTCGGCTTGCCGGTGCTCCTGCCGTAGCCGCGGTAGTGCAGCAGGTAGAGCGCGTGCTGCGGGAAGGCCTGCGCGAGCGGCGCCAGGTTCTGCGTCACGTCTTCGCCGTTGCCGCCGAAATACACGACGGCCTGCGCGCCCGGCAGCGCGCGGTGGCTGGCGACGACACCGTCCCGCCCCTCGACCGGCACGAGCGGCGTCGCCACATGCGCCGGCTGCGGGAAGTACAGCAGCGAGCGCTGGAAGAAGAACAGCGCCGCGCACGCGGCACCATAGACCAGCACCGCGACGAGGAGTACGTTGCTCAGCACGCGCCGCATGGCCTCAGGGTGACGACAGCCGCGTTCATGCCTTGCCGTAGAGAACCATCTGCGTGCAGCGGAAGAGCGCGATCGTCTTGCCCGTCTCCCGGTGCGTCACGACCGAGTCCCACACCTGCGTGGTCTTGCCCACGTGCACCGGCCTGGCGACCACTTCCACCGTGCCGTCGCGCGCGGTGCCGAGGTGGTTGGACTTGAGCTCGATGGTGGTGAAGCCCACGGCCCCGGCCGGCAGGTTGGCCACGCAGCCGTAACCGGCGGCCGTGTCGGCCAGCGTGACCACGCTGCCGGCGTGCAGGAAGCCGTTGGGCGCCATCAGGTTCTGCACCACCGGCATTTCGGCGCGGAACTCCGACGGCTCGGCCTGGGTGACGACGATGCCCAGGTGCCCGGGCAGGTGGTTCACGCTGCGGCGATTGAAGTCTTCGGCTGTGGGCATGGCTCGACGAGGGTGGCTGAGGGTGGGCCGATTCTGCCGAGGCTCGGCGTTTCCTGCTGGCGGAGGCGCGGTTGCGCGGGGCCGCCGCTTGTGCAACGCTTGTGGCACAGGCTCGCCCCACGAGGCCAGGCCATGGATGAACGGAGACAACGCCGCAACGCCCGATGGGCCGCGCCGGTCGCAGCCGGTGCGGTGGGGGTAGGGCTGTGGCTTGCGCAACCATCGACGCCGCCCGGTCCTCCCATCGGCGACGTGGCGCCCGCGCAGCGCGTGGTGGTGGCGGCGGCCTCCGCGCCGCGGCTGCCGTACACCCGCCCGCCGGTGATCCACGCGCCGGCGCCGAAGCCGCAGCGCCGCCCGCTCGGCCAGACCGAGGTGTGCGGTTATGGCGACGTGCAGCTGCCGCCCGACGACCCCGACCCGGTGCAGCGCATCCCGCTCGACGTGCGCCGCTCGGCCCTCGAAGCGATGGACGCGCTGATGCTCGCAAGCGACGACGACCAGGTGCGTGCCGCCGCGTTGTGGATGGGCGCCCGCCTGCGCGGGCGCGAGGTGAAGAGCCGCATCGAGCAGATCGCACGGCTCGCCGCCGCATCGCGAGACCCGTTCATCTACGCCATCGCGCTCGAGGCCTGCAGCGGCCGGCGCGGGCCCGACGGTGGCTCGTGCAACCTCCTGAGCACCGCGCAATGGGTGCGGCTCGACCCCGACAACGCCGTGCCCTGGCAGGCCCTGGCCGCCGAGGCCCGCGAGCGCGACGAGCCGCAGGCCGAAGACGAAGCACTGCAACTGGCTGCCCTCGCCGCGCGCTCCGATGTGCACGCCGGCCGCCTGCCGCGCCTGGTCGACAAGGCCGTGGGCGGCGACGCGGCGCCGCTGCTGCGCACGCTCGCGCTCAGTGCGGGATGGAGCGCCGAAGCGGTGTGGTCGGCCTCGCACGGCATCGTCGCGCCGGCCCAGGGCTTCGACCTCAGCTGCGACGGCCTGCAGCGCCGCCTGCTGGCGCTGGAGGCGCGGCGCTGAGCCGCGGTCAGCCGATGCCGGCTTCCTTCTCGGCGCGCAGGCGTGCGTTGACGTAGGCCCCCTGCGGCACGTGCAGCAGGTCGGCGATGCGCCACAGCACGTGGCGCTCGTGCGCGCTCAGGTGGCCGTCGGCGTAGGCCACGCGCCACATGTGCTCGATCATGCGCAGCTTCTGCGGCATGTCGAAGCGCTCGTTGATGCGGGAGGTGAAGCTGAAGAGGTCGGTGGCCCGCCGGGCCGCGTCTTCGGCCAGCTCGGTCAGGCGCTGCGCTTCGTCGTCGGCCAGGGCGAACTTGTCGCGCAGGCCGGCCAGCACCGCCTCGCGCTCGCCGGCGTGGAAGCTCGGGTCGGCGCGCATCACCTCCACCAGCATCACCGCGGTGGCGAGCTGCAGCGCGTGTTCGGCCGCCGCGGGGCTGTCTGTCGCCGAGGGCGGGCACAGGCTGTCGAAGAGGTCCTTGAGCGTCTTGAGCATGGGCCGATGATGGCACCGCGGCGTCGCCAGCGTGCCGTGTAAGGGAACTTCCGACATCCGGCGTGGAGCCGCCCCGACTGGGAGCTGAAACGGCGGCCACCTACAGTGTGCGGCTCGGCCTTCCGGTGGCCGTTCCTGCATCTTTCTGCCGCATGTCATCCGCAGCCGTCCTCGTCTCGCCCACCCCCCTCGTGCAGCTCTATCGCCAGGCCTGGGCCCATGCGGCCGGCGTGCGCACCCGCATGGTCGCGGCACTTGCGATGCTGGGCGGCTCGCAGCTGCTCAAGCTCGCGATGCCGTGGATGGCGGCGCAGGCGATCAACAGCATCCAGGTCGCCGGCGCAGCCGGCCTGTCGGGGGCGGGCCTGTGGATCGCCGGCATCCTCGGCCTGCAGGTCACGGTGTGGGTCTTCCATGGCCCGGCGCGCGTGATCGAGCGCTCGGTGGCGCTGCGCGTACGCCGCAGCGTGGCCGATGCGCTGTATGCGCGGCTCACGCACGCACCGCTCACCTGGCACGAGCGCCATCACTCGGGCGACCTGCAGCACCGGGTCGGGCAGGCGAGCTCGGCCTTGTCGAACTTCACCGAGAGCCAGTTCATCTACCTGCAGAACTTCATCAACGTGGCCGGCCCGCTGACGGCGCTCGCGCTGCTCTCGCCCCTGACCGGCAGCATGGCGCTGGTGGGCTTCGTCGCGATCGCTATCGCGATCGTGCGCTTCGATGGCGCGCTGATGCGGCTCGCCGCGCGCGAGAACCATGCCCACCGCGGTTACTCCGCACGCATGCTCGACTTCGTCGGCAACATCGGCTCGATCGCCAGCCTGCGCCTGCAGCAGGCCACCCGCACGCTGCTTGACAGCCGGCTGCTCGCGGTCTTCGAGCCGCTTCGCCGCAGCATCGTGCTCAACGAGTGGAAGTGGGGCGCGGTCGACATCCTCTCCGTCTCGTTGAGCTGGGGCCTGGTGGTGGTCTATGCCTGGTCGGTGCACGGTGCGGCCGGCGGCGCGCCGCTCCTGATCGGCAGCCTCTTCATGATCTACCAGTACGCACAGCAGGCGGCCAACGTGCTGGGCGCGATGGCCTCGAACTACCAGACGCTCGCCCGCACGCAGACCGATTTCGCAAGCGCCGGGCCGATCTGGGAGGCACCGCAGACGCCGGCGGTCACCCGCGCCCCGGCCAGCCACGGCTGGCAGCGCATCGACCTGCACGGCCTCGGCTATCGCCATGCCAGCAGCGAGCGTGGCGGCCTGCACGACATCCAGCTCAGCCTGCAGCGCGGCGAACGCATCGCGCTCGTCGGCGCAAGCGGCTGCGGCAAGAGCACGCTGCTGCGCGTGCTCGCGGGCCTCTATCCGGCCGAGCAAGGCCATGTGTCGCTCGATGGCGTGGCGCAGCTCGGCCGCCGCCATCTCGCCGACTTCGCGACGCTGATCCCGCAGGAGGCCGAGGTCTTCGAGCTGAGCCTGCGCGACAACATCACGCTCGGCGCCGACACGCCCGACACCGACCTGCAGCGCGCGCTGCACGTGAGCGTGATCGACATGGTGATGGCCCACCTGCCGCAGCGGCTGGACACGCCGATGTCCGAGCGCGGCAGCAACTTCTCCGGCGGGCAGCGCCAGCGTGTGGCCCTCGCGCGCGGCGTGCTGGCGGCCACCGGCAGCAGCGTGCTGCTGCTCGACGAGCCCACGAGTGCGCTCGATGCGCTGACCGAGCAACTCGTGCACGAGCGCCTGAGCGAGGCCTTCCCGCACGCCTGCGTGATCGCCGCGGTGCACCGCATGGGCCTGCTGCATCACTTCGACCGGGTGGTGTTCATGGCCGAGGGCCGCATCGTCGACACCGGCACGGCGGCCGAGGTCGCCGCGCGGCAACCGGTGTTCGCCGCCATGCTGCAAGGTGCGCACGCGACGCCGGCGGCGGCCTGACGCACGACGCGCAGCGCGAATCTCCGCGATTACCCTCGGCCATCCGAAACGTATCGTTGCACTCTGCGGGGTGAGTGCCTGCTTGGCCTGTGCCGCCATCCCTAGAGTGGGGTGGTAGGGTCTTCCGCACAGCAGAGAAGCGACTGCCAAAATTTTTGCCACCTGGTGCCTTCCGAGGTGGTGATGGGTTTGTCTAGCTTGGCTGGCACATGGCGTGTGCAGCGTGTTCTGGTGTCCGTTGTCGCGCTCGCGCTGGCGGGTGTGTTGACGGGCTGCGGTGGTGGCGGTGACGACGGCACGGGGGCTCAGGCCGAGCCGGACCCGCCCCTCACGGAAGCGGATGAATCCGCGAGCCTCGGCGTCGAGACGCTGCTCGGCCGCGGTGGCAGCGAGTACTTCCCGCTCGGCACCCAGGACCAATGGGTTTACCGCACGGCCGATGATGGCCAGCTCAAGTTCAGGGTGACGGGCCGCGAGCGCATCGGTGCGCTCGACACGACCGTCGTCACGCACAACGTGCCGGGCTTCGCGCCGTTCGAGCAGGTGAACTTCGTCGTCGACGCCCAGGCCGTGCGGCAGGTGCCGGGGCCGGGCGCCAACCCGGTGCTGCAGGCGCTGGGGCCCCTGGAGGTGATGCGCTTCCCGCTGATCCCCGGCCAGCGATTCGTGCAGGCCGACCGCAGCGTCGATTCGGGTGTCGACATCGACGGCGACGGCCGTACCGACATGCTCACCGTGCGCTCCGAAGTCACGGTGGTGGCCTTCGAGCTGCTCACGCGCGTGGAGGCGGGGCTCTTCGCCCGCACCGCGCACCTGCGCACGCGCATCGAGCAGACGCTCGTCGCGTCGTCCACCGGCACGCGCAGCACGCTGCAGGCCACGCTCGACGACTGGTATGCGCCGGGCGTGGGCCTGATCCGCAGCCGCGGGGTCTACCGCGAGGGCGAGGCGGTGCAGACCACGACGCAGAGCCTGCTGGCCTACCGCGTGGGCGGGCGGCGCAGCGATGCGGTGGCCCCCACCGTGACGGCGATGGACCCGGCCCCGCGCAGCCTGCAGGGCAGCCGCACCATCGTGAACGTCGACTTCAGCGAGCCGCTCGATGCCGACGCGCTACAGGCCGACAGCATCACCATCACCGACGCCAGTGGCAACACGGTGTACGGCTACGTCTCGCTGGTCGGCAACCGCCTCACCTTCAGCCCTTACGAGCCCTGGCCGAGCGGCACCTACACCGTGCGGCTGGGCGCAGGCCTGGTCGACCTCGCCGGCAATGCGCTGCGGCCGCGCAGCTGGGCGTTCAACGTCGAAGCCGAGGCGCCGACGGCCGTGTCGCTCACGCCGGCGCGCGATGCGGAAGACGTGGCGCTCGATGCGGTGCTGCGCGCCGAGTTCAGCGAAGCGCTGGACGCGCGCACCGTGCCCGGCAACGTGCGCCTGTTCGACGCCGCCGCGGGCCAGCAGGTCGAGGCGGTCGTCACGCTGACCAACCCGCGCACCATCACCATCCGCCCGCAGGCCCCGCTGCGGCGTGCCACGCGCTACCTGGTGCAGTTCGACCCGGCGATGACCGACCTGCGGGGCAACCCGGTGATGATGACCCAGCCCTGGACCTTCGGCACCGACCCCGGGCTCTTCGGCTACCCCACGCTCGTGCGACGGCATTTCGCCCCCGAAGCGGTGGCGGTGGGCGACGTCAACGGCGACGGGCTCGACGACGTGGTGATGAGCACCTATTTCTCGTTCGACCCCGACAACGACTTCAAGCTCGTGGTCTACCTGCAACGTCCTGACGGCACGCTGGCCGATCCGGTGCGCTATGCCAACGCGAGCTGGAGCGAATGCAAGGCGAGCTCGCTCGCCATCGCCGACCTCGATGGCGATGGCCGCAAGGACGTGGCCATCGCCCAGGGCGGCTGCGGCGTCGAGATCTTCATCCAGCGGCCCGACGGCACGCTCGCCAGCGGCAACTGGCTGCCCTATGCCGAGTCGCACCGCATCCGCGCGGCCGACATCAACGCCGACGGCCTGGCCGACCTCGTGGGCATGAGTGCCCAGACCGGACAGGTGGCGGTGTGGTACCAGGTCGGCAGCCGCATCTCGCTGCCCACCTTCTACCCGGCCGATGCCGGCGGCGGCAGCGTCTACACCGCGGGCGACCTCGACGTGGGCGACCTCAACGGCGACGGCCGCCCCGACATCGTGGTCGGCAACACCAGCGACCCGGCCCGCTCGGTGGCGGTGCTCTACCAGCAGGCCGATGGCCGCTACGGCGCGCCGCTGGCCCTGGGCGTGGACACGAGCTGGGCCGCACGGGGCGTGGCGATCGGCGACCTCAACGGCGACGGCCGCCACGACCTCGCCGTCACCTGGGGCGGTGCCGCACCGGCCGCGCTGTCGGTCTTCTACCAGCGCAGCGACGGCACGCTCGCCCCGCCCGTCACGCTCACGAGCCTCGACTACCCCGGCGCGATCGAGATCGCCGACCTCAACCAGGACGGCCGCCTCGATGCCGCCGTGGCGCACGACGGCTGGGGCAGCGTCGGCGTGTACCTGCAAGGCAGCGACGGCGTGCTGCAGGCCGAGCAGCGCTTCGACGGGACGGATGGCAGCGCCAACCCGCACGGCCTCGCGGTGGGCGACGTGAACGGCGACGGCCGCGTCGACGTCGTGCAAACCGGCGTGTCGGTGCTCTACAACCGCGGCACGCCCACGGCCACCGCCGCCACCGAGCGGCGCATGAGCCAATCGGCTGCGGCGCCCAAGCTGCGCTGGTGGCTGGGCGTGGGAGGCCGTGCGCCTTCTCCGTCATCTGTGCAGCCCTCGCGCAGCAACGCCCGCTGAGCGCGTCGCCGCGCGGCGAGCCGCCGCTCGCGCCGCGCTGGCGGCGTTTCGCGCCATCCCAGGGCCGTTCGTCACACGGCCCCTGCGCGGGCGCTCCTGGTGTGGGAAGAATCCCGTCATCCCAACACCCACATCAGGAGGACGGCCGCCATGCGATCCACATTCACATCCCGCCTCGCGGGCCTCGCGCTCTGCGCCGCGTGTGCGGCCCCAGCCCTGGCCCAGGTCGGCCTGCAACGCGAAAGCTGGACGCTCGCCCACACCGACGGCCCGGCCGACAAGGTCGGCGGCATCGTCTGGTACCCGACCGCGGCGAAAAGCGAGACCCAGCACTTCGGCCCCTTCACGCTCAAGGCCGCTCTCGGCGCCCCACCCAGGCCGGGCCGTCACCCGCTGGTGCTGATCTCGCACGGCAACGGCGGCACCGACCTCGGCCACGCCTGGCTGGCCGAGACCCTGGCGACCGCGGGCCACGTGGTGGTGGCGATCCGCCACCCGGGCTCGAACTACCAGGACATGAGCGCGAAAGGGCGGCCCGTTTACTTCACCGAGCGGCCGCGCCACCTGAGCCGCGTGCTCGACCAGCTGCTCAAGAGCGAGCGATGGGCGCCGCTGATCGATGACAGGCGCATCGCCGCCATCGGCACCTCGGCCGGCGGCCACACCGTGCTCGCCCTGGCCGGTGCCAAGCCCCAGCCCTCGCGCGCGGCACTGCATTGCAGCGTGCAAGGGCGCGGCCTGGCCGAAGACCCGACGATGTGCCTGCAGGGCGGCTTCACCAAAAGCCAGCCGGCGCCGGTGCCCGACGGCCAGGGCGAGCCGGTCGACCGGCGCGACCCGCGCATCCGCGCCGTGGTGGCCGATGCGCCGCTCGTGATGGGCCTCGCGCCCGAGTCGCTCGGCGGCATTCGCGTGCCGCTGCTCGTGCAATACGGCGCCCGCGACGACAACCTCGTGCCACGCTTCCACGCCGAGGCGCTGTGCGCGGCCTTGCCCAAGGCCACCTGTTTCCGCGACGAACGTGCCGGCCACTTCGCCATCTTCCAGACCGGCACCGGCCGCCTGGGCCCGCCCGGGCTCGACCCGGCCGAAGACCCGGACGGCTTCGACCGCGCCGCGTGGCAGACCGCCGCCGGCCGGCGCATCACCGCCTTCCTCAAGGAGGCGTTGCGCTGATCAGTGGCTGATCATCCAGGGCCGCTTGCTCGGGAAGGCCTTGGCGCCGTTGGGCGCGGTGACGGTGGCGCCGCGCTTCTTGTTCCCTGTCGAGCAGCAGCCACAGCCCGACGGGTGCTTGAGCCGCGCGTAGTCGCTCGAACGCTTGGGCTCGTGGCGCGCCCGCTCGTTGGTCTCCATCGCGCGTCGGGTGCTGCCCTCCATCAGGCCGAGCCGCGGTGCGCTCGCGAACACGCGTGGCGACGGTGCCCCGCAGTCGGGGCACGCGGCCGCCTCGTTGCGCATCGCCAGCGTGCGGAACGCATCGAAGCCGCCGCAGTCGGCGCAGGCGTAGTCGTAGGTCGGCATGCGCGTCGCTCCTAGACGAGGTCGGGCGAGAGCGGCATCTGGATCGAGCCGTCGATGAACTTCTGCGGCCCGGCGGCGTTCGGGTTGATGTCGAAGTCGAAGATCTGCGTCGGCAGCCACAGCGTGGCACACGCATTCGGCACGTCGACCACGCCGCTGATGTGGCCCTGCACCGGCGCCGTGCCGAGGATGCTGTAGGCCTGCGCGCCCGAGTAGCCGAACTTCTTCAGGTACTCGATCGCGTTCAGGCAGGCCTGGCGGTAGGCGACGTTCACGTCGAGGTAGTACTGCTTGCCCGATTCGTCGACGCTGATGCCCTCGAAGATCACGTAGTCGTTGTAGGTCGGCGTGATGGGGCTCGGCTTGAAGATCGGGTTCTTGATGCCGTACTTGGCCATGCCGCCCTTGATCAGGTTGACCTTCATGTGCACCCAGCCGGCCATCTCGATCGCACCGCAGAAGGTGATCTCGCCGTCGCCCTGGCTGAAGTGCAGGTCGCCCACCGACAGGCCCGCACCGTCGACGTAGACCGGGAAGAAGATCTTCGAGCCGCGTGAGAGATCCTTGATGTCGCAGTTGCCGCCGTGCTCGCGTGGCGGCACGGTGCGCGCGCCGGTGGCCGCGGCCTTGGTCAGCGCATCGCCCTTGAGCTTGCCCATGTGCGCCGTGCCGGCGAAGGGCGGGTTGGCCAGGCCGCCAGTCTCGGGGTCGGAGTCGATCAGCGCCTGCTCGCGCGTGTTCCACATCTCCAGCATCTTCGGGTCGGGCAGGCAGCCGATCAGGCCGGGGTGGATGAGGCCGGCGTACTTCACGCCCGGCACATGGCGCGAGGTGGTGAACATGCCGTGGAAGTCCCAGATCGACTTCTGTGCCTGCGGGAAGTGCTCGGTGAGGAAGCCGCCGCCGTTCTTCTTCGAGAAGAAGCCATTGAAGCCCCACAGGCTGTCGTCCTTGGCGCCGATGTCGAGCAGGTCCACCACCAGCAGGTCGCCGGGCTCGGCACCTTTCACGCCGACCGGGCCGCTGAGGTAGTGCACGGTGGTGAGGTCGATGTCGCGCACGTCGTCGGCGGAATCGTTGTTCTTGATGAAGCCGCCGGTCCAGTCGTAGGTCTCGAGCACGAAGTCGTCGCCCGGCTTGACCCAGCAGGCCATCGGGATGTCGGGGTGCCAGCGGTTGTGCACGCCTTCGTTGGTGGGCGCGGGCTTGGTGAGATCGACCTTGATGAGTGTTTCAGGCATGGTGGACTCCGTGGGTGGTTGCTCAGACAGAGAGGTATTGCTTGATGTGGGCGACGTCGGTGTCGGCGCGCTTCGTCTCGTGCACGAGCCGCCCGCCTTCGATCACGAAGAGCCGGTCGGCCACGTCCATCGCGAAGCTCAGCACCTGCTCGCTCACGACGATGGTGATGTCGCGCAGGCGGCGGATCTCGTTCAGCGCTTTCGCGATGTCCTTGATGATGGAAGGCTGGATGCCTTCGGTCGGTTCGTCGAGCAGCAGCACCTTGGGGTTGGTGACGAGCGCACGGGCGATCGCGAGCTGCTGCTGCTGGCCACCGGAGAGGTTGCCGCCCTTGCGGCGTCGCATCTCCCACAGCACCGGGAAGAGGGTGTAGATCTCCTCGGGAATCTTCTTGACCTTGGCGTTCTCCAGGCCCGTCTGGATGTTCTCTTCGACCGAGAGCGTCGGGAAGATCATGCGGCCCTGCGGCACGTAGGCGATGCCCTTGGCCACGCGCTTGTAGCTCTCGTCGTGGCTGATCTCGCTGCCGGCCACCTGCACGCTGCCGCTCTTCGTCGGCAGCACGCCCATCAGGCTCTTGAACAGCGTGGTCTTGCCCATGCCGTTGCGGCCCATGATGGCCACCGTCTCTTTCGTGTTCGCCTCGAACGAGATGCCGTGCAGCGCCTCGCTTTGCCCGTAGGCGACGAACAGGTCCTTCACGTTCAGCATGTGGGTTCCCTCCCTCTCAATGTCCGAGATACACGTCGATGACCTTGGGGTCGTTCTGCACCTTCTCCATCGACCCTTCGGCGAGGATCTTTCCCTGGTGCATCACGGTGACCTTGTGGGCGATCTGCTTGACGAAATCCATGTCGTGCTCGATCACGATCACCGCGCGGTTCGCGCAGATGCGCTTCAGCAGCTCGGCGGTCAGCTCGCGCTCACGGGCGCTCATGCCGGCAATGGGCTCGTCGAGCATCAGCAGCTCAGGCTCCTGCATCAGCAGCATCCCGATCTCCAGCCACTGCTTCTGCCCGTGGCTCAGCAGGCCCGCTTCCATGCCCAGCATCTCGGCCAGGCCCACTTCTTCGGCGACGACCTGGACACGCGCCTTGACCTCGTCGCTGCACTTGAAGAACAGCGCGCCCAGCACCGAGCGGCCTTTCGGGAAGGAGACCTCGAGGTTCTGGAAGACGGTGAGGTTCTCGTAGATCGACGGCGTCTGGAACTTGCGGCCGATGCCGCGCCGCACGCGGGTGTGTTCGGCGAGCGAGGTCAGCTCCTCGTTCTTGAACTTGATGCTGCCGGCGCTGGCTTTCGTCTTGCCGCAGATCAGGTCGAGCAGCGTGGTCTTGCCGGCGCCGTTGGGGCCGATGATCACGCGCAGCTCGTTCTTGTCGATGTAGAGCGTGAGGGCGTCGATCGCCTTGAAGCCGTCGAAGCTGACGGTGAGGTCTTCGACTGCGAGGGCGAAGTCGGTGTTGCTGGCCACGGTCATCATGGTGGAGGCTCCGGTGGGGGGTCAGGCGCGCTGGCCGCTGATGCCCATCGGCATGGACACGGTCGTGCTGGGGCGCGGGGGCGGCGGCTCGGGGTAGGAGGCCTGTGCGGCCGCCACCTGTTCGCGGATCGCGAGTCGCTCTTCGCGGCGCTTGCGCCACCAGGGCTTCAGGTGGCTGTCGACCAGGCCGGCCAGGCCGTTGGGGAAGGCCATCGTCACGCCGATGAAGAGCGCGGCCATCAGGAAGAGCCAGAGGTCGGGGAAGCTCTCGGAGAAGAAGGTCTTGCCGGCGTTCACGAGCAGCGCGCCGTACACCGCGCCGACGAGGCTCATGCGCCCGCCCACCGCCGCGTAGATCACCATCTCGATGGAGGGCACGATGCCCACGAAGCTCGGCGACATGAAGCCGACCTGCAGCGCGAAGAGCGCACCGCCGATGCCCGACAGCGCCGCCCCGAGGCAGAACACGGCCACCTTGAACATCGCCACGTCGTAGCCGGAGAAGCGCACGCGGTCTTCCTTGTCGCGCATCGCGAGCAGGAGCGTGCCGAGCTTGCTCTTCTGCACCCAGGCACACAGCACGATGCTGCCGAGCAGCAGCGCGCAGCACACGTAGTAGAGGATGACCTTGGCGCTGTCGGTGCGGATGTCCCAGCCGAGGAGCGTCTTCAGGTCGGTCATGCCGTTGACGCCGCCGGTGTAGCCCTGCCGGCCGATGATGAGCACCGAGAGGATCAGTGCCACCGCCTGCGTGATGATCGCGAAGTACACGCCACCCACGCGCCGCTTGAACATCGCGTAGCTGATGATGAAGGCGAGCAGCGTCGGGATCGCGATCACCGCGAAGAGCGTGAACGGCAGGCTCTTGAACGGGATCCAGAAGAGCGGCAGCTCGGTGAGCTGGTTCCAGTCCATGAAGTCGGGGATGCCCGGCGTGCTCTGGATCTTGGTGCTCTCGGGGTCGCTCGCCTCGAGCTTGAGGAACATCGCCATCGCGTAGCCCCCGAGCCCGAAGAACACCCCCTGGCCCAGGCTCAGCACGCCGCCATAGCCCCACACCATCACCAGGCCGATGGCGACGAAGGCATAGGTGAGGTACTTGCCCACCAGGTTGAGGCGAAACACGTCGAGCGTGAGCGGCAGCAGCACGAGCAGCAACACCGCCAGGATCAGCATGCTGCCGACACTCGGTTTGCCCAGCCAACTTTTCAGCGCAGTCATATCGTCGGTACTCCAGAGACTTCGAAACGAGGTGGACCTCAGCGGCGGACCTTGACCGCGAACAGCCCTTGCGGCCGCGCCATCAGGATCAGCACGATCAGCGACAGCGTCAGCACCTTGGCCATCGAGCCGGTCATGAAGAACTCGCTGATCGACTGGGTCTGCGCGATGCCGAAGGCCGAGGCCACGGTGCCGAGCAGGCTGGCGGCGCCGCCGAAGGTGACGACGAGGAAGGCGTCGACGATGTAGAGCGAGCCGCTCGTCGGCCCCGTCGAGCCGATGGTGGTGAAGGCAGCACCGGCCACACCGGCGATGCCGCAGCCGATCGCAAACGTGAGGCGGTCGGTCTTCTTGGTGTTGATGCCGATCGCGTTGGCCATCTGGCGGTTGCTCACCGTGGCGCGCACGCGCAGGCCCCAGCGGCTCTTGTAGAGGGCGAGCATCACGCCGCCGGTCACGACGGCGGTGAGCGCGAGCACGAAGAGGCCGTTGATCGGGATGTCGAGGCCTTCCTTGGGCGCCCACGAGCCCATCAGCCACTCGGGCAGCGTGGGGCTCACTTCCTTCGGGCCGATGCCCGTGCGGAAGCACTGCTGCAGCGCGAGGCTCACGCCCCAGGTGGCGAGCAGCGTGTCGAGCGGGCGCTTGTAGAGGTGGCGGATCAGCGCCCACTCGACGATCCAGCCGGCGATGAAGGCGAACACGAAGGCCACGCAGATCGCGACCGGGAAGTAGTACGCCACCAGCCCCGGTGCGAACTTCTCGGTGAGCGTGCTGCCGAGGAAGATGGTGTAGGCGCCGATGGTCATGAACTCGCCATGCGCCATGTTGATCACGCCCATCTGGCCGAAGATGATGGCCAGGCCCAGGCCCATCAGCAGCAGCACCGAGAAGAGGCTCAAGCCGGCAAAGCCCTGCATGAGGCCGATGTTCATGAATTCGGAGAAGGTCATGGGTGGCTTTCGTGGATCTGGGTGGGCCTTCGATACCTCAGGCCGAACGGCTTTTCACTCCAGTTCGGGCTGAGGTATCGAAGCCTCGTGCTGTTGCAACGGGCTTCGATGCCGGTTCTTACTGGTATCCCTTGGGGAAGGGGTCCGGCTTGATCAGGTCCTTGGATTCCGCGACCACCTTGAAGGTCGCATCCGGCATGCCCTGGCCGATGCGCGCCTTGCTCCACAGGTGGTGGTTGGCGTCGAGCTTCACGTAGCCCTCGGGCGCGGTCTTGAGCTCGATGCCGGGCGAGGCGGCGACCACCTTGTCGACGTCGAAACTGCCGGCCTTCTCGACCGCGGCCTTCCACAGCCAAGGGCCGAGGTAGCCGGCCTGCGTCACGTCGCCGATCACCGCGTCCTTGCCGTACTTGGCCTTGAAGGCGGCGACGAACTTCTTGTTGTTCTCGTTCTCCAGCGTCTGGAAGTACTTCATCGACGAGTAGAAGCCGGCGAAGTTTTCGCCGCCCACGCCGGTCATCTCGTCTTCCGTGACCGACAGCGTCAGCAGGAACTGCTTGTCGCCGGTGATGCCCGCAGCCTTGAGCTGCTTGTAGAACGCGACGTTAGAGCCACCCACCACCGCCGCGAAGATGCAGTCGGGCTTGGCAACCTTGATCTTGTTGATCAGCGAGTTGAAGTTGGTGTGGCCGAGCGGGTAGTACTCCTCGCCCTTGACGGAGCCGAGCTTGCCCACCGTCTCGATGTGCTTGCGCGCGATCTTCATCGAGGTGCGCGGCCAGATGTAGTCGCTGCCGACGAGGAAGAAGGTCTTGGCCTTCTTCTCCTTCGCGCCCCAGTCCAGGCTCCAGATGATCTGCTGCGTGGCCTCCTGCCCGGTGTAGATCACGTTCTTGCTCTGCTCCAGGCCTTCGTAGAAGGTCGGGTAGTAGAGGAGGCCGTTCTCCTTCTCGAACACCGGCAGCACTGCCTTGCGCGAGGCGCTGGTCCAGCAGCCGAAGACGGTGGCCACCCGGTCGTTGACGAGCAGCTTCTTGCTCTTCTCGGCGAAGGTCGGCCAGTCGCTGGCGCCGTCTTCCTTGATGACCTTGATCTTGCGGCCGAGGATGCCGCCCATCGCGTTGATCTGGTCGATGGCGAGCTGCTCGGCCTGGATCGAGCCGGTCTCCGAGATCGCCATCGTGCCGGTGGCCGAGTGCAGCTGGCCGACGGTGACTTCGGTGTCGGTGATGGCGAGCTTGGTGGTGTTCACCTTCGAGGTCGGGAAGTTGGCCGACGCGAGGGTGGGCAGGCCGGCCAGCGGCGCGGCGGCCATGCCGGCCAGCAGCTGACGGCGGTGCCGGGAAGGAAAGTCGTCGTGTCGATCAGTCATGTCGCGCTCCGTTGCGTGGTGAAGTTCGTGGTGTTGCGGAGCACCCTGCTGCTCCGTTGCTGCAAGACTAGGGACGACCCCCTGCGCGCTGAATACGTCAATCAACGTACTCACGTGCGCGCGGCGTTCGCTCAGAGTCGGTGCAGGCGCGTCACCCAGCGGCGCAGGTCTTGTGCACATCGCAGCGCGTGCACGTGACGCCGCCCCAGCACGCGTCGCACGGCTGCGGCGGCCGAGGCGCCCATGGCGAGCCCCTGCACGCCGACGCCGCGGCGCCGTGCCTCGCGCACCGCGCGGCGTGCATCGGCGAGCAGGTGCGTGGGGTCGTGCACGTCGATGTCGTGCGGCTCGCCGTCGCTCAGCAGCAGCACGGTGCGGCGTTGTGCGGGCTGTGCGTCGAGCAGCGCGCAGGCATGGCGCAGCGCGACCCCGAGGCGCGTGGAGCCCTGCGCGCGCAGGCCGGCCAGGCGTGCGGCGGCGAGCTGCGGGTCGTCGAAGGTCTTCAGCACCACGCCGTGCTGGTGCTCGCGGCCATCGGAATGAAAGCCGTGCACGGCGCAGCGGCGGCCTGACGCCTGCGCGATGGCGTTCAGGCCCCACGCGGTGTGGCGCGCCAGGTCGAGCCGGCCGTCGTCGGCCATCGACACCGAGAGGTCCAGCAGCACGAGCCAGGCCGCGCGCACCGCGCGTGGCTCGCGGTCGCGGTGCACACGCGCGGCAGGGGCATGGCCGGCGCGCTGTTGCGCCGCTTCGCGCAGCGCAGCGTCGAGGTCCAGCTCGTCGCCGTGGCGGCACAGGCGGCGACGCGAAGGCCGCGGGGTGTCGACGCTCGGGGGCGCACGGCGCGCGAGCGTGGCGAGCCAGCGCTGTTGCGCGTTCACCCACGTGTGCAACGCCTCTGCATCGCCCGCGGAGGCTGGCTGCTCGCGCAGGCGGCACCAGTCGCGGCGGTAGGCGCCGATGCGGTGGTCCCACTCCGGGTAGCGGTGTTCGTCGTGCGGTTCGGGCGGCGTGGGCGACGGGGTGGCCGAGGCCGGCATCTCCATCGCGGCCTGGGCTTCGCGCGAGGGCGTGGCCTCGGCCGAGACTGCCTCGGCCTGCCACAGGCAGGCATGGTCGTCGCGGTACGAGGGCACGGGCCGGTATCCGCGGTCATGGAAGCGCAGCCGCATCTGGCCGATGTCGTGGCCCAGGCGCGAGGCGACGTGGCGCAGCGTGGTGGCGTCGCCCGCGCTGTCGGCCACGTGTTCGAGGAAGAGTGCGCGCCCCTTGCGCACCCAGGCGTTGGCGTCCGCGTAGCCGGGGTCGTGCAGGCCGCGTGCGAGGCGGGCCATCAGCGCGTCGAGCTGGCTGCCGTCGTCCGGGCTCGCCGTGTGATGCGGATGCCACAGCGACCACAGGCCGGGCAGCTCACGTGCCGCCAGCCGCTCGACACGCGCGTCCTCCAGGAGGCCGACGAGGGCGCGCGTGAGCGGATGCACGCCGCGCGGATCGAAGTCGCCGCGGCTGCGCACCGCATGGGCCGCGGCATGCGCGGCCGCGGCTTCATACCAGCGCGGGTGCGGGGCCTGCGCCGGCAGCCACAGCGTCGCCTGCCTCAGTGACGGTGCGTTAGGTGCGTCGTCGGGTCACGCGTCGATCGCCGGCGCGAAGGACCACATCGCGTGGAGATAGTGCCGCAGCACGGGGCGGCGTGCGTCGAGTGCGCATTCATCCGGCGGCATGCTTCATTCGACGAAGAACGCACGCACGATGGCGTCGAGTGACTCCATCAGCTCGGGCTCGTCGGTGAGCGGCCCCGTCACCGCGGCGCGGCAGGCGCGGCCACTCGCCATGCCGGCCTGCATCAATCGCCCGGCATGCACCAGCATGCGGGTCGACGCGCCTTCGTCCAGGCCCTGGCCTTGCAGGCGGCGTGTGCGCAGCGCGAGCTGCACCATTTGCCCGGCCTGCTCACGCGAGACACCGCCTTCATGCGCGACGATGGCCGCCTCGGTCTCGGGCGGTGGGTAGCCGAAGTCGAGCGCGCAGAAGCGCTGCCGCGTCGACATCTTGAGTTCCTTGAAGGCCGCCTGGTAGCCCGGGTTGTAGGACACCACGAGGCGGAAGTCGGCATGCGCGGGCACGAGTTCGTTGCAGGCCGCAAGCGGCAGTGCACGCCGGCTGTCGGCCAAGGGGTGCAGCACGACGGTGGTGTCGGCGCGCGCCTCCACCACTTCGTCGAGGTAGCAGATCGCGCCATGGCGCACCGCGAGCGTGAGCGGCCCGTCCTGCCAGCGCGTGCCCTGCGCGTCGAGCAGCCAGCGGCCCACCAGGTCGGCGGCGCTCAGGTCGTCGTGGCAGGCGACCGTGATGAGTGGCTGTCGCAGCCGCCACGCCATGTGCTCGACGAAGCGTGTCTTGCCACAGCCGGTGGGGCCCTTCAGCAGCAGGGGCAGGCCGCTCGCATGCGCCGCTTCGAAAAGGGCGACCTCGTCGCCGCTCGCCTGGTAGTAGGGCTCGGCGACGATGCGCCAGGCGGCGAGCGGGTCCCCCACGTCTGCGGTGTCGGCAAGGTCAGCGGTGCGCGCCCGCGCTCTGGTTGGGAATGCCCGGAATCGGGCATTCCTCGGTGCCCACCGTCGGGCGTGTGATCGCCTCGACCATCTGCCGGGTGCCCTCGGGGTCGTTGATCCACTTCGCGTAGAAGTCGTACGGGCAGGTGGCCACGCCCTGCGCGCCTTCGTGCGAGTTGATCTTGCCGGTGTAACCGCGGTGCAGCAGCTTGAACAGGTGGTTCTCGCTCTGCCCGTTGCGCCGCGCGTCGCGGATCAGGCTCTTGGAGAGCGCCGCGTACTGGATGCCGTAGTCCTCTTCGCCGCATTCGCCGAGCGTGCGGCCGTCGAAGCCGACGATCGCCGAGTGGCCGAAGTACGAGTACACGCCGTCGAAGCCGGCGGCGTTGGCGACCGCCACGTAGACGTTGTTGGCCCAGGCCATGGCCTTGGCCATCAGCACCTGCTGGTCCTTGGCGGGGTACATGTAGCCCTGGCAGCGCACGATCAGCTCGGCGCCCTTCATCGCGCAGTCGCGCCAGATCTCGGGGTAGTTGCCGTCGTCGCAGATGATGAGGCTCACCTTCAGCCCCTTGGGGCCTTCGCTCACGTAGGTGCAGTTGCCCGGGTACCAGCCCTCGATGGGGACCCACGGCATGATCTTGCGGTACTTCTGCACGATCTCGCCCTGGTCGTTCATCAGGATGAGCGTGTTGTACGGCGCCTTGTATGGGTGCTCCTCGTGGCGCTCGCCGGTGAGCGAGAACACGCCCCACACCTTGGCCTTGCGGCACGCCGCCGCGAAGATCTCGGTCTCCTCGCCCGGCACGGTGGACGCCGTGTCGTACATCTCCTGCGAGTCGTACATGATCCCGTGGGTGCTGTACTCGGGGAAGACGATCAGGTCGAGCCCCGGCAGGCCGAGCTTGATGCCCTCGATCATCTCGGCGATCTTGCGTGCGTTGGCGAGCACTTCGGCCTTGCTGTGCAGCCGCGGCATCTTGTAGTTGACGACGGCCACGCCGACGGTGTCGTGGCTGCTGGAGATGTCGCCGTGCAACATGCTGGTGCTCCTCGGGTCGGTGACGATGTTGGTGCGACCTTAAGAACACTTCGGGTGCGCGCGAATACGTCAATCAACGTACAGGGAGCTGGAGCACTTCTTGCTATTTCCCGGTTCACCGCTGTACCGGGCTTCCTGAAGTGCCAGCCGCCACCCAGAAGATCTTTCGCATCCGCCGCGACTACAACGCCTGGGTCGCCGACGAGACGCTGGAGGACTACGCACTGCGGTACACGCCGCGCAGCTTCCGCAAATGGAGCGAGTTCCGCGTTGCGAACACCGCGTTCGGTGCCTGCTCGTTTCTCGCGCTCGAAGCCATCGGCGGCGCCATCGCGCTCAACTACGGCTTCTCGAATGCGCTGTGGGCGATCCTCGTCGTCGGCCTCATCACCTTCTTCACCGGGTTGCCCATCAGCTACTACGCCGCGAAGTACGGCGTCGACATGGACCTGCTCACGCGCGGCGCCGGCTTCGGCTACCTCGGCTCCACGCTCACCTCGCTGATCTACGCGAGCTTCACCTTCATCTTCTTCGCGCTGGAGGCGGCCATCCTCGCGCTCGCGCTGCAGATGTACTTCGACTGGCCGCTGCCGCTGTGCTACCTGCTGTCGTCGCTCGGCATCATCCCGCTCGTGATGTACGGCATCACGCAGATCTCGCGCCTGCAGCTGTGGACGCAGCCGCTGTGGATCGTGCTGCTGGTGCTGCCCTACCTCTTCGTGCTCGCGAAGAACCCGCAGGCCTTCAGCGATTTCACCGGCCTGGTGGGGCGCAGCTCCGACAGCTCGGGCTTCAGCTGGCTGATGTTCGGCGCCGCGGCGACAGTGGCCTTCTCGCTCGTGGTGCAGATCGGCGAGCAGGTCGACTACCTGCGCTTCCTGCCCGAGAAGACCGCGGCCAACCGGCGCCGCTGGTGGGCCGCCGTGCTGGTGGCCGGGCCGGGCTGGATCGTGCCCGGCATGGTGAAGATGCTGGGCGGCGCCTTCCTCGCCTTTCTCGCCCTGCAGCACCAGATCCCGACCGACAAGGCGATCGAGCCGACGCAGATGTACCTGGCGGCCTTCGCGTACGTGTTCGACAACCCGGCCTGGGTGCTGGCGGTCACCACGCTCTTCGTCGTGGTCTCGCAGGTGAAGATCAACCTCACCAATGCCTACGCCGGCTCGCTGGCCTGGAGCAACTTCTTCGCGCGCCTCACCCACAGCCACCCCGGGCGCGTGGTGTGGCTGGTGTTCAACGTGGCGATCGCGGTGCTCTTGATGACGCTCGGCGTGTTCGAGGCACTGGAGCGTGTGCTGGGCCTCTACAGCAACGTGGCCATCGCGTGGGTGGGCGCGCTGGTGGCCGACCTCGTGATCAACAAGCCACTCGGCCTGAGCCCGAAGCACATCGAGTTCAAGCGGGCGCACCTCTACGACATCAACCCCGTCGGCCTCGGCGCCATGCTGAGCGCGGCGGTGCTGGCCATCGTGGCGTACGCGGGCGCGCTCGGGCCCACGGCCGAGGCGTTCTCGCCCTTCATCGCGCTCATGACCGCCATGGTGCTGTCGCCGCTGCTGGCCTGGGCCACGCGCGGGCGCTACTACCTCGCACGCCACAGCGCCACCCGCTGGGCGCCCGGCGAGAGCGTGGTGTGCTCGGTGTGCGATAACGCCTTCGAGTCGGAAGACATGGCGCATTGCCCAGCCTACGACGCGCCCATCTGCTCGCTCTGCTGCACGCTCGAATCGCGTTGCCACGACCGCTGCAAGACCGACTCGCGCGCCGCCGAGCAGGTGAGCGCGGCGCTGGCCACCGTGCTGCCGGCGCGCCTGGCAGGCCACGTCAATTCGCGGGTCGCGCATTACCTGGTGGTGCTGGCCTCGCTGATCGGCCTCCTGGCGGTGATCCTCGGCGTGGTGTATGACCAGCAGGTGGTGTTGCGCGCCTCCGACCAGCTGGCGCTGCAGGCGCCTTTCCTCAAGGTGTTTGCGCTGCTGTCGCTGGTGGCCGCGGTGGGCGCGTGGTGGGTGGTGCTCGGCAGTGAGAGCCGCCACATGGCACAGGACGAATCGAACCGCCAGAACCAGCTGCTGACCCGGGAGATCGAGGCCCACCAGCGCACCGACGCCGCCTTGCAGCAGGCGAAAGACCTGGCCGAGGCGGCCAACCAAGCCAAGACGCGCTACGTGGCCGGCATGACGCACGAGCTGCGCACGCCGCTCAACAGCATCCTCGGCTATGCGCAGATCCTCCTGAAGGACGAGCAGGTGCAGGGCGCACGCCGCGCCTCGGTCGCGACCATCCACCGCAGCGGCGAGCACCTGCACGGCCTCATCGACGGCCTTCTCGACCTCGCCCGCATCGAGGCCGGGCGACTGCGGCTCGACCCGGCGCCGCTGCCCATGCACGAGTTCCTCGACGACCTGGTGCGCATGGTCGCCCCGCAGGCCGAAGCGAAAGGCCTCGCCTTCAAGCTGGAGACGAGCGGCCGCATTCCGAGCTACGTGAACGCCGACGCGCGCCGGCTGCGGCAGATCCTCATCAACCTGCTCGGCAACGCGGTGCGTTTCACCGACCACGGCAGCATCACGCTCCGGCTCGACCACCGCCGCGAGGTGGCGCGCTTCGAAGTCATCGACACCGGCATCGGCATCGCGGCACAGGACCAGGAGCGCATCTTCCTGCCCTTCGAACGCGGCAGCGCCGGCCGCCGCACCGGCGACCCGGGCACCGGCCTCGGCCTCACCATCACCCACCTGCTCACGCAGCTGATGGGCGGCGACCTCACGCTGCGGAGTGCGCCGGGCGAAGGCAGCACCTTCACCGTGCGGCTCTACCTGCGCGAGGTCAGCGCGCCCACGCGGCCACGGTTGCCGCACCGGCCGGTGACGGGCTACGTGGGCCCGCGCCGCACGCTGCTCGTCGTCGACGACCAGCCGACGCAACGGCAGATGCTGGTGGGCATGCTGGCGCCGCTGGGCTTCCACATCCGCGAAGCGGCCAGCGGCAGCGAGTGCCTGGAGAGCGTGCAGTCGCAACAGCCCGACGCGGTGCTGCTCGATGTGTCGATGGACGACATGGACGGCTGGCAGACGGCCAGAGGGATCCGCGCTGCCGGGTTCGCCGGCCTGCCGATCATCATGGTGTCGGCCAATGCCTTCGAGAACCAGCCCGACAAGCTGGCCGAGGCCGGTGTGCAGGGCTTCGTCGACAAGCCGGTGATCGAATCGGAGCTGCTCGCCGCGTTGCAGCGCCACCTGCAGATCGAATGGCTGGCCGAACTCGCGATGCCGGCGTGGACGGGCTCGGTGGTGTCGGACGTCGAGGCCTCACTGCCGGCGCAACTGGTGGGCGACCTGATGCGCCTCGCCCGCCTCGGCCATGTGCAGGGTTTGAAGGCGGCCATCGACAGCGCGCTGCACACGCATGCCGAGTGCACCCCCGAGCTGCAGCGCCTGGGCGGGCTGCTCGAGCGCTACGACCTCGAAGGCGTGTTGCAGCAGCTCGTGAAGAACGTGCAGGGCCGCACGGCCGACGAGGAGGTGCCGCTGTGAGCGCCAGTGCCCCTGGACGGACTTCCGGCGTGGTGATGCTGGTCGACGACGCACCGCAGTCGCTCGGGCCGGTGTGCATTGCGCTCGAGGAGCACGGCTACAGCGTGGTGGTGGCCCACGACGGCGAATCGGCCCTCGCGCGGCTGGAGCTGGTGTCGCCCGATGCCATCCTGCTCGACGCGCTGATGCCCGGGCTGTCGGGCTTCGAGGTGTGCCGTCGCCTCAAGGCCGACCCGGCGCTGGCGCATGTGCCGGTGATCTTCATGACCGGCCTGTCGGAGACGCCGCACATCGTCGAAGGCTTCGAAAGCGGCGGCGTCGACTACGTGGTGAAGCCGGTGCGTGCGCAGGAGGTGCTGGCGCGCCTGGCCACCCACCTGCGCAACGCGCGCGCAGTGCGCCTGGCGCGCGATGCGCTCGACGTCGGCGGCCACGGCGTGCTGGTGATCGATGCGCAATGGCGCGTGGCCTGGCGCTCGCCGCAGGCGGCGGCGTGGATGCGCGAGCTGTACCCCGGCGTCGACGGCCTGCCCGAAGACTGGCGCGACTGGCTGGCGGCCGGAACGTCCGATGCGCATGTGAGCGCGTCGCTGCAACTGCGCAACCTGGGCGCCGTCGGCCTGGGCGAACAGATGCTGCTGCTGCAACGCCGTTCGCCCGAGGCCGCCGCGCCCAGCCGCCTCAGCACCGCGTCGCTCACGCCACGCGAGGCCGAGGTGCTGTCGTGGGTTGCCAAGGGTAAGACCAACCGTGACGTGGCCGACATCCTCGGGATGAGCCCGCGCACGGTGAACAAGCACCTGGAGCACGTGTTCGAGAAGCTCGGCGTGGAGACGCGCGCCGCGGCGGCCGCGCTCGCCAGCCGAGAGCTCGGCTGAAGCGCGGTCAGGCGGCTTGGGCCAGCCTGAACACGCTCACGGTGTCGGCCAGCCGGGCGGCCTGCTGCTTGAGGCTCTCAGCCGCGGCCGCGCTCTCTTCCACCAGCGCGGCGTTCTGCTGTGTCACCTGGTCGAGCTGGGCGACGGCGTCGTTGACCTGGCCGATGCCCGTCGTCTGCTCGGTGGTGGCCGAGCTGATGCCGCCGATGAGCTCGGCCACGTGCCGCACCTGCGACACGATGTCCTCCATCGCGTTGCCGGCGTCGCCCACGAGCTTTGCACCCGCTGCCACTTTCTCGACGCTCGTGCCGATGAGCGCCTTGATCTCCTTGGCCGCTTCGGCGCTGCGCTGGGCCAGGTTGCGCACCTCGCCGGCGACCACCGCAAAACCACGCCCCTGCTCGCCGGCGCGCGCCGCTTCGACCGCGGCGTTCAGCGCGAGGATGTTGGTCTGGAACGCGATGCCGTCGATCACGCCGATGATGTCGGCGATCTTGCGGGAGCTGTTGCTGATGTCGTCCATCGTGGCGACGACGTGGCCCACGACCTCGCCGCCGCGTTGCGCGGCCGCACTGGCCGCGCCGGCGAGCTGCGTCGCCTGGCGTGCGGTGTCGGCGGTGGTCTTCACGGTCGAGTTCAGTTGCTCCATCGAGGCGGCGGTCTGCTGCAGGTTGGACGCCTGCTCCTCGGTGCGCTGCGACAGGTCGGCATTGCCCGTGGCGATCTGGGCCGAGCCGGTGGCGATGGAATCCGAGGCGTCACGCACACGCCCGACCACGCGGGCCAGGCCCGCCTGCATGTCGGCGAGGGAGGCGAGCACGCTGCCCGCGACGGCCGTCTCGGCGCCCGGGACGCGACCCAGGTCGCCTTCGGCCACCCGGCGCGCGGCGGCGCTGAGCAGCGACGGCTCGGCGCCGAGCGCCCGCAGCAGGCCGCGTGTGATCAGGACGGCGAGCGACGCGGCGATGACGATGGCGACCAGGCACGCCCCCACCATCAGGTTGCGGCTCGACTGGTAGGCGACGTCCGCACGCGCGACCTCGGCCCTGCCTTGGTCGGCCGCGAAATCGATGTAGCGGTTGGCCGCCGTCAGCAGGCTCGCCAGGAGCGGGCGGCAGTCGGCATTCGTCTTGGCGACGGCCTCGTCGTGCTGGCCGCTCATTGCCAGGGCCACGATGTTCAGCGCCACCGGGCCGTAGCGCGATTCGACGCGGTCGATCTCTGCCGCGAGCTCCCGTTCGCGCGCATCCGACGACTTGGCCACCATCTCCTTCAGCTTGGCGAGGCTCTGCCCCACCTTCTGGTGCGAAGCCATGACGGCCGCCTTCTCCGTCTCACGGTCGGCGGCGCTCGACACCAGCACGAGGTTGCGTGCGCCGATGGCGCGCGCATTGGTCGCATCGAGCACCGCGTTGGCCAGTTCGATCCGGACGGCGGTGTCGTGGACGTAGGTCTCGTAGTCGCCGTGAGACGAGCCCAGCGACACGAGCGACAGGGCGGCCACCGCGATGACGATGGCGGTGAGGGTGCCGAAGGCGACCGCCAGCTTGAATCTGATCGTCAGGGTTCTGAAGTTCATGGGAGTCTCCCCAGTGGGCCGGCGGCCGATGGGGACGAATCATGAACCAGAAAATGATATAAGTGATCGAATCAGACGGCCAAATTTTGCGAGTTAGTGCGCGTTTTTCGCAATTTCTCAGGCGGCGGTGCGACCGAGGCATTTGGCCAGCAGGGCCGGGAATTCGGCCACGAGGCGTGGCTTGTGGATCACCGGCACGCCGGCCAGCGCGAAGGCGTAGGGCCCACGCTGGGCCTCGTCCAGCGAGGTCACGACGATCAGGCGGCTGCCGCTGAACTGCGGGTTGGTGCGCAGACTGGTGATGAGCGTCGCCCCATCGATGCCGGGCAGCAGGATGTCCACGATCAGCACCTGCGGCTGCAGTCGCCCCGCCATCGCGAGGCCGGCGATGCCTTCGTCGGCCACGTGCAGTTCCACCTGCGGAAACTTCTCCCGCACCAGCAGGCCGACCAGGTTCTGGTAATACGACGAGTCCTCGATCAGCAGCACGCGGGCGGGGCCGCCGGCGCCGGTGTCGGCATCGGGTGTCGCCGCGGGGCCTGCCGACGGCTGCTGCCGGGCGGCCAGCCACCGGTCGACCGACGCGCGCGAGATGCGGCGGTGGCCGCCGGGGGTCTTCCAGGCCTCGAGTTCGCCACGGTCGACCATGAGTTGGACGGAGCGCACTGCGAGGCCCAGCAGCTGGGCGACTTCGACGGTGGTGCAGGTGTCGTTGCCGGACGAAGGAGGGGTGGAAGAAGCCATTGCGCGATTTGCCAAATGCTGAACTGAGGTGCGAGCGGGTGACACCCGCATAATTGATATAGATGATAACTGTTTTGCCGGATTGACGCACCCCTGGCGCCGCGACCAGGCGGCCTATACTCCCGCCCCAGCGCTGATTTGTTCCGGCTTGCGAGCGCTCTATAAATCCAGCTAAAGACAGGACGCACAACCCGGTGTCCCGCTTTGGCGGCCGCCGGTTTCTTATTTGTGCGAACCACAACGTGACAGCTTCACTCGGTCATGTGACACCCCAGGCGATGCACTTCGCCGACCCGCTGCCGCTGCGCAGCGGGGCCGCCTTGCGCGACTACACGCTCGCCTACGAGACCTACGGCACGCTCAACGCCGACAGGAGCAACGCCGTGCTGGTGTGCCATGCGCTCAACGCGTCGCACCACGTGGCCGGCACCTACGAAGGCCAGCCGAGGAGCGAAGGCTGGTGGGACAACCTCGTCGGCCCCGGCAAGCCGCTCGACACCAATCGCTTCTTCGTCATCGGCGTCAACAACCCCGGCTCCTGCTTCGGCTCCACCGGCCCGATGCACCCCAACCCCGACACCGGCAAGCCCTACGGCGCCGACTTTCCGGTGGTGACGGTGGAAGACTGGGTCGACGCGCAGGCCCGCCTGCTCGACCGCCTGGGCATCACGCAACTGGCCGCCGTGCTCGGCGGCAGCCTCGGGGCGATGCAGGCGCTGAGCTGGTCGATGCGCCACCCGCAGCGCCTGCGCCACTGCATCGCCGTGGCCACCGCGCCGAATCTGTCGGCCCAGAACATCGCCTTCAACGAGGTGGCCCGCCGCGCCATCATCACCGACCCCGAATTCCACGGCGGCCACTTCTACGCGCACGGTGTGGTGCCCAAGCGTGGCCTGCGCGTGGCGCGCATGATCGGCCACATCACCTACCTCTCCGACGACTCGATGGAGGCGAAGTTCGGCCGCAACCTGAAAGGCGAGGCTCCGGCCTACAGCACGCAGGACATCGAGTTCGAGATCGAGAGCTACCTGCGCTACCAGGGCGACAAGTTCAGCGAGTACTTCGACGCCAACACCTATCTGCTCATCACCCGCGCGCTCGACTACTTCGACCCGGCACGCGAGCACGGTGGCAACCTCGCCGCGGCGTTTGCCAACGCCCGCTGCAAGTTCCAGCTCGTGAGCTTCACCACCGACTGGCGCTTCTCGCCCGCGCGCTCGCGCGAGATCGTGAAGGCGCTGCTGCACAACCGCTTCGACGTGAGCTATGCCGAGATCGACGCGCCGCACGGGCACGACGCCTTCCTGCTGGACGACCCGCGCTACCACGCGGTGATGCGGGCGCGCTTCGACGGCATCGCGAAGGAATTCGAAGGCAAGCCTGCCGCCATGGTGTTGAAAGGGATCGCGGTATGAGCGACCGCAAGGACATCGAAATCATCGCGGAGTTGGTGCCGCCGGGCTCTCGTGTGCTCGACCTCGGCTGCGGCAACGGCGAGTTGCTCGCCCACCTCCGCGACACGCGCCATTGCACCGGCTACGGCATCGAGATCTCGGACGCCAACGTGCTGGCCTGCACGCAGCGCGGCGTCAACGTGATCCAGCTCAACCTCGAAGAGGGCCTGGCCATCTTCGAAGACCAGAGCTTCGACGTGGTGCTGCAGCTCGACACCATGCAGCACCTGCGCCACACCGAGCGCCTGCTGCGCGAGACGGCGCGCGTGGGTCGCGTGGGGATCATCAGCTTCCCGAATTTCGCGCACTGGCCCAACCGTCTGCGCGTGGCCACCGGCCGCATGCCGGTGACCAAGGCGCTGCCCTACCAGTGGTACGACACGCCCAACATCCGCGTCGGCACCTACACCGACTGCGAGGTGCTGCTGCGCAAGGACGGCTTCCAGGTGCTCGATGGTTTCGGCATCCAGAACGGCGAGGTGGTGCGACGCTTCCCGAACCTGATGGCCAGCGTGGCGGTGTTCAAGTTCCAGCGGGCGTGACGCGGCGGTGAATGTCCCTCTGGGGTATGCCCCGAGAGCGCCCGCCGGTGCTTGATGGCTAGCATCGATTCATGATCGATCACGCCCTGTGCTTTCGTCCCGCGACCGAGGCTGACGCCGAGGCGCTGGGCCGGCTGAATCACCAGCTGATCCGTGACGAGGGCCATCGCAACCCGATGAGCGTCGACGAGCTGGTCGAGCGCATGCGCCGCTGGCTGGCCGACGATGGCTACGAGGCGCTGCTCGGCTTCGACGGCGACGAGCTCGTGGCCTACGTGCTGTGGCGCGACGAGCCCGACTGCGTGTACCTGCGCCAGATCTTCGTGCACCGCGACCAGCGGCGCCAGGGCGTGGCGCGGCACCTGATGCTGAGCGTGTTCGAGCGCTGGCCGGGCAAGCGGCTCGTCGTCGACGTGCTGGCCGGCAACGCGCGGGCCCTGGCCTTCTGGCGCCGCATGGGCTACCGCGACTACGCGGTGATGCTGGAGCGCCTGCCCCCCGGTGACGACGAGGCCTGACCCTGCATGGGCCGGCTCCTCATCCTCGACGACGACCCGACGGTCGGCCAGATCCTCCAGGTGGCGGCCAAGAGCGTGGGCTTCGAGGCGCGCTGGTGCGAGGACGTCGATGCGTTCTTCAGCGCGCTGGCCGAGTGGCAGCCCACGCACTTGGCCGTCGACATGCTGATGCCCGACGTCAGCGGACAGGAGGTGCTGGCGCGCCTGGCCGACCAGCGCTGCGAGGCGAAGGTGATCGTCTCCAGCGGCATGGGCGCGGGCGAGCTCGACACCGTGCTCGACGAAGCCCAGGCACTCGGCCTGAACACGGTGGGCACGCTGCCCAAGCCGTTTTCGCTGGCGTCGGTGCGGGCCCTGCTGGCCGCCTGAGCTCAGACGCCGAGCAGCGCGTCCCTCAGCATGTTGTCCGCCGGCGAAGGGCCGACCCAGATCTTGAGGATCATCGAGAAGAACTCGGCATCGCCCAGCGGGTCGCCCTGCGGCTTGCCGGTGATGAAGAACTGCGTGCCCTTGCCCGGCACGAACTCCATCGCGAAGGACTCGCCGGGCATCAGCTTGGCCTTGCCGGAGAAGACCTCGATCAGCCGCGTGGAGGCCAATGCGTGCTTGGTCATCAGGTCCTTCGAGGAGTTTTCGCCCATGCCCTTCAAGAAGAGGCGGCCGAGCTCGGTGCCCGGCAGTTCGCGCAGCGCGACGAACTGGATGCGTTTCGGCCCCGGCAGGGCGAGCAGGTCGTCGACCTTGCTGACCTTCTTGGTGGTGTACAGCGCCATGTCGTAGACCTTGAACACCGCCCGGTGGCGCGTGCCCGCGCCGTTGAGGATGAGCGGGGTGCCGGCCACCACGACGGTCTGCTCGAACTTGGTGGAGGTGCTCTGCGCCTGTGCGGCGCCGATCGTCAGCGCCAGCGAAACCGCGAAAGCGGCGGGCAGTCGGGCAAAGGCTGGGCGCATGAGGGCTCCACGGTTTCGAGTTGTCGGTACGGGGCTGGATTATTCCCGGCCGCAGCGCCCCACCGGCTCCCGGGAAACCCCGCTCACGATCATGCGGCGTGCGAAATGGCGCGGTCCGGCGCCGCGTGCGGTGTGCGCACCGCCTGTCGTTCGATCAGCACCGAGTCACCGAATTCGTGCGTGCGGTAACCGTGCGTTTCGAGTTCGCGGTCTACCCGCTGCAGCAGCACCGCCGGGGCGAACGCGTGCAAGAGCCCGTGGTGGCTGGAGCCCGGCTCGTGCGTGCCGGTGACGATGGCGTCGACCACCTGCAGCCAGCCGTACTGCTGTGGGCCGAGGCGCTGGGTGGCCACGCCCGGCCCGGCTTGCAGGCGGCCGCGGCGGGCGGCGTGCTCGAGTGCGCGCGTGACGGTGGTGCCAAGCGCGACGACACGGCCCTGCCGCGCGTGGGTGCGCGCGATCGCGTCGACGGTGGCGGCGGGCAGGTGGTAGGGCTCGTCGAGCGGCAGGCGGGCGTCGAGCGCGTCATCGCCGGTCGACGACAGGCCAGCCGCGTGCGTGAGCGTGGCAAAGCCGATGCCGTGTTCGCGCAGGGTGTGCAGCAGGCCCCAGTCGAGCAGGAAGCCGGCCGAGGGCGGCTCGAAGGCCACCGGGAGCGCGGCCACGCTCGTCCACACGTCCCACAGCGCGAGCGGCTGCGGCAGGTGGGCGTATTGCACCGGCTTGCCATGGCGGGCAAGGCCGGCCCAGATGGTGTCGGGCGTGCCCTCGAAACGCAGCGCGACGAGCCGGGGGTGGTCGAGCAGGCGCAGCACCTGCGCGCGCAGCGGGCCGAGGGCGAGCCGGTCGCCCGGCTTCAGGGAGGGGGGCAACGGGCGGTCTTCGGTGCGCGTGCGGTGGTCGCCCTCGCCGAAGACGACGGCGGTGAACTCGTGCACATCGTCCACCGCCAGCGAGCGGCGGCCGGCCAGGCGCACTTCGATCGTCTCGCCGGTGGGCAGGTGCAGGCCGTGCAGGCTCGCCGGCAGAGTGGCCGCGTCGTTGGCGACGAGCAGGTCGCCGGGTTTCAGGAAGCGGGGCAGCGCCGTGCGCGGGGCATGGTGCAGCCGGCCCTGGGCGTCCACGACGAGCAGGCGCGCGTCGCGCGGGCGTTGCACCGGGGTGGTGGCGGGTGTCATGCGGGCTTCTTCGAGGTGATGAGCTGTTGCAGGATCTCGCTGGCCGCGTCGGCGGGGCGCTTGAGCGTGGCCGGGTCGGCGTCGGGCAGCGCGAGGGCATGGAAGGGTGTGTCCATGTCGCCGGGGTCGAGCGCCAGCACCCGCACGCCGTGCTCGCGCAGCTCTTCGTGCCAGATGCGGCTCAGCTGCGCGAGCGCGGCCTTGCTCGCGCCATAGGCGCCCCAGCCCGGGTAGGGCGTCGCGGCGGCGTCGCTCGTGATGTTGACGACGGTGGCAAGGCGGCCATCGCGCGCCGACGCGCGCAGCGCCCCGAGCAGCGCCTTGGTCAGCCGGAAGGGGCCGAGCAGGTTGGCCGCCAGCGCCGTCTCCAGGTCTTCGCACGCGGTGTCGGCCAGCAGCGCGAGCGGCACCGGGCCGAGGTGCGAGGCGTTGTTGACGAGCACGTCCAGCCCGTCGAGCGCGGCGGTGATCTGCAACGCAAGCGGGTAGATGTCGTCCTTGCGCGTGATGTCGGCAACCAGGCCGTGCGTGCCCGGCAGGCTGCGCGCGACCTCGGCCACGCGCGCCGGTGTGCGGGCGACGAAGGCCACCTGCGCGCCGGCCGCATGCAGGTGGCGCACGAGGGCGAGGCCCAGGCCCGAGGTGCCGCCGGTGACGGCGACGCGGAGGTCGCGAAGGTGAGGGAGCAGGTGGTTCATCGTGGTGCTTTCGGTGTGGCGATGGCCTGCACGATAGGCAGCGGCCTGCCGCGCGACGAGTGCGTTGTCCAACCGGTTGGCAAGCCGGCCTTCGAATGGACAATGCGGCCCACCATGCCGTCCGACGCCGCGTCTTCGATTCCCGCCCACCTCGCGCGCAACCTCGTCGCCCTGCGCCACACGCGCGCCTTGACGCAGGAGCAACTGGCCAGGTCGGCCGCCGTGCCGCGCTCGACGATTGCCAACCTCGAGTCGGGCGAAGGCAACCCGTCGCTCGCGGTGCTGGTGAAGGTGGCGGGCGCGCTCGCCGTGCCGATCGACGAGCTGCTCGCCTCGCCGCGCGCGCTGGTGCGGCACTGGCCGGCGAGCGAAGTGGCGAAGCGCCAGAAGGGTCGCGGCGTCACCATCCGCGAGCTGGTGCCCGAGCCCGTGCCCGACGAGATGATGGAGGTGATGGACTTCGCCCCCGGTGCCGTGATGGCCGGCACGCCGCACCTGCCGGGCACGCGCGAGTTCTTCACCTGCCTGCACGGCCGCGTGGTGCTCAGCGTGGCGGGTGAACGCTATGCACTGGAAGCCGGCGAGGTGCTCGCCTTTCCCGGCAACCTGCCGCACTCGTACCAGAACGCCGACGCACTGGCGGCGGCGCAGGGGGTTTCGGTGGTGGTGCTGGCGAAGGCGGGTGTATAGAAGCGGGTGTGTAGAAGCGGGTGTGTGAGGCACCGGCGTCTCGCCGATTTCAGCGCATCCCCTGTTGTCGTTGCGGATTAGCGCGGCGCGCCTATGCTCGCGTCCCACGCCTCCCAGTCACAACACCAAGAGGGACTCCCATGACGATTGCACGACTGCTGCGCCGCGCTGTGGCGGCCATCTCGAGCGCTTTGCTGCTCGCCACCGCGGCCCACGCCGCCGCCCCGCAGGTCAAGACCCAGGCGCCCGGCTGGTACCGCATGATGCTGGGCGACATCGAGGTCACCGCGCTGCTCGACGGCGTCATCAACCTCGAGCCGCACAAGCTGCTGACCAACACCAAGCCCAAGGACGTGAGCCAGCTGCTCGCCAAGTCCTTCCTGAGCGACTCGGTGCCGACCTCGGTCAACGCCTACCTCCTCAACACCGGCAACCACCTGGTGCTGATCGACGCCGGTGCGGCCACGCTCTTCGGCCCCGGCCTCGACCAGCTGCACGCCAACCTCAAGGCCTCGGGCTACCAGCCGGAGCAGGTCGACGTCGTGGTCATCACGCACATGCATGGCGACCACATCGGCGGGCTGCTGCAGAACGGCAAGATCGCCTTCCCCAACGCCACCGTGATGGCCGACCAGCACGACGCCGACTTCTGGCTCAGCGCCGAGAACCTGGCCAAGGCGCCCGAGGGGATGAAGATGTTCTTCCAGGGCGCGCAGGTGACGCTCAACCCCTATCTCGCGGCCGGCAAGTTCAAGGCCTTCGAAGGCGACACCGAGATCGTGCCCGGCGTGAAGGCGATCGCGACGCACGGCCACACGCCGGGCCATGCGATCTACTCGGTCGAGTCCAAGGGCCAGAAGCTCGTGCTGTGGGGCGACCTGATGCACGTGGCCGCGGTGCAGTTTCCGAAGCCGGAGGTCACGATCCAGTTCGACAGCGACAGCAAGGCCGCCTATGCCCAGCGCAAGAAGGCGTTTGCCGACGCGGCCAAGGGCGGCTACTGGATCGCCAGCGCCCACCTGCCTTTCCCGGGCATCGGCCATCTGCGTGCCGACGGCAAAGGCTACGTCTTCGTGCCGGTGCACTACGCGCCGATCAAGTGACGGGATGACGCGGCTTGGGCCGCGTCAGGGCTTGGCGGTCTCAGCCTTCGGCTCGGCGACGAACCCGATGCGGTTCAGCCCGGCCTTCTGAACCGCACCGATCAGCTCAGCCACGCGCCCGTACGGCACCGTCTTGTCGGCTCGCAGCTGCACTTCGGTCTGCGGGTTCTTGCGCGCGGCCTGGGTCACACGCTCGGCAAAGGCCTCCGCGGTGACCACCTGGTCGGCAATGTAGAGCCGCCCTTGCGGGTCGATCGAGACCGCGATGAAGTCGGGCTGGTCGCTCGCCGTGGCTGCTTCGCTCTTGGGCAGGTCGAGCTTCAGGCTCGAGCTCATCAACGGTGCGGTGATCATGAAGATCACCAGCAGCACCAGCATCACGTCGATCAGCGGCGTCATGTTGATGTCGCTCATCGGCGGGGGCGCCGAGCTGCGTTCGAGGCGGCCGAAGGCCATCGGCTCACGCCTCTGTCGTGGTGGCCGCGGGCTCGGCCAGCATCTCGCGCAGGTCGTGGGCAAAGCCTTCGAGGTCGGCTTCGCACGCGGCCACGCGCTTGTTGTAGACGTTGTAGGCCAGCACCGCAGGGATCGCGACGGCGAGGCCCGCGGCCGTCATCACGAGCGCTTCACCCACGGGGCCGGAGACACGGTCGATCGTCACCGTGCCGGCGGCCGAAATGCTGAGCAGCGCGTGGTAGATGCCCCAGACCGTGCCGAAGAGGCCGATGAAGGGCGCCGTGCTGCCGATGGAAGCCAGCACCACCTGACCGAACTGCAGCTGCGTGAGCACGCGATGCAGCGCATCGCGCAGGCGGCGCGTGAGCTGCGAGGCGAGGTGGCCGCGCGATTCGAGCGTCTGGCCGGTGTGCGTGGCGGTGGCGGCGGCGAGCAGCGGGCGCAGCACGCCTTCGCGGTCGAACACGGCGAGCTGCTTCTCGCCTTCTTCCAGCGAGGCCGCACCCCAGAAGGCCGGCACGGCACGGGCGATGTCGCGCTTCACGCGCCCCAGCACCCAGCCCTTCCAGAAGATCAGCACCCAGGCGCTGATGGACATCAGCAGCAGCAATGCCGCCACGCCGCGCGTGATGACGTCGCCCTGTTGCCAGAACTGTGCGAAGCCGCCCATGTTCAGCGCAGCCCCAGCACGTCGTTCATCGTGAAGAAGCCGCTCGTCTTGCCGCGCAGGAAGCGGGCAGCGCGCACGCTGCCTTGCGCGTAGCCTGCGCGGCTGCCGCTCTTGTGCGAGATCTCGATGCGCTCGCCGGTGCCGGCGAAGAGCGCGGTGTGGTCGCCGATGATGTCGCCGCCGCGGATGGTGGCGAAGCCGATGGTGGACGGGTCGCGCTCACCGGTCACGCCCTCGCGGGCGTAGACGGCGCAGTCCTTCAGGTTCTTGCCGAGCGCGGCGGCGATGGTCTCGCCCATCGCGAGCGCGGTGCCGCTCGGCGCGTCGACCTTGTGGCGGTGGTGCGCTTCGATGATCTCGATGTCGTAGCCCTCGTTCAGCGCACGCGCGGCGACGTCGAGCAGGCGCATCATCACGTTGACGCCCACGCTCATGTTGGGCGACTGCACGATGGCGATGTGCTTCGCCTGGGCGGCGATCTCGGCCTTCTGCGCATCCGACAGGCCCGTGGTGCCCACCACGAGTTTCACACCCAGCTCGCGGCACACCGCCAGGTGCGCCATCGTGCCTTCGGGGCGGGTGAAGTCGATCAGCACCTCGGCGTTGGCGAGGCCGCTCTTCAGGTCTGCGGTGATGTGAACGCCGCTTGCGCGGCCCAGGAAGCCGGCGGCGTCCTGCCCGAGTGCGGGGCTGCCGGGCACGTCGAGCGCGCCGGCGAGCTGGCAGTCGTCGGCGGCCAGCACCGCCTCGACCAGCATCCGCCCCATGCGGCCCGAAGCGCCGGCGATGGCGATGCGCAACGGCGCGGTGCTCATGTGCGCGGCTCCAGCGGCGGGTAGCTGCGCACCGGGCCTTCGGGTGCCGAGGCGGCGGGCTCGGGCCTGGGTGGCACGGGCAGGGCCTTGATCTCTTCAGGCGTCAGCGCGAGCTTGGGCGTCTTGCGCGGGGTCTTCTGCGTGTCGATCGAGGCGACGAAGTCGCGCTCGGAGGGCAGGTCGGGGGCGTCGATGCTCTTGAGCTTCTCGCCATCGAAGAGCGCCACCACCTTTCGCTGCTGGGGCTCGGCCCCTTGACGGCGAATGGTGAAGACGTAGTCCCATCGGTCGGCATGGAACACGTCGGTGAGAAGCGGCGAGCCGAGGATGTCGCGCACCTGAGAGCGGGTCTGGCCGGGTTTGACGAGGGCCACCTGCTCCTTGGTGAGCACGTTGCCCTGCACGACCTCGATGCGGTAGGGCGTGATGAAACCGAGGAAATGGTCGCTGGATTGCAGCGAGCTGCAGCCGGCGAGCAAGGCTGCGGCGGCGAGGCCGGCCGGCCAGAAGGGGGGCATGCGCATGGTGATGCTCAGGAGGGGAGGCCAGCGCGCCGTGGGGCGCCAACCTCGATATGATCCGGCGATTCTAGGGTCAACGTCTTTGCCCGCCCCTGCGGACAAGCTCCGTTTCCCACGCCGAGAGTACCGCCATGTCCAACGCCGACGACCTCAAGAGCAGTGGCCTGAAGGCCACCCTGCCGCGCATCAAGATCCTGGACGTGTTTCATCAGTCGACGCAGCGGCACATGACGGCGGAAGACGTGTTCAAGGCCTTGCTGAACGAAGGGGCCGACATCGGCCTCGCCACCGTGTACCGCGTGCTGATGCAGTTCGAGCAGGCGGGCATCCTGTCGCGCAACCATTTCGAGTCGGGCAAGGCGGTGTTCGAGCTCAACGAGGGCAAGCACCACGATCACCTGGTCTGCATCGACTGCGGGCGGGTGGAGGAGTTCTACGACGCCGAGATCGAGGAGCGCCAGAGCGCCATCGCTGAATCGCGCGGCTTCCTGCTGCAGGATCACGCGCTGTCGCTGTACGCGATCTGCGCAAACTGCCAGAAGAAGGCGAAGTCCTGAGTCGGCGGCCCCTCAGTTGGGGTCGGCCTTCTGCATCGCGCGCTGGTGGCGCTCGATGAACTCGCGGTAGGTGTCGATGCCGCGCAGCTGGAGGATGGTGTTGCGCACGGCGGCTTCCACGAGCACGGCCAGGTTGCGGCCGGCGTCCACCGCGATCACCACCTTGCGGATGGGGACGCTCAGCACGTCCTCGTTCAGCGGCTCGTAGGGCAGCCGCTCGAAGTCGCGCTCCAGCGTTTCCTTGCGCACCAGGTGCACGATGAGCTTGAGCCGCATCTTGCGGCGCACGGCGGTCTCACCAAAGATCGACTTGATGTCCAGCAGGCCGATGCCGCGCACTTCCAGCAGGTTCATCAGCAGCTCGGGGCAGCGGCCCTCGATCGCGGTCTGCGAGATGCGGTAGAGGTCGACCGCATCATCGGCCACGAGGCCGTGGCCGCGTGAAATCAGTTCCAGGCCCAACTCACTCTTGCCCAGGCCCGATTCGCCCGTCAGCAAGACGCCCACGCCCAGGATGTCCATGAAGACCCCATGCCGCGTCGTGCGCTCTGCGAACAACTGGGCCAGGTAGCCGCGCACCACGTCGATCACGTGCCCGGCGGAACCATCGGTCACGAAGAGCGGGATGTCGGCGCGGTCGCACAGGGCGACGAGCTTGTCGGGCGGGGTCTGGTTGTCGGCCACGATGACCACCGGCGGCTCCAGCGTCACGATGCGCTGGATGCGACGTTCCTGGTCTTCGGGCGATGAATCCTGCAGGTAGGCGACTTCACGTCGGCCGACGATCTGCACCCGGTAGGGGTGGATGTAGTTGAGATAGCCGACCAGGTCGGCGGCCGATTGCGCGTTGCGCACCGCGGCTTCGTCGAAGCGGCGTTCCGGGTGGGCATGGCCGGCGACCCATTCCCAACGCAGCGCGGGGCGGTGTTCTTCGAACAGCGCTTCCGCGCTGATGACTGAGGGCTTCACGCGGCGAGGATAACCGCAGGCAGGCCGGCCGTCAGGCGACCGACTTCAACGGTTCCCAGTTGGAGATCAGCTCGTGCACCTTGGCGGCGGTGGTTTCCGTCTTGAGGCGCTCACGCAACTCGCGGTCGCTCAGCATCTCGGCGATCTCGGAGAGGATCTCCAGGTGACGCTGTGTGGCCGCTTCGGGCACCAGCAGGAAGATCAGCAGGCTGACAGGTTCGTCATCGGGCGCGTCGAACGGGATGGGCTGCTGCACGCGCACGACGGAAGCGAGCGGGTTCTTCAGGCCCTTGATGCGACCGTGGGGAATGGCGACGCCGTGGCCGAGCCCGGTGGAGCCGAGACGCTCCCGGGCAAAGAGGTTGTCGGTGACCGTCGCACGCGCGATCGAGTGCTGGTTTTCAAACAGCAGGCCGGCGTGCTCGAACGCGCGCTTCTTGCTGGTGGCCTCCACGTCAACGAGTACGTTGGCGAGCGGCAGGATGGCGGACAGTCGGTTCATCGGCAGATCACATTCGAGCCTCGCGAGAGGCACCCGGTTCCACGAGCGACCCGGTGGCCCATCATAGAACCGGGCCTCTCTCCTGCGCACGCTCGTGCATCGGCAATGCGAGGAATTGTGCACTCGCTGCTGCGCAGCAGCAACGACTGTGGCTCCCCACGGGCGGGTGTGTGGCGAACGTGCGAAAACTGCGGCCATGAAAAAGCGGCCCGCAGGCCGCTTGTGCACCGTGTTGAGCCTCCTGCTCAGAGGGTTGCGTCCATGCGCTTGGGCGCGAGGTGGTGGTGGTCCTGCAGCTTGTCCTTGTGCCGCATGACCTGGCGATCGAGCTTGTCCATCAGCTGGTCGATCGCCGCGTAGAGGTCTTCATGCGAGTGCTCGACGAAGATGTCCTTGCCCTTCACATGCAGCGTGACCTCGGCCTTCTGCCTTCGTTCCTTCTCCTTCAGCTTCTCAACCGACAGCAGCACGTTGATGTCCACGACTTGATCGAAGTGACGCGTGACCCGGTCCAATTTCGTAAGCACGTACTCACGCAGGGCTGGGCTCACGTCGAGGTGATGGCCGCTGATCGTCAAATTCATCGGGGGCTCCTTTCGCAAGGCGGGTGGGAAAGCGGGGGAAGAAAGAAAGGAAGGAGGGGAGAGAAGAAGAGGGGGCGGAATCGAAGAGGTCAAAACCAGTGTGCGCCCGAAACCGGAGCATGACAAGCGGGTGACAACGACGTCGGCAGGCCTGTTTGCGCGCATTTCTGCGTCGGATCAAGCTGGCGTCTTTTCCATCACGGAAGTGCCGTTTTTCAGGGGTGGTTCGAGGGTTGTATCGGCTTGATGGCCCTGCTGATCGAGTGTGATAATCCGCCGTTTTCGTACACGGAGTGCGACCCCCGCATATGGACAGCAGTCACCCTCGGTGACCGTCCGCTCTGACGCTCGACAGGCGCCCGCCCCTCGGTGATGCGCCCGTGGCCTGGGTGAGACGGTTCCCCGCGTTAGCCCCTCCTCTATTGGCCACCACCCCACGGCGCCCACATGCAGCCCGTGCGGACCTGTCGGAGCCCTGCATGCTCAACGTCTTTACGCTGGCCAACGGCCGGCTGTTCCAGGAAGAAATCGAAAGCCCCGGCGCGCTCGCCAACGTGCGCCCGGTGTGGGTCGACCTGGAAGCGCCCACCCCCGAAGAGAAGACCTGGATCGCCGAACGTTTCGGCGTGACCATCCCCGAAGACGTGGTCGACGACGACCTGGAGGAATCGGCCCGGTTCTACGAGGAAGACAACGGCGAGCTGCACATCCGCTCCGACTTCCTGATCGACGACGACGAGACCCGCCGCAACGTGCGCGTCGCCTTCATCCTGCACAACAAGGTGCTGTTCTCGATCCACGGCGAAGACCTGCCGGTCTTCCGCCTCCTGCGCCTGCGCGCCCGCCGCATCCCCGCGTTGATCGAAGACGCGAAGGACGTGCTGCTCAAGCTCTACGACGCCGACGCCGAGTACAGCGCCGATGCCCTCGAAGGCATCTACGACAACCTCGAGAAGGTCAGCGCCCGTGTGCTGAAGGAAGAGGTCAACGACCAGGCCGCCGGCCAGGCGCTCGCAGCGATCGCGCGCGAGGAAGACTTGAACGGCCGCATCCGCCGCAACGTGATGGACACGCGCCGTGCGCTCAGCTTCATGATGCGCAGCCGCATGCTCAACGCCGAGCAGTTCGAGGAGGCCCGGCAGATCCTGCGCGACATCGACTCGCTCGACTCGCACACCGCCTTCCTCTTCGACAAGATCAACTTCCTGATGGATGCCACCGTCGGCTTCATCAACATCAACCAGAACAAGATCATCAAGATCTTCTCGGTGGCGAGCGTCGCCTTGCTGCCGCCGACGCTGATTGCGAGCATCTACGGCATGAACTTCCAGGCCATGCCCGAGCTGAACTGGCGCTTCGGCTACCCCTTCGCCATCGGCCTGATGCTCGTCAGCATCATCTCGCCGTTCTGGTACTTCAACCGCAAGGGCTGGCTCAAATAGCCAAAGAGAGCGACAGTAGACGGCCGCCCCCAACGAGGAGACCGTCGATGTCGCTGCGCCCCTTGCTGTTCGCTCTGGCCTGTGTGTGTGCCCCCGTCGCTGCGCAGGCTGAATGCCTGACCGACGCCCAGGCGGTGGCCTTGTTCGACGCGTTCACGGCGAGGACGCCGGCGGCCAACCCAGAAGGTCTGAACGAAGCCGATGGGGCCTGCACCCGGGCCAAGTTCAACAACCTGCTGGCCGTGCGCTACGGCACGGTGATCGGCTACAAGGCCGGCCTCACCAACCCTGCGGTGCAGAAGCGCTTCAACTACGACCGCCCGGTCTGGGGGGTGCTCTATGCCGACATGCTGCTGCCCAGCGGCTCGGTGGTCGAAGCCGGCTTCGGTGCCCGCCCGCTTTTCGAGGCCGATCTGCTGGTGCGTGTGAAGAGCGAAGCCATCAACCAGGCCAAGACCCCAGCCGAGGTGCTCGCCGCCATCGACCAGGTCATCCCCTTCATCGAGCTGCCCGACCTCATGGTGCAGGCGCCGCCCAGGCTCAACGGCCCGGCCATCAGCGCGATCAACGTGGGCGCTCGGTTCGGGGTGACGGGCACGCCGATCGCCATCCCGCCCTACCGCGCCGAGCGCTTCGCGCTGCTCGACGCCCTGCGTGACATGACCGTGGTGCTGAGCGACGCGAGCGGCGCCGAACTCGCACGCGGCAAGGGCAGCGACATCCTCGGCCACCCGCTCAGCGCCGTGGTGTGGCTGGCCGAAGCGCTGGCGAAAGACGGCAAGGCGATGAAGCCCGGCGACCTGATCAGCCTCGGTTCCTTCTCTCCACTGCTGCCGCCCAAGGCGGGGTCGGGTGCCACCGTCACCTATCTCGGCCTGCCCAATGCCAAGCCGGTGTCGGTGAGCTTCAAATAGCGTGTCGGTGCCTCAGCTCGATGCGCGCTTCTTCAGCCAGCGCATCAGGCTGCCCACCACCGGCAGCTTCTCGTACAGCTCCTCGGCGGCGTCCCAGTAGTCGCGGTGGTGCTGGATCAGGCCGATCGGGTCGAGCAACAGATGCGAGCTGCCGTGCACCGTCTGCTGCGCCCGGCTGTAGCGCTTGAAGCGGAAGAGGAAGTCCCAGCTCAGGAAACACTGGTCGCCCTGCACGAGGATGTCGCGCACCACGAAGCGCGGCTCGTCCAGCGCTTCGAACATGTGGCGATAGACCTGTTGAACCGCCGCCAGGCCGCGCACGTCGTTGAACGGGTCCTTGAAGTGCGCGCGCGGCGTGTAGTACTCGCCGAGCCGCTCGATGTCGCCTCGCGTGAAGTGCTCGAAGAGCTCGACGATGCGCGCGACGCGCGGGTCAGCCGTCCTGGGCGTCACAGGCCGGTGCTCCATCGGATGGCGCGGAAGTAGAGGGCGTCGCTGACATGCGTCAGCGCCTTCAGGCACATCGTGAAGCGCTTGGGGAAATGGATCTCGAAGCGCCCCTGCGCCCAGCCCTTGAGGATCTCTTCGGCGGCCTGCTCCGGCGTGAGCAGCGCCGGCATCGCGAACTCGTTCTGCGCGGTGAGCGGTGTCTCGACGAAGCCCGGGTTGATGACCGACGCGCCGATGCCCACCGGCTGCAGGTCGAGGTACAGCGTCTCGGCCAGGTTGATCAGCGCCGCCTTGGTCGGCCCGTAGGCCAGCGAGTTCGGCAGCCCGCGATAGCCCGCCACGCTGGAGACGAGGCTCAAGTGCCCGCTCTTTTGCTGCAGCAGCACCGGCAGCACCGCGTCGAGCAGGTGCAGCGCGCCGATGTAGTTGACCTGCTGGTGGCGCACCGCTTCGTCGAGGTCGAACTGCGTGGCGCGCAGCGCCTTGTAGTAGCCGGCGCAGTAGAGCGCGAGGTCGATGCGGCCGTGGTGCAGGACCAGCTGCTGCGCGGCGTGCGAGACCGCATCACGGTCGGTCACGTCGAGCGGCAGGCCGACGCTGCCGGGGTGGCTCTTCTCGAACGTCTTGAGCGCGCCGATGTTGCGGGCCGACACGATGACCTGCGCGCCGCGCGCGTGCAGCGCCGCGGCGGTGGCGCGGCCGATGCCGGTCGAGGCGCCGACCAGCCAGACGACGCGGCCGTTCCAGTCGGTGAGGCGGGGGTTGAGTGGCATGTCAGTTCGTTTTCTGGAACGCAAGCGTGACTTCGCCCAGGCGAATGCCGAACTTGCTCATCACGGCTCGGTTGAGCATCACCCGTTCGTCCATCAGGTACATCCAGTCGTCGAACTGCACCTCGTAGACCTTGCCGTCCACCGGCAGCTTGAGGGTGTAGGCCCACTGGAAGGCGTTGCCCGCGACCTGGCCGGTGGCGGTGCCGACCACGTCGTCGGCCGTGCCGCTGTAGCGGCCACCGGGCAGCTTCTTCAGGCGCCAGATCCGGCGGTCGGTCTTGCCGTCGCTGTAGGTGAAGGCTTCGTCGAGCGTGCCTTCGTCGCCGACCCATTGGCATTTCATCAACACGGTGAAGCGGCGCACCACCTTGCCAGAGCGGTCGGTGAAGAGGCCGTGGGCCACCACGTCGCCGTTGAAGTAGCGCTGCAGGTCGAGCGTCGGCTTCTCGGCCGCATAGTCCTGCGGCGTGTGCGAGGCACAGCCGGCGAGGGCCAGCGCACAGGCCAGCGAGCCCAAGAGTTTTTTCATCGTGACTCCTTGATCCAGTAGCGCCACAGCAGCGCGGCGGCGATGAGCTTCATCACGCACGGCAGCACGCAGTACGCGGCGGTGAGGGCTTGCAGCGCCGGGGCGCTGGTCGTGCCGGGCGCGTAGCCGAAGAGCTGCAGCACCGGCAACGCGATGCCGGCGGCAAGCGCGAGGTTGAGCTTGGTGGCGAAGTTCCACCAGCCGAAGTACGCGCCTTCGGCGCGGCCGGCATGACCGGCCTGTTGCACCACGCCGGCGAGCAGTGCTGCGGGCAGCGCGAGGTCCGCCCCCAGCGCGATGCCGCTCATCACGCAGATGGCGGTGTAGGCCGCAACGTCGCCGGCCGACAGCGCCGCCGCCCAGGCGAAGACGAGCACCGACAGCGCCATGCCGGCGAGCCAGCTGCGCGCGAGGCCCAGGCGCGCCACGAGCCGCACCCACAGCGGCACCGACACGGCTGCTGCGGCGAAGTAGCTTGCGAGAAAGAGCGGCTCGTAGGCGGTGGCCTGCAGGCGGTCGCGGATGAAGAAGAGCACCAGCGTGGCCGGCACCGCGCTCGCGATGCCGTTGAGCAGGTAGACCGCGAGCAGCCTCGGAAACGCCGGCGTGCTGAAGGGCAGGCGCAGCGAACGCGACGGGAAGAGCGCGAGCCGACGGGGCGCTGGTGCTTGCCGCATCAAGGCGAGCGCCAGGCACAAGGCGATGGCGAACACCACGGTGCTCGTCTGCAGCCCTGCCATCGAGGGCAGCACGCTGGCGACCAGCACGCCACACAAGGCGAGCCCTTCACGCCACGCGACGACGGTGGCACGCGCGGGTTCATCGCCCCCGAGCCGCGCGCCCCACGCCTGGTGGATGACGCTGATCACGCTGTAGGCGAGGTAGGTGACGACGAGCAAGATGCCGCACCACGCCAGCAAGGCGGCGGTGCCTGTCGACACCAGCGGGAAGAAGAGCCCTCGGAAGCCAAGTGCCAGCACCACGGCCGCCCCCGCCATCGCCAGCCACGCGGCGTGGGCCGACCGGTCGAGCAAGGCATCGGCCCAGCGGCCGATCCACGGGTCGATCAGCGCGTCGAGCAGGCGAGCGGCGAGCAGCACCGCACCGAGGGCCGCCAGCGGCACGCCGAACTCGGCGGCGTAGTGGTTGGGCAAGGCGACGTAGAGCGGCAGTGCGACGAAGGCGAGCGGGAAGCCGGGCGCGCCATAGCGCAGCCCGTCCCACCCGCGCGCGGTGGTCGATGACGTCGAGGTGGCCACGGCGCTCACTGGACCACCCTCCGCGCAGGGCGCTCCGGGATTCGCGCTTGGGAGCGGCCCGGCGCGCTCATGCCAGGCCCAGCAAGGCGCGCCGCAGCGCCGGCTCGGAGCTGCGCGGCGACAGCCAGATGCCGATGAAGAGCTGCGCAAACGCGGCATCACGCACCTCGCGCCCCGCCTTGCCGTTGACGAAGAAGCGCATGCCTTCGCCGGGCTTGTAGAGGCCGGTGATGCGATCGCCGGCCTTCACGTCGGGGAAGGCCTGCTCCATCGCGGCGAGCCAGGCGTTGCCCTTGTCCTGCGGCACGTCGCCGACCTTGCGCATCTCGACGAGCGAGCGCTCCGCGATTAGCTTGCCGACGAGGTCGCGCGCGTATTCCAGTTCGAGGGCCACCGGGTGCAGTGCGTACTCCTCGGGCTTGAAGCCCTCGGCCACCCACAGGCGGGCGTTGTAGACGCGCAGGCCCAGGAAACGCAGCAGGCCCTGGCCCTGCAGCTTCGCGCCCGGCAGCTCCGTGCTCAGCTCGGCCGGCCGCGCCTGCACGGCCCAGGGCAGGGCGAGCAGCGTGGCGAGGACGGGGCGGCGCGTGAGCATGGCGGTCAGTCGCGTTGCAGCGTGAATTGCATGACGCCGGTGTTGCCGGTGGCGAACGCGGCCTCGCAATAGCCGAGGTAGAACTCCCAGATCCGCATGAAGCGGGTGTCGAAGCCTAGGCGGCGCACCTGGGTTTCTTCGGCGAGGAAACGTTCGCGCCAGCGCTTGAGCGTCTCGGCGTAGTCGCCGCCGAAGGCGAGTTCGTTGACCACGCGCAGGCCCGCTTTGGCTGCGGCCTCGCGGAAGGCGCTGGGGCTCGGCAGCAGGCCGCCGGGGAAGATGTACTGCTGGATGAAGTCGGTCGACTTCACATAGCGCTCGAACAGGTCGTCGCGGATGGTGATGCTCTGGATGCAGGCCTTGCCGCCGGGCTTGAGGTTGCGCTTGAGGGTGACGAAGTAGCCGTCCCAGTATTCGCGGCCGACGGCCTCGAACATCTCGATCGAGCAGATGGCGTCGAAGGGGCCGTCGGCGATGTCGCGGTAGTCCTGGAAGCGCAGTTCGCCCGCGAGGCCGGCGTTGCGCAGGCGCTCCTGCCCCCAGGCGAGCTGCTCGCTGGAGAGCGTCACGCCGGTCACACTGGCGTTGAAGTCGCGTGCAGCACTTTCGGCGAGCGCGCCCCAGCCGCAGCCGATCTCGAGCACGCGGTCGCCCGGCTTCACCTCGCATTCACGCAATGCGCGTCGCACCTTGGCCCATTGCGCCTCGACCAGGTCGCCGCTCGCATCGCCTTCGAACCAGGCGCTCGAGTAGTTCATCGTCGGGTCGAGCCACAGCCGATAGAACTCGTTGCCGAGGTCGTAGTGGGCGTGGATGTTCTTCTTGCTGCCGGCGCGCGAGTTGCGGTTGAAGAGGTGCCGAACGCGGTACAGCAGCGAGCCCCACCAGCTGCCGTAGACCACACGCTCGATCTCGTCGCGGTTGGCGATGAAGAGCTTGAGCAGCGTGGTGAGATCGGGCGTCGTCCAGTCGCCGGCGATGAAGGTCTCGGCAAAGCCGATGTCGCCCGACTTGAGCGCGGCGCTGCAGACGTTCCAGTTGCGCAGGCGGATGGCGGCGCGCAGGCCCGCGGGTTGGCCGAAATGGAGCTGCGTGCCGTCGGGCAGCTGCACGTCGAGGCTGCCATGCCGCAGCTCGGCCATCAGTCGGAAAACGACACGCGCGGCGGCCGGGGCGCTGTCGGGCAGCGACAGGTGCAGCGGGCTCAGGGAAGCGTGGGTGGTGGTGTTCATCGGATCGTCTCTCGCCTTGAACGTTCAGCGGGTGATGAAGGCCCGAGGCGGCTCGGGCTTGCGAAAGAACGGCACGCGCTGCGTCCACAACCTGAGGGCCTGCCAATGGATGCGCGCGACGACGAAGACCGTCATCAGCGGCATGCCGAAGAAGGCGCGCCAGGTCGAGGCGGTCGTCAGGGCGTCGAGCCGGCCCGACACGCTGGTCTGCAGCAGCGGGCCGTGCTCGTCGTCGTGGTCGATGCGCACCACCGTTCTCTGGCCGTCCTTACGCGCGCCGGCGCCCTGCGGATGCAGCGCGGTGCGCAGGAAGCGGAAGCGGTAGCGCCCGCTGACGCTGCAGAACGGCGACACGTGGAAAACCTTGTCGGCCTGCAACTCCTGGCCGAACGCGAGCTGCTCGCCGCGCAGCAGGTAACAGTGGCGTTCGCCGAAGGTGTTGTTGACCTCCACGACGATGGCGGCGAGCGAGTCGTCGCGGCGGTGGCAGTACCAGAAGCTCACCGGCTTGAAGGTGTGGCCGAGCACGCGCGGGTAGCAGTGCAGCCAGACCTCGCCGTCGGCATCGGAGACGCCTTCGGTCTTCAGCAGCTCGTCGATCCAGGCCAGGCTGTCGCCACGGCCGTCGCCATGGTCGCGGTCGTGGAAGCTGATGAGGCCGAAACGGTTGCGCTTCAGCACGGGCGAGGGCTGCTCGCGCAGGCTGCGCATCGGCAGCATCAGGAAATAGGTGCGGTAGTTGAAATCGTTCACCACCGGCCGCAGGCGCGTGTGGCGGACCTGGCCGGAGCCGATGAGCGGGGCGGCGGCGCTCATGCGGCCTCGCGCGCCGGCTCGTGCGACGGCACCGGCAGCGATTCGCCGACCCAGCGGCGCCGCAGGCCGCTCACCACCGCCTGGCCTGACATCAGGCCGTCTTCGTGGAAGCCGTAGCGCGTCCATGCGCCGCAGAACCAGGTGTGCTGCCGGCCCTGCAGGGCCGGCACCTTGGCTTGCGCGGCGATGGCGGCGCTGTCGAACACCGGGTGGGCGTAGTCGATCTCGGCATGCACGGCGGCCGCATCGGGCTCGCGCACCGGGTTGAGCGACACGACGACCGGTTGCTTGAACGGCAGCGGCTGCAGCTTGTTGAGCAGATAGTGCAGGCACACCGCGGCTTCTTCGCGCGGCGCATCGGTGGCGCGCTCGTAGTTCCAGGCGGCCCAGGCCAGCTTGCGCTGCGGCAGCACCGAGGTGTCGGTGTGCAGCACGGCGCGGTTGCGGTGGTAGCGGATGGCGCCGAGCACCGCACGCTCCTCGGGTGTGGCGTCGGCCAGCAGCGCGAGCGACTGGTCGCTGTGGCAGGCGAGCACGACCTCATCGAAATGTTCGCTGCCGTGGTCGGTGCTGACGGTCGCGCCCTGCGGCGTGCGGCGCACGCTGCGCACGGGGGTGTTGAGGCGCGCATCGGTGATGCGCGGCAGCATCTTGCGCACGTACTCGCGGGCACCGCCGGTGACCGTGAACCACCGCGGCCGGTTCGCCACCTGCAGCAGCCCGTGGTTGTGGCAGAAGCGGATCATGGTCGCGATCGGGAAACGCAGCATCTGGTCGGTCGGGCACGACCAGATGCAGCCGATCATCGGCAGGAAGTACCAGTCGCGGAACGCCGCCGAGAAACGGTGCTCGGCGAGGAAGTCACCGATGGGCTGCTGCAGCCGTGCCTCTTCGCCGCTGACGGCCAGCAAGGTGGTGAGCCGGTTGAAACGCAGGATGTCGCGCAGCATCCCCAGGAAAGCCGGCCGCACGAGGTTGCGGCGCTGCGCGAAGACGGTGTTGAGGTCGCTGCCGCTCCATTCCAGGCCCAGGTCGGGCACCTGGACGGAGAACGACATGTCCGAGGGCACGGTGGCCACACCCAGTTCGCCGAAAAGGCGGATCAGCTGCGGGTAGGTGCGCTCGTTGAAGACGAGGAAGCCGGTGTCGACGCCGTGGGTCACCCCATCGAGCGTGATGTCGACGGTGTTGGTGTGGCCACCGAAGTAGGAGCCGGCTTCGAACAGCGTGACCCGGGTGTCGTCGGCCAGCGCATAGGCCGTGGCCAACCCTGAGATGCCCGAGCCGATGACGGCAACGCGGCGGCTCATGGGTGAACCGCCGGCGTCAGGCCATCAGGGAGGGGCGGCGCGCCGCCTGGCGCGGTCCGCGAAAAAAGAATTGCTGCACAGCGCCCCGGGGGGAACAAGGGAGGGAGGAGGGAGGAGGAAAACCACCCCGGGATTCCAGCCCGCGGAGCAGGCTGGCTGTGCAGCATAGAACTGGTCGCTACCGGAACACAGTGTGCGCCGGCCCGGAGTTTGAAGCACTCCCGAGAACGAAGTTCCCTGAATCTGATGTCGGTTCCGGCCATGCCCCACTCCGAAGTGAACTGAGTGGTATGAAATATAACTCATCAGTCTTCATTTTGCATCCAGCAGTTTTTCGATCGTGCTGACGAAGGCCTTGCTGTCGGGTGCCGTGGTGGCGCCGAAACTGTGGACGGCCTTTCCGTCGCGAGCGACCACGTACTTATGGAAGTTCCAGCGGGGCGATTCGCCGCTCATCTGCTTCAGGTCGGTGTACAGCGGGTGCCGCTGGGCGCCCGCCGATTCGGCCACCCGCGCCTTCACGAACATCGGGAACTTGACGCCGTAGGTGTTCTCGCAGAACTCGGCGATGGTCTTGTTGTCACCAGGCTCCTGCGAGAAGTCGTTCGACGGAAAGCCGAGCACCACGAGGCCGCGGTCCTTGTATTTGGTGTGCAGCGCCTCCAGGCCTTTGTATTGCCCGGTGAAGCCGCAGAAGCTGGCGGTGTTGACGATCACGACGACTTTGCCGGCGTACTGGCAGAGGTTTTGCGGCTTCTCGTCCTGCAGGCGCGGCACTTCGCGCTTCAGCAACGCCGGGCACTCGGCGGCCAGCGCGGGGCCGGACAGCGTGGCCAGCAAGACGAGCAAAAGGGGTCGAAATGGCATGGCAGGTCCTCGTGGCTAGAAAGCGCCAATGCTGCGCCCATCCGACCTTACGCGCACGCCGAAAGCCCGGATGCATGTCCGGGACGCCTTGCAGGTGCACATTCCTGTCACATCCGGCCCCCTTAAAATGCCGGTTCTACCTTTGAAAGCTGACCATGCTTTACCCCGAACTTTTCAAGCAGCTCGAAGCCGTGCGCTGGAACATGGACACGGACATCCCCTGGGATCAGTTCGATGGCAGCCAGCTCAGTGAAGAGCAAGCCCAAACCATCAAGATGAACGCGATCACCGAGTGGTCGGCGTTGCCCGCGACCGAGATGTTCCTGCGCGACAACCGCGACGACAGCGACTTCTCCGCCTTCATGAGCGTGTGGTTCTTCGAAGAGCAGAAGCACTCGCTGGTGCTGATGGAGTACCTGCGCCGCTTCCGCCCCGACCTCGTTCCGACCGAGCAGGAACTGCACGAAGTGCGCTTCGAGTTCGACCCGGCCCCCGCGCTCGAGACGCTGATGCTGCACTTCTGCGGCGAGATCCGCCTCAACCACTGGTACCGCCGTGCGGCCGAGTGGCACACCGAGCCGGTGATCAAGGCGATCTACGAAACGCTCGCCCGCGACGAAGCCCGCCACGGTGGCGCGTATCTCCGCTACATGAAGCGCGCGCTGCAGAAGTTCGGCGACGAGGCACGTGCTGCGTTCGCCAAGGTGGGTGTGCTCATGGCCAGCGCGCGCCGCACCGCGCAGGCGCTGCACCCGACCAACCTGCACGTGAACGAGAAGCTCTTTCCGCGCGACACCATCCAGAGCCGGCTGCCCGACCCCAAGTGGCTGGAGCAGTGGCTCGACAAGCAGATCCAGTTCGACGCCGTGTGGGAGACCAAGGTCGTCGAGCGCATCCTGCACAACATGAGCCTCTTGATGGAGCGCAGCTTCGCAAGCGTCCAGGAGCTCAACCGCTTCCGCAAGGAAGTGACGGCTGCGGTGGCGGCGGCGGCCAAGGGCAAGTCGCAAGGTGGGCCCTTGCCGGCCTGATCGGCGCCACGCGCCCGCTGGAAACAAGGCCCGCATCAGCGGGCCTTGTTCGTTTCAGCTCTTGGCTTTTTCCTGATCGGCCTTGCGGTCGGCCGTGACCTTCTGCGCCGAGGGCCGCTCGCCGATGAACCTGGTGTACGCGCGGACGTCGATGCCCGCGGCGGCCAGCAGGTCTTCGCCATACACCGCCTTGGTGGCCATGCTCACCAGCGGCAGGCTCGGATAGGCCGCGCAGTCGGCCAGCGTGAAGCTGTCACCGGCCACGTAGGGCGAAAACTTCGCCAGGCGCTTGAAGCCGGCGATATTCTTTTCCAGCTGCTTGCGGATGCGCGCCTGGTTGGCCTCGCTCAGTTCGCCGCCGAAGAAGGCCTTGTAGTGCAGCTCGCGCGCCACGAGTTCGAGGTGCAGGTCGATGAAGGTGCACAGCTCCCGCACCTTGGCGGCCTGCCACGGGTCGGCGGGCACCAGGGCGGGTGTCGGGTAGGCGGCTTCGAGGTAGTCGGCGATGACCTGGCTTTCGCACATCGCGCCGTGCTCGGTGCGGATGAAGGGCACCTTGGCGAGCGGGCTGTCCTTCAGCACTTCTTCGTCGGTGCGGCCGGTCTTCACCAGCTCTTCGGTGAACGGGATGCCCTTTTCGAGCAGCACCAGCTTCACTTTGTTGTAGTAGTTCGAGATGGTCGAGCCGCAGAGCGTGATCATGGGAGTCTCCTGTTCTGATGTGATGACAGGTCAGTCTAGGCGGCTGGCGCCCGGCGGGGCTGCCGCGCAGGCGACAATCCCGCGCCATGAGCGCCACCTTCTTCGACAAGCTTTGCCCGCGAGCCGAGCTTCCTGCGCGGCTCGCGCAACTACCGCGGCCGATGGTCTTCACCAACGGGGTGTTCGACATCCTCCACCGCGGCCACGTGACCTACCTGGAGCAGGCGCGGGCGCAGGGTTCATGTCTGGTGCTCGGCCTCAACAGCGACGCGTCGGCCCGCCTGCTCGGCAAGGGGCCCGATCGACCGCTGAATGGCGAGACCGACCGTGCCTGCGTGCTGGCGGCGCTGGAGAGCGTGAGCCTGGTGACACTCTTCGATGAGCAGACGCCGGTCGAGCTCTTGAAGATCGTCAAGCCCGACCTCTACGTGAAGGGCGGCGACTACGACATCGAGACCCTCGCCGAGACGAAGCTCGTGCGCAGCTGGGGCGGCGATGCCCGGGCTATCTCGTTCGTCGATGGCTACTCGACCACCTCGCTGGTCAAGCGCATTCGCGGCTGACTACTTGCGATTCACCAGCACCATGCCGATGGCGACACCGGCGAGTGCGAGCAGCAGGCGCAGCGTGAGCGGCTCGCTCAGCAGCAGCACCCCCATCAGGAGACCGAACACCGGTGTGAGCAGGGTGAAGGCCGACAGCCGCGTCGCCGGGTAGTGGCGCACGAGCCAGAACCACACCAGATAGCTGGCGAACACCACGATCACCGTCTGGTAGGCAAGCGAGGCGCCGGCCATCAGCGAGAGTGACTGCGGCCAGGCCTCGCCTTGCCACAGCGCGCCGAGGGCGAGCAGCACCCCCGACACCCCGAGCTGATAGGCCAAGGTTTTTTCGGCCGACGCCGAGGCGAGCTTCGTTGCGCGGATCGCCAGCGTGGTGGCGGCCCAGAGCACCGCCGCCAGCACGCCCAGTGCATCGCCGATCCACTGCCTCGGCCCGATGGCCGGCTGCGTGAAGCCTTCCGCAAACGCGCCCGCCACACCGGCGAACGCAAGCACGAGCCCCGCCGTCTGCACCCAGCCCAGCCGCTCCGACTTGGCGATGAACGGCATGCCCAGCGCCACGACGAAGGGCGCGAAGTAGATGAACACGATCATGCGCGAGGCGGTCGTGTACTGCAGCCCGATGAAGATGCAGGCGAACTCGGCGGCGAAAAGCGCACCCGCGAGCAGGCCGCCGGGCAGCGTGCCGTCGCGCTGGAAGAGCGGGATGCGGCGCCACCATGCCCACAGCATCACCAGCACCACGCCACCCAGCGAGCGGATCGTGGCCTGCACCAACGGTGCGATCTCCCCGAGCGCGGCTTTCGCCGCGACCTGGTTCAGGCCCCAGAGAAAGCTGCAGCCGATGAGCGACACGACGGCGAGTGTGTCGAGGTGGGTCTTGCGGTCGGTCATGGCGAGAGGCGAGGGCGGCTGAGCCGGCCCAGTGCATGGGCGGCGAGTGCGAGGGTGGTGCCGGCGAGCACGCCGGTCACGTGGGCGATGGGGGCGATGGCGATGTCCCAGCCATCTTGCTGCTGCACCGAGCCACGCCACGGCGTTTCGCTGAGGATCTTGGCGACGAGGCCGGCGCACAGCGCGGTGGCGATCAGCCGTTGCCGGCGGGTCCCGGTGATGAAGAGGTGCACGAGGCCGATGGCGACACCCGCATGCACCACGCCCGACAGTCCGCCGTAGTGGCGCAGGTCGGGTGCGAGCCAGAGGAAGGCGAGGTGCGTGAGCGGCCAGGCCAGCGCCCAACTGATCGTGGACGAGGTCGGCAGGCGCGAGACCCAGCCGAAGGCCGCGGTGAGCGCCAGCCCGGTCACGTTGCCGATCAGGTGCAGGCGGCTGTAGTGGACGAAGGCGGCGCTCCAGGCGCGCCACGGGTCGTCGACGAGCGCATCGGGCCGCCACTCCAGCACCACGCGGGCCGCGGGTCCGTAGGCGAGCAGGCTGCCGGTCAGGAGCACCAGCGCCATGGCGCACCAGGCGGCGCCGGGGCGGTGTCGGTGATCGCGGTTCAAGCGAAGACCGTGCGCCACAGGGCGAGCACGGCATCGCGCTCCGCCGCGGCGCTGGCCGGGTCGACCTGCGTCGGTTTCTCGTCGAGGCGCGCGCGGTGCTGCGCGCGGCGCAGCTCGCGGTAGGCGTCGGCCGCCGCCGTGCCCACGCCGGCGGGCAGCAGGCCGCAGGCTTCGGCACGTTGCAGCAGCGCGATGTTGCCCACGTTGTCGAGCAGGCCGGCGTGCTGCTTGCCATGCGCGAGCACGAGGTACTGCACCGCGAACTCGGCATCGACCATGCCGCCCGGGCTGTGCTTCACGTCGAAGAAGCCTTGCTTCACCGGCCGCGCCGCCCGCAGCTTCTCGCGCATGGCCTGGATCTCGCCACGCAGGGCGACCGGGTCGCGCTCGGCGCAGATCACCGCGCGCCGCACGGCTTCGAAACGTGGCGCAAGCTCAGGCGTGCCGGCGCAGAAACGGGCGCGGGTGATGGCCTGGTGTTCCCAGGTCCAGGCGGTGTTGCTGCCACGACCTTCCTGGTAGTTCTTGTAGGACGTGAGCGAGGTGACGAGCAGCCCCGAGTTGCCATTGGGCCGCAGCGCGGTGTCGATGTCGAAGAGCTCGCCCACCGCGGTGCGCGTGGTGAGCCAGTTGATCAGCTTGCGCACGAAGGCGCCGTAGGCCTCGACGGCACGGTCGGTGTCGGTCTCGGCGGTGTCGTCGAAGACGAACACGAGGTCGAGGTCGCTGCCGTAGCCGAGCTCCTTGCCGCCGAGCTTGCCGTAGGCGATGACGCCGAACTGCGGCGTGTCGCGGTGGCGCTGGCGCAGGTGCTGCCAGGCCCACTGGATGCAGCACTCGACGGTGGCGTCGGCCAGCGCCGAGAGGTCGTCGGCGACCTGCTCGACGGTGATGTGGCCTTCGACGTCGCGCACCAGGGTGCGGAAGACCTCGGCGTGGTGCGCGCGGCGCAAGGTGTCGAGCAGCGATTCTTCGTCGGCCTGGTTGAAGCGGCCCCAGGCGTTGTGACGCGCTTCGAGTTCGGCGATGTAGTTGTCGCGCTCGAAGCGGCCGTGCAGCAGGCGCTCGTCGGCCAGCTCGTCGATCACGCCCGGGTGGCGCATCAGGAACTGGGCCGGCCAGCGCGCGAGGCCCAGCAGGCGCAGCAGGCGGTTCTGCACCTCGGGGCGCTCGACCAGCAGCGCGAGGTAGCTCTCGCGCCGCATCAGCGGCTCGAGCCAGTCGATGAAGCGGCCAGCGGCCTCCAGGTTGCAGGCGCCGTCGGCCACGCCCTGGGCGGCGCGCATCACGAGCTTGGACAGGCGCAGCTTGCTTTCCTCGCGCAGCATGCGCACGCGCGGGTGGTCGATCCAGCCGCGCACACGCTCGGCCAGTTCGGGCGGCAGTCGCTCGATGAACGCCGCGCTGTCGACCGGCTGCGGCGGCAGGCCGCAGGCGCGGCAGCCGTTGGGTGACGGGTTCGCGGGTGTCTTGCCATCGTGCAGCAGCGCGTCGAACTCCATCGCGACGAACTCGCGCGTCTCGCCCAGGTGCTGCAGCAGCTCGCAGGTGTCTTCGGTGCAGGTGAAGCCCATGCTGCGGGCGATCCAGCCGAGGTCGGCGTCGGACGTGGGCAGCACGTGCGTCTGCTGGTCGTCGAGGAACTGGATGCGGTGCTCGACGCGGCGCAGGAAGACATACGCCTCGGCCAGGCGCTTGGCGCTCTCGGGCTTCATCAGGCCGCCGGCGGCGAGCTTGTCGAGCGCCTTCAGCGTGGAGCGCGTGCGCATCTCGGGGAACTGGCCGCCGCGCACCACCTGCAGCAGTTGCACGATGAACTCGATCTCGCGGATGCCGCCGCGCGAGAGCTTCACGTCGTTGGCGCGCTCGGGGCGGCCGGCAGCGCGGCGCTGGGCTTCCTCGCGCACCTTGCGGTGCAGTTGCCGCAGGCCGTCGAAGACGCCGTAGTCGAGGTAGCGCCGGTAGACGAAGGGTGTCACGGTGGCGGTGAGCTGCTTGGCGCGGCCGCTCGTGATGCTGGACGACGGCGCGATCACGCGGCTCTTGAGCCAGGCAAAGCGCTCCCACTCGCGGCCTTGCACGAGGAAGTATTCCTCCAGCATCGACAGGCTCACGACCGGCGGGCCGGAGTTGCCGTTCGGCCGCAGCGCCAGGTCGACACGGAAGACGAAGCCATCGTCGGTGTTGTCGCCGATCAGCGTGTAGAGGCTGCGCGCCACCTGCGCGAAGTATTCGTGCGCGGTGACGACCTTGGGGCCGGCGGTCTGGCCGTCTTCTTCATAGACGTAGATGAGGTCGACGTCGGACGAGACATTGAGCTCGTGCGCGCCGAGCTTGCCCATGCCGACCACCCAGAAGTCGATGCGCTCGCCACGCTCGTTGAGCGGTGCGCCGTAGCGGGCGTCCTGGTCGGCATAGGCCTGGGCGAGTGCGCGGTCGAGCGTGGCTTCGGCCAGTTCGGTCATCGCACGTGTGATGTCGGTCATCGGCGCGGCCTGCTCGATGTCGAGCACGGCCAGGCGCTCGATCACGATGTGGCGCGCCACGCGCAGGGCGCTCGGCAGCTCGCGGCCGCGGGCGAGCAGCGTGTCGATCAGGCGGTCGATGCTGGCGCGCACCGGCAGGCCCGGCTCGAGCAGCGCGAGCTCCGCCTCGAAACGGCGACGCACCCGCTGTACGAAGCGGCTGTGCTCTGCGCCAGCGGAGAGGGTCTCTGTGCTCATGGCGCGCGGATTTTGCCGCAGGCTTAACCGCCTTGCGGCAGCGTGGCTACCCCGTGCGCTTAAGCTTTCGCGACGGACATCACAGGAGAACCGCCATGTGGATTGCTGCGCTGCAAACGGTGGCCACACCGAGCGTGGACCGCAACCTCGACACCGCCCGCCGCCTGATCGCGCAGGCCGCGCGCGATGGCGCGCAGCTGGTGGTGCTGCCCGAGTACTTCTGCTTCATGGGCCACCACGACCGCGACAAGCTGGCGCTGGCCGAAACCCCCGGCGAAGGGCCGATCCAGGCGATGCTGGCCGAGACCGCCAAGCAGCACGCGGTGTGGGTGGTGGGTGGCACGCTGCCCTTGCGCTCCGAGCAGACCGACCGTGTTTTCAATGCCAGCTGCGTCTATTCGCCGGAGGGCGTGCTCGTGGCCCGCTATGACAAGCTGCACCTCTTCCGCTACGACAACGGCCGCGAGAGCTACGACGAAGGTCGGGTGCTTCAGGCGGGCAGCGCACCGGTGGCCTGCGACGTGGGCGGGCGGCGCCTGGGCCTGAGCGTCTGCTACGACCTGCGTTTTCCCGAGCTCTACCGAGCGCTGATGACGCCGCCCTGCGACCTGATCGCCGTGCCCTCGGCCTTCACCTACACGACCGGGCGCGCGCACTGGGAGGTGCTGCTGCGCGCCCGGGCGATCGAGAACCAGTGCTACGTGATCGCCGCCGCGCAGGGCGGTGTGCACGAGAACGGCCGTCGCACCTGGGGGCACAGCCTCGTCGTCGATCCGTGGGGCGAGGTCGTCGCGGTGGTGGAAGAGGGCGAGGGTGTGGCGATGGCCGAGCTCGACCCGAAGCGCCTCGCGGAAGTTCGCGCACAGCTCCCGGCGCTGTCGCACCGACGACTGTGCTGATGACGCCCCACGGCGGCGGGTACGCGGCCGATCCCCCGAGGGGATGCCGGCCGGCTTGGAAGCAGCCCGGCGTTCGGCCGGCGCTGCTCAGCGGGAGCCGTACATCATCTGGCGCGCCAGCGCCGATTTGACGGGCTTCAACGCCTGCAGAGCGGCCAGCCCCAGGCCGCGTGCGGCCCCCGCGCCGGGCAGCTTCCAGGTGAAGCTGCGGGCGAGGAAATCGGTGGCGGCGATCATGGCCCAGCGGTCGGGGGCACGTTGCCACTCCAGCTTGCGCAGCACGCCCGGCACGTCGCTCGAGCGTGCCAGGGCCTGCACCAGCTCGAACCCATCGCGCAGCCCGAGGTTCAGGCCCTGGCCGGCGACCGGGTGCAGCGTCTGGGCCGCGTTGCCGATGCGCACGGTGCGGCCTTGCGTGAGCGTGCGTTCGGCGACCAGCCCGAGTTGAAAGCACTTGAGGGGCGACACCGCGGTGAGCGGCCCCACCTCGGGGTGGAACAGGGTGTTGAGCACGGCCAGGCGCTGGGTGTCGTTCAGCTCGAGCACCGGGTCGTCTTCGGCATTAACACACCACACCAGCGCGGCGCGCCCATCCTTCAGCGGCAGCAACGCCGCCGGGCCGTGGCGGGTGAAGCGCTCGTAGGCGACACCGGCGCGTGCGTTTGCGAGTTGCACCGTGCCCACCCAGGCGTGCTGGCCATAGTCGTGGCGCAGCGGCGGCCTGGCCGGCTTGGCGACCGACGCGGCCGCCTCGCCGGTGTAGATACCGCCTTCGGCGACCACCACCAGGTCGAAGGTGTCGACGATGCCAGCGTCCACTTCCACGCCGTTTGCCAGTGGCTTGAGCGCGCGCACCGTGGCGCCAAAGCACGGCTGAAGCCGCCCCGGTTCCCGCTCGCAGGCGGTGAGCCACGCGGCCTGCAGCGGTGCCACGATCGCGCCGTAGCTGAGCACGGCGCCCAGCAAGGGCACACGCTCTTCGGCGGCGCTGATGCGCACCTCGGGCTCGCCGAAGGTGTCGACCAGCAGGCCGCCGAGTGAAGGGGCCTGTTGCGACACATGCACTTCGGTGATGGCTTGCGCGCGCTCGGCATCCCACGCCCCGAGGCGCTGCAAGAGCTGCACGCTGCCAAGCGACAACGCCAGCGTGCGCGGGTCGGCGGCCACGTCCTGCGTGGCGGCGCGGCTGTCGAAGAGGCTGATGCGTGCGTGCGGCAGGGCACGCGCCGCATGCAGCGCGAGGCTCAGGCCGACCGGCCCGGCGCCCACCACCGCCAGCCGCAAGGGGAGTGCGAGCTCAGACATGGGTCGCAGCATACGCGCGCGGGGTGCGATTGCCCTTAAAGCGGAGAAATCGGCCTCGGCCGAGAGGTATTTCACGACCGGCCGCACCTTCGCGAAATTCCATCTTTTTCCTCCACCTGATCGAGGGGGGCGCCCACCGACGCGGCGCCCCATGAACGGGGGGCCGCGTCACAACACCGCCGGTGCGCCCACTGGCACATTCAGATACGTATTCGACATCACCAAAACACCCGGAGGTTGTTCATGAAATTCAAGGCGCTGGCTCTGCTCTTGCTGGCAATGGTTGTTGGCACCCCGGCCTCGGCCGCATGCACCCAGACATTCAACCTCGGCGTGATGGGCCCGCCCGCGTTGCGCGTGTTCGGCAACGACTTCGGGGCGACCACCCATTTCGAAGACTGCTACAACTTCACGCTGAACGGCCCGGCCGACTCCTTCGGCGCGACCTTCGAGTTCGACTTCTCCTCGCTGCGCAACATCGACATCAGCTCGCTGAGCCTGACCGGCGGCAACCTCACCAGCGCGCTGACCGACACCTCGCCGTCCTCCTTCAGCTTCAGCAACCTCGCCGCCGGCGTGTACCAGTTCGTCGTGACGGGTGACGTCACCGGCCGCAACGGCTTCGACTGGTTCGGCCAGGTGGGCTACGTGGGCGCGATCGCCACTGCCGCTTCGGTGGCCGCCCCGGTGCCGGAGCCCAGCACCTACGCACTGCTCGCCGCCGGCCTGCTGGCCGTGGGTGCCACGGTGCGTCGCCGCCACCAAAGCTGACCTGCGTTTCCGGGTGTGAGATGCAAAGCGGGCTTCGGCCCGCTTTTGCTTTTTGGGGCGCCGCATTCGCCCCTATGATCATCTGCCTCTTCAACGGGAGACCACCATGGGCCTGATGGATTTCATCAAGAAACAGTTCATCGACGTTCTGGAATGGACGGAGTCCGGCGACGGCGTGCTCGCCTGGCGCTACCCGATGGCCGGCAATGAAATCCAGTACGGTGGCTCGCTCACCGTGCGCGAGTCGCAGATGGCGGTCTTCGTGAACGAAGGCAAGGTGGCCGACGTGTTCGGCCCCGGCATGTACAAGCTCACCACGCAGACGCTGCCGGTGCTCACCTATCTCAAGAACTGGGACAAGCTCTTCCAGAGCCCGTTCAAGAGCGACGTCTACTTCTTCAGCACCCGCCAGCAGATCGACCAGCGCTGGGGCACCACGCAGCCGGTCACGATCCGCGACAAGGACTTCGGCGCCGTGCGCCTGCGCGCGTTCGGCAACTACAGCTACCGCATCGTCGACCCGAAGCTCTTCCACACCGAGATCTCGGGCACGCGCGACACCTACACCGTCAGCGACCTCGACGGCCAGTTGCGCGGCCTGATGCTGCAGCACATCTCCGATGCAGTGGCCTCGAGCGGGGTGGCCTTCCTCGACCTCGCGGCCAACCAGATCGAGTTTGCCAAGGCGCTGCAGGAAGCCACCGCCCCGTCATTCACCGCGCTCGGCCTGAAGCTCGAGGGCGTAACGATGCAGAGCGTCTCGCTGCCGGAGGAGCTGCAGAAGATCCTCGACCAGAAGATCGGCATGGGCATGGTCGGCAACGACATGGGCAAGTTCATGCAGTACCAGACGGCGCAGTCGATTCCGAAGTTCGCCGAAGGCGCGGGCTCGGGCGGCGGCAGCGTGGCGGGCGATGCGATGGGCCTGGGCGCCGGCGTGGCGCTGGGCCAGGTGCTGGCCGGCCAATTGGCGAGTGGCCTGCAGGGTGGGCAGCAGGCGCCTGCCGCCGCTGCCGCGGCGGCCATCCGCCCCGACGAGGTGATGGCCACGATCGAGAAGCTGGCCGACCTCAAGGCCAAGGGCATCCTCACGCAGGAGGAGTTCGATGCCAAGAAAGCGGAACTGCTGAAGAAGCTGGTCTGACCGGCTCGCGCACCGACCGCTCTTGGCAACAGAACCCAGCCCACAGCGCGCCTACCGGGCCGCGTGCCCCAACTGCGGCGCGCCGGTCGACTTCCGCTCGGCCGCATCGGCCTTCGCCGTCTGCAGCTTCTGCCGCAGCACCATCGTCCGCGAGGGCGAGGCGCTGCGCAAGATCGGCGAAAGTGCCGAGCTCTTCGATGACCACTCACCGCTGCAGTTAGGCGCCGGCGGCAAGTACCAGGGCAGCGGCTTCACGCTCGTGGGCCGCCTGCAGTACCGCTACAAGGACGGCACCTGGAACGAGTGGCACGCGCTCTTCGACAGCGGCCGCAGCGGCTGGCTGAGCGAGGACAACGGCCGCTACGTCCTCTCGTTCGACGTGGCGCTGGATGGCACTGCCCCACCGGCCGAGCAACTGCGCCCCGGCGCCCAGCAGATCGTCTCGGGCCAGCCGTGGACGGTGGCCTCGGTCACCGCCGCCAAGCTGATCGCCGCCCAAGGCGAACTGCCCTTCAAGCCCAACACCGAGCGCGGCTTCGTCGTCGCCGACCTGCGCAACGCGCGCGACGAGGTCGGCACGCTCGACTACAGCGACCCCGCGGCGCCACACTGGTCGATCGGCCGCTCGGTCGCGATCAGCGAGCTCGCGATGACCGGCCTCGCCGGCGGCGCAGAGAAGACGTTGAAGGGTCGCAGCATCGAATGCCCGAGCTGCGGAACCTCGCTCGAGGTCAAGCTCTCCACCACGCAGAGCATCGTCTGCCACCAGTGCCATGCGGTGGTCGACCTCACCTCCGCCGATGGCGCCGGCAAGGGCATCGGCGGTGACCTGGCCCACTACGCCCAGGACAACGGCGACGAGCCGCAGATCCCGCTCGGGCGGGTGGGCACGCTCAAGCTCGGCAAGATCGCCCGCGCCTGGCAGGTGGTCGGCTACGTGGAGCGCTGCGAAGAAGGCGAGGACGAGCAGAGCTTCTGGCGCGAATATCTGCTCTATCACCGCGAAGAAGGGTTCGCCTTTCTCGTCGACGCCGAAGACGGCTGGAGCTGGTCGGCCCCCATCACCGGGGTGCCCACGCCCTCGGGGAACGGCGTGCGCTACCAGGGCGCGCAGTACCGCCAGATGTACCGCTACACCGGCCGCATCACCTACGTGCTGGGCGAGTTCTACTGGCAGCTCAAGCGTGGAGAACAGACGAGCAACGTCGACTACCAGGGCCCTGGCGGCAAGCGGCTCAACCTCGAGATGACCGAGGGCGAGCAGGTCTGGTCGGCCGGCGAGACGCTCAACGCCGCCGACGTGGCCAAGGCCTTCCGCCTGGACGCCGACAAGAGCGCTGCACTCAAGCGCGATGCCGGCCCGACCTCGGGCAACGCGGCGAGCCTGCTCGCCAAGATCTTCTTCTGGGTGTTCATCGTCGTGGTGCTGCTGATGCTCTTCCGCTGCAGCGACGACGACCGCCGCGACTGCGAGCCCCTGCGTGCCAGCTATGGTGAAGCCTCGCAGGAATACCAGAGCTGCCTGGCCAGCAACCGCAGCAGCGGCTACCGCACGAGCGGGGGCTCGTGGGGCGGCTTCTCCAGCGGCGGCGGCCACAAGTGATGCATCTGCTTCTCAATTTCTCAAGGAGAGTCCCATGATGGGTATCGAATGGCTGAAGCCCAGCGTCTTCTTCGGGTCCATCCTGTACGCGCTGATCGGTGTGTTCGTGTTCTGGATCTGCTTCGTCATCGTCGACAAGCTCACGCCCTATGACCTGTGGGGCGAGATCGTCGAGAAGAAGAACGTCGCGCTCGCCATCGTGGTGGGTGCGATGTGCATCGCGATCGGCTTGATCGTCGCGGCCGCCATCCACTAGTGCGTTGAACACCACCGAGCCGGCCGCGCGCATCCGCCCGGCCGAAGTCGCGCTGCTGGCGTCGGTCTTCGTCGTCGCCGCCTGCGGGCTGGTGTACGAGCTGGCGGCGGGTGCGCTGGCGAGCTACCTGCTGGGCGACTCGGTCCTGCAGTTCTCCACCATCATCGGCGCCTACCTCTTCGCGATGGGCATCGGCTCGTGGCTGTCGCGCTATTTCGAGCGCCAGCTGGTGGCGCACTTCCTGCGCATCGAGCTCCTGGTCGGCCTCATCGGCGGGCTGATGCCGGCGGCGCTCTTCGCGCTGCAGACGCTGCCGACGGCCGGCTTCCGCTTCGTGCTCTACAGCCTGGTGCTGTTGGTCGGCACGCTGGTGGGCCTGGAGATCCCGCTGGTGATGCGCATCTTGAAGCGCCACTTCAGCGAACGCTATGCGCTGAAGGACCTGGTCTCCCAGGTGCTGACCTTCGACTACCTCGGCGCGCTCGCGGTCGCGGTCGCCTTTCCGCTGCTGCTGGTGCCGCACCTCGGGCTCGTGCGCACCGGCGCCTTCTTCGGCCTGCTCAACGCGGCCGTGGCGGTGTGGGCACTGTGGCTCTTTCGCGGCGAGCTGCGCGAGCTGTGGTCGCATGTCGTCGCCTGCGTGGGCGTCATTGCGGCGTTGCTCGGCGCGATGGCCTATGCCGATGAGATCAGCACCTGGGCCGAAGACCGCTTCTACGCCGACCGCATCGTGTACAGCGAGACCAGCCGCTACCAGCGGGTGGTGGTCACCTCGGGGCGGGCCGGTGTGCGGCTCTACCTGAACGGCAACCTGCAGTTCCACTCGCGCGACGAATACCGCTACCACGAGGCCCTGGTGCACCCGGCGATGGCAGCGCACGGCGCGCCCAAGCGCGTGCTGGTGCTCGGCGGTGGCGACGGCATGGCGGTGCGCGAGGTGCTCAAGCACCCGAGCGTGGAGGCGGTGACGCTGGTCGAGCTCGACCCGCACATGACGACGCTCTTCGCCGAGCAGCCGATGCTGCGCGAGCTCAACGGCGATGCGCTGCGTTCGCCCAAGCTCACGGTCGTCAACGCCGATGCCTTCGCCTGGCTGGAACAGGAGAAAGAAAAGAGCGCCGGCACCTTCGACGTGATCGTGGTCGACTTCCCCGACCCCACCAACTTCTCGCTCGGCAAGCTCTACACGACGAGCTTCTACACGCTGCTCGACGCGCACCTCGCCGCCTCGGGTTATGCGGTGGTGCAGACCACCTCGCCGCTGATCGCGCGCAAGAGCTACTGGACGGTCGCCACCACGCTCGAGGCCGCCGGCCTCACCACCACGCCGTACCACGCGCACGTGCCGAGCTTCGGCGAGTGGGGCTTCATCCTGGCCAGTCGCCGGCCGTTCCGCCTCCCGACCGCGCTGCCGAGCGGCCTGCGTTTCCTCACCGTCGAAGGCCTGCCCGGCCTGCTGCAGTTCCCGCCCGACATGGCGCGCGTGCCGGCCGAGCCGAACCGGCTGTCGAACCAGGTGCTGGTGCAGACCTTCGAGCAGGAATGGGGCCGGGTGCATCCATGAGCTCGCGCCGGCGCTCGCTGCTCTTTGCAGCGGCGAGCCTGCCGCTGGTGGCGGCCTGCAAGCGCACGCCCGAGTCGCCGTACGACGGCGGGTGGGTCGGCGCGGATCATGCGCGGGGCCACCGCCTGCGCGACCTCAAGAGCGGCAGCCTCCCCACGCCTGCGGCGACACGCCGCGTCAACGTGCTCATCGTCGGCGCCGGCGTGGCCGGCCTGGCCTGCGCTCGCGCGCTGGCACGCCGAAACATCGACGACGTGCATCTCGTCGACCTCGAAGACGCCGCCGGCGGCAACAGCCGCGGCCACCGCATCGCCGGCATGGCCTGCCCGCTCGGTGCGCACTACCTGCCGGTGCCCGCCGAGGCCGATGTCGACCTGGTCGAGCTGCTGGCGTCCTTGGGCCTGAGCCGCATCGAACACGGCCGGCGCGTCTACGACGAGCGGCATCTCTGCCACAGCCCGCAGGAGCGGCTCTTCATCGGCGGCCAGTGGCAGGAAGGCCTGCTGCCGGTGATCGACCAGCCCGAGGCCACGCTCGCGCAGTACCGCCGCTTCGGTGAGGAGGTGGCGCGTGTGGCACGGCTCGGCTTCAGCCTGCCGACCTCGCGCGCGCCGTGGACGCCCTCGCATCAGGCGCTCGACGCCGTCACCTTCGCACAGTGGCTCGACACCCATCGCTTCGACGCGCCGGCGCTGCGCACCTACCTCGACTACTGCTGCCGCGACGACTATGGCGCCGGCCTCGGCCACGTCTCGGCCTGGGCCGGCCTGCACTATTTCGCCAGTCGGCATGGCTTTCACGCGCCGGGTGACGACGCTGACGGCGACACGCGCGAAGGCGTGCTCACCTGGCCGCAGGGCAACGGCTGGCTCACCGAGCGACTGGCCGAGCCGCACCGCGAACGCCTGCACACCGGGCTCGTTGCCTTGGGGGTGGAAGAAGGGCGGCACGAGGTGAGTGTGGACCTGTGGCACGCGGCGGCCGAGCGCCTCGAGCGCTGGACGGCGAAGCAGGTGGTGCTCGCCACGCCGCTTTTCATCTCGGCCCGCCTGCTGCGCGCGCCGCCCGCGGCGCTGCAGGCCGCCGTCACGCCGATGCGCCATGCGCCGTGGCTGGTCGCCAACCTGCACATCGACGAGCCGCTCGACGATGCCGGCGGCGCGCCCCCCGCATGGGACAACGTGCTCCACGGCAGCCCCGCGCTTGGCTATGTGAACGCCATGCACCAGAGCACCCGCCCGCACCCCGGCCCGACGGTGCTCACCAGCTACTGGGCGCTGGGGGGCGACAACGCCGAGCAACTGCGTGCCCACCGCACACGCCTGCTGAACGACGACTGGGCGACCTGGTCGCGCGTGGTGCTGGCCGACATGGCGAAGGCGCACCCCGACCTGCCTGCCAAGGTGAAACGCGTCGACCTCATGCGCTACGGCCACGCGATGAGCATCCCGCTGCCCGGACTGCGTGGCCATGCGGCGCTGCACGCCCTGCAGTCACCTGCACGCCCCGGCACACGGGTGCACTTCGCGCACAGCGACCTGTCGGGCTACTCGGTGTTCGAGGAAGCCTTCTTCCACGGCACCCGCGTGGGCCGCGCCCTCGGCTAGCCGCGCATCAGCGCTTCGATCTCGTCGGCCCGCACCGGCACGCCGCGGCTGATGAGCTCGCAGCCTGTGGGGGTGACCACCGCGTCGTCCTCGATGCGGATGCCGATGTGCCAGTAGCGCTCGGGCACGCCTTCGGCCGGGCGCACGTAGAGGCCCGGCTCCAGCGTCACCACCATGCCGGGCTCGAGCTTGCGCGAAGGGTGCTTGACGACACGGCCGCCCAGGTAGTCGGGCTGCTCGAACGGCGCTTCGTCGCGCGAGAGGTAGTCGCCGGTGTCGTGCACGTCGCGGCCCAGCCAGTGGCCGGTGCCGTGCATGTAGAACTGGCGGTAGCTTGCGCGCTCGATGATGTCGTCGAGCGTGCCGTGGCGGTCGTGGCTCAGGAGGCCGGTGTCGAGCATGCCTTGCGCCAGCACCCGCACCGCGGCGTGGTGCGCCTCGCGGTGGCGCTCGCCGGGCCGCGTGACGGCGACGGCCGCGTCCTGCGCCGCGACCACGATGTCGTACAGCTCGCGTTGCGGCGCGCTGTAGCGGCCGCTGGCGGGGAAGGTGCGCGTGATGTCGCTCGCGTAGCCGTCGAACTCGCAGCCGGCGTCGATCAGGCACAGCTCGCCGGCCCGCAGGCGCGTCGGGCCGGCGCTGTGATGCAGCACGCAGGCGTTGGCCCCCGCCGCGACGATCGACGGGTAGGCCGGGCCGGCCGCGCCCTGGCGGCGGAACTCATGCAGCAGCTCGGCCTCGATTTCGTATTCGGCGAGCTCGCCCGCCGGCTCGGCGCGGAAGCGTGCGGCGCAGAAGCGCATCGCGCGCACATGGGCCGCGGCGGAGATGGCGGCGGCGCGCCGCATCAGGGCCAGCTCGTCAGCGGCCTTGAAGAGACGCATCTCGTCGAGCATCGCGGCCAGGTCGCGGTGCGAGACCGGCGGCGCGTGGCCGAAGTGGGACTGCTCGCGCACGGCGGCCAGCCAGCCGTCGAGCTGCTCGTCGAGCGTGCCGCGGGTGCCGAAGACCGTCCAGACGGCGGGCTGCTGGTTCAGCAGCTCGGGCAGGCGCTGGTCGAGCTGCGCGATGGAAGAGGCCGCGTCGACGCCCAGCGCGTCGCGGGCCGCCTCGGGCCCCAGGCGCACGCCGGTCCAGACCTCCTGCTCGGGGTGCTTGTCGCGGCAGAAGAGCTCGCAGTGGCCATCGGCGCGCAGCACCAGCGTGGCCTCGGGCTCGTCGAAGCCGGTGAGGTGGTGGAAGTGGCTGTCGGGCCGGAACGGGTATTCGGAATCGCGGCTGCGCATCGCCTCGGGGGCGGTCGAGACGATGGCGAGGCCGCCGCCGGCGGCACGCAGGCGCCGGGCCAGCTCGGCGCGGCGTTCACGGTGCACGGCGCTCATCGGGTCAGGCTTTGCCGGAGCCTTCCACGCGCTTCACGGCCGGGGGCAGGTCGGGGGATTGCGCCTGCTTGCGCAGGCGGCGCAGCTCGCGCATCAGCTCGCGGTCCATCGAGGCGGGCTCCTGGGCCGCGCGGGCCGCAGCAGCGCTGCCCTCGTCGGCCGAGCGCTTGACGGCTTCGCGGTCGCCGCCCAGCTGCTGGCGGCTCCGGATGTGGTTGGCCAGCGATTCCACCGCCTCCACCTCGCTGTGTGCATCGGTCTTGGGCAGGGCCACCACGCGCTTGTCGTTCATGCGCATGTTGAGCCGGCAGGTGCGGTTGCGGTTGAAGTGGCGCAGCGTGTAGCCGGGGGCGTCGGCCTCGACCACCGAGACGTCGCGGATGTTCTCGATCGCCACCTGGTGCACCTTGTGGCCAAAGCCGCGCTGGAACCAGACGTAGCTCGCGCTGACGGTCACGCGCTCCCAGCGCGCCATGTCGAGCGCCACCGCGCCCAGCAGCATCAGGAACCCCAGCACGCCGACCCAGCTGAGCTTCCAGGTCATGCCGATCCACATCACGATGCCGGAGGCCAGCACCAGGGCCACGACTTCGAGCATGGCGCGGTCGGCGGTGCCGTAGACACGCCGCTCGTAGCCGGCGAATTCGGGCTCGCCGCTGGCCAACGGGTAGGCCGCCGAGGCCAGCGCCTTGGCGCCCCGGCTGAGCAGGATGTGGCCGGCCACTGCGATGGCCAGCAGGAAGGGCAGGGCGAGAACGGCTGTCACAGCCTGAAAGGTAGCGCGAACCCCGGGCTAGCGAAAGGCCTGCGGCCGGCGCGGTCAAGGGAGCCCGACACACGGTTGATTCGGTCGGCCGAGCGGCCACACCTGCGTGGCTAAGATGCCTCAGACCAAGGAATGGAGAACACATGCAATACCGGCGTCTGGGCCGCAGCGGCCTGAAGCTGAGCGAACTGTCGCTCGGCTCCTGGGTGACCTACCACCAGCAGGTGGACAGTCGTGCGGCCACCGAGCTGATGGCCGCCGCGATGGACGCCGGCATCAATTTCTTCGACAACGCCGAAGCCTATGCCGAAGGCCAGAGCGAGGTGGTGATGGGCGAGGCGCTGAAGGCGCTCAAGCGCCCGCGCTTGAGCTACGTGGTCTCGACCAAGTTCTTCTGGGGGATCGACCATGGCGGCGTCAAGGCCAACCAGCTCAACACGCTCAACCGCAAGTACCTGATGCAGGCCATCGACGGCTCGCTCCGGCGCCTGCAGCTGGAGCACATCGACCTCGTCTACTGCCACCGCCCCGACCCCGAGACGCCGATCGAGGAGACGGTGCAGGCCATGAGCGACATGGTGACGCAGGGCAAGGCCTTGTACTGGGGCACGAGCGAGTGGTCGGCCAAGCAGATCCGCGCGGCCTACGACTTCGCCGAGCGCGAGCGGCTGCACCGCCCACTGATGGAGCAGCCGCAGTACCACCTCTTCGCGCGTTCGCGGGTGGAGCGCGAGTACAAGCGGCTGTACGACGACATCGGCCTGGGCCTCACCACCTGGAGCCCGCTCGCCAGTGGGCTGCTCACCGGCAAGTACCGCAGCGGAGTGCCGGCGGGCAGCCGCGGCGCGTTGCCCGACATGGGCTGGCTGGTGAAGAACCTCACCGACCCGGCGCGCAACGCCGCCGTGGCGCAGCTGGAGCCGATCGCACAGGAGCTCGGCGGCACGCTCGCGCAACTCGCCATCGCCTGGGTCATGCGCAACCCTCATGTCAGCACGGTGATCCTCGGCGCGTCGAAACTCTCGCAACTGCAGGACAACCTGGGGGCGCTCGCCCTCGTGCCGAAGCTGACGCCCGAGGTGCTGGCCCGCATCGACCGCATCACCAAGACGCTCGCAGACTGAAGTTCTCTCCATGGCCCACACCCACGACCTCAAGCCCTGGCAACACGCCCACGTGTTCGACACAGGCAACCGCCTGGGTGAACGCCGCACGCACTGGGTGCTGGCGATCACGCTGCTCACGATGGTGGTGGAGATCGCCGCCGGCTGGTGGACGGGCTCGATGGCGCTGCTCGCCGATGGCTGGCACATGGGCACGCACGCGCTGGCGCTTGCCGTCACCGCAGGGGCCTACTGGCTCGCACGGCGCCATGCGCAGGACACGCGCTACACCTTCGGCACCTGGAAGATCGAGGTGCTGGGCAGCTTTGCGAGCGCGCTGGTGCTCGGGCTCGTGGGCGTGGGCATCGTCGTCGAATCGGTGGTCCGGCTGTGGCGGGCCGAGCCGCTGGAGGCGCAGTCGGCGCTGGTGGTGGCGGTGATCGGGCTCGTCGTGAACCTCGTGTCGGCGTGGCTGCTCCACGGGGCCCAGGGCGGGCACGGCCACGGCCACGACCACGACCATGGGCACGGTCATCACGACCACCATGGCCATCACCATCATGGCCACCCGCACCACGACCATGGCCACGCCCGCGCCGGCGAAGACCTCAACCTGCGCGCCGCCTATGCGCACGTGCTGGCCGATGCGCTGACCTCGGTGTTTGCGATCGTGGCCCTGTCGGCGGCGCTGTGGCTGGGCTGGACCTGGCTCGACCCGGTGGTGGGCATCGTGGGAGCGGTGGTGATCGGCGTGTGGGCCTGGGGCCTGATGCGCCAGTCGGCGGCCGTGCTGCTCGACCGCGAGATGCACCTGCCGATCACGCAGGAGGTGCGCGACGCCATCGAGTCGGACGGTGACGCCAAGGTGGCCGACCTGCACGTGTGGCGCGTGGGCCGCGACAAGTTTGCCGCGATCGTCTGCGTGGTCGCCGATGTGCCGCTCGCGCCCTCGGTCTACCGCGAGCGGCTGGCGGTGCACGAAGAGCTGGCGCACGTCTCCATCGAAGTGAACCGCTGCCCGCACATGGGCTGATCTATGGTGGGTCGGTGTTGAGCGCGTTCAGCCGCTCGACCGTGCCCACGTCGGTCCACGGGCCGTCGTAGGCGGTGGCCTCGATGCGGCCGGCGTCGGCACCGGCACGCAGCAGCGGGGTCAGCGGCAGCTTGTCGCCGACCTTCACACCATTCACGATCGCCGCGCGGAAGAGGCCGACGCTGGCCCAGGTGCGTTTCGGTGTGACGGTGCGCGAGGCGCGGCCTTGGGCGTCGATGCCGAAATCGCCCTCGGGATGGTGCGGCGCGTTGGGCACGAGCCACAGGTGGGCGAGCGCACCGCCTGTCGCGAAGCGCTGGGCAGCGGCCGTGTCGAATCGGAAGCCGGGCAGGAAGACGTCGCCCGAGACGACCCAGAAGCATTCCAGCGTCGTGTCCGTCAGCAGTGGCAGCGCCTTGGCGATGCCGCCGGCCGTTTCCAGTGCGCCGCCGTGGTCGCGGCCTTCCAGCGAATAGCGGATCGAGACGCCGTACCGCGCGCCGTCGCCCAGCGTGTCGACGATGCGCTCCTCCAGCCAGGCGGTGTTGATCACCACGTCGCGGATGCCGTCGCGCGCCAGCGCCTCCAGGTGCCACACGATCAGCGGCTTGCCCTGCACCTCGAGCAGGGGCTTGGGCGTGTGGTCGGTCAGTGGGCGCATGCGTTCGCCGCGCCCTGCGGCCAGGATCAGGGCTTTCATCTGGAGGCTCCTCGCTCGAGTGCATGCTGCTCCACCTGCCGTGGGGCAAAGCGGGTGATGAGGGTGTCGAGCAGATGGCGCGCCTTGTGGGAGTTGTCGGCGCCGAAGTTGCACACATACACGTCGAGCGTCACCGCGCCGAGTTCAGGCCAGGTGTGCACCGCGAGGTGCGACTCGGCGAGCAGCACCACGCCGGTCACACCGCCCGCGCCGGGGAAGGTGTGGAAGAGCTCGCCGACCGGCTGCAGGCCGGCGTCCTGCACGGCCGCGAGGCACAGGCGACGCAGCGCATGCGGGTCGGTGAAAGCGGGCGTCTCCGAGGAGCATCCCCGTAAATCGGCGGTGAGGTGCAAGCCGTGCATCGGCGCAGATTATCGAGCCCCGTAAAATGCCGGGTTTCCCCCCAAACCACCCCCAGCGAGCCCATGACCGCGATCGCCTCCAACACTTCCTTGATGGCGAACGCCATCCGTGCCCTCTCGATGGACGCGGTCCAGCAAGCGAACTCCGGGCACCCCGGCGCCCCGATGGGCATGGCCGAGATCGCCGTGGCGCTGTGGGGCCGGCACCTCAAGCACAACCCGGCCAACCCGCACTGGGCCGACCGCGACCGCTTCGTCTTGAGCAACGGCCACGGCTCCATGCTCATCTACTCGCTGCTGCACCTCTCGGGCTACGACCTGCCGATGAGCGAGCTGCGCAACTTCCGCCAGCTGCACAGCAAGACCCCGGGTCACCCGGAAGTCGGCATCACCCCCGGCGTTGAGACCACCACCGGCCCGCTGGGCCAGGGCTTCACCAATGCGGTGGGCCTCGCGCTTGCCGAGAAGCTGCTCGCGAAGGAATTCAACCGCGACGGCCACGCGATCGTCGACCACCACACCTACGTGTTCCTCGGCGACGGTTGCCTGATGGAAGGCATCAGCCACGAAGCCGCGGGCCTCGCCGGTGCGTGGAAGCTCAACAAGCTGATCGCCATCTACGACGACAACGGCATCTCGATCGACGGCCAGGTCGCGCCCTGGTTCGTCGACAACACGCCCAAGCGTTTCGAGGCCTACGGCTGGAACGTGATCGCCAAGGTCGACGGCCATGACGTCGACGCCGTCGACCGCGCCATCGCGCAAGCGAAGAAGAGCGACAAGCCCACCCTCATCTGCGCGCAGACCACCATCGGCAAGGGCTCGCCCAACCGCGCCGGCACCGCCAAGGCACACGGCGAAGCGCTGGGCCATGAAGAGATCAAGCTCACCCGCGAAGCGATGGGCTGGACGCACGAGCCCTTCGTCGTGCCCGAAGAAGCCTATGAACAGTGGGACGCCCGCCAGGACGGCCTGAAGGCCGAGACCCAGTGGGTCGACGCCTACGAGGCCTACGCCAAGGCCTACCCCGAGCTGGCAGTGGAACTGGTGCGCCGCCTCGACGGGCAGCTGCCCAAGGGCTGGGCACAGACGGTCAAGGAGGCCTTGGCCGCCACGCACGCCAAGGCCGAGACGGTGGCCAGCCGCAAGGCCAGCCAGCTCGCGCTCGAGGTCTTCACCAAGGCCCTGCCCGAGCTGCTCGGGGGCAGTGCCGACCTGACCGGCTCCAACCTCACCAACACCAGCAGCACGCCGGCGCTGCGCTTCGACGACAAGGGCGAGCCCAACGGCGGCCGCCACATCAACTACGGCGTGCGCGAGTTCGGCATGGCCGCCATCATGAACGGCGTGGCGCTGCACGGCGGCTACATCCCCTACGGCGGCACCTTCCTCACCTTCAGCGACTACAGCCGCAACGCCATCCGCATGGCCGCGCTGATGAAGCAGCGCGTGGTGCACGTGTTCACGCACGACAGCATCGGCCTCGGCGAAGACGGCCCGACGCACCAGTCGATCGAACACGCCGCCGCGCTGCGCCTGATCCCCGGCCTCGACGTCTGGCGCCCCGCCGACACCACCGAGACCCTGGTCGCGTGGGCCTCGGCGATCGAAAGCAAGAGCCGCCCGAGCGCGCTGCTGCTCTCGCGCCAGAACCTCACCTACTCGCCCAAGGCCGACCTCGACGGCATCGCCAAGGGTGCCTACGTGCTGGCCGAGCCGAGCGAAGTCGGCCTCAAGAAGAAGGCGCAGGCGGTCATCATCGCCACCGGCTCCGAAGTGCAGCTCGCCCTGCATGCGCAGCTGCAACTCGCGGTGAGCGGCATCGCGGTGCGCGTGGTGTCGGCCCCGTCCACCAGCGTCTTCGACCGCCAGAGCGTCGAGTACAAGAACGCGGTGCTGCCGGCCGGCCTGCCGCGCATCGCGGTGGAGATGGGGGTGACCGACGGCTGGTGGAAGTACGGCGTGTCGGCCGTCGTCGGCATCGACACCTACGGCGAATCGGCCCCGGCCGGCGTGCTCTTCAAGCACTTCGGCTTCACGTCGGAAAACGTGGCCGACACGGTACGCGCCGTGCTGCAGAACAAGCGTTGAACGGACAACAGGTTTTCGGTTTTCTACATAGGAGCGAATGACATGACCATCAAGATCGGTATCAACGGCTTCGGCCGCATCGGGCGCATGGTGCTGCGCGCCGCCGTCGCGAACTTCAAGGACGTCCAGATCGTCGGCATCAACGACCTGCTGGAGCCCGACTACCTCGCCTACATGCTCCAGTACGACAGCGTGCACGGCCGCTTCGACGGCAGCATCGCCGTCGACGGCAACACCCTGATCGTCAACGGCCAGAAGATCCGCCTGACGCAGGAGCGCGACCCCGCCAACCTGAAGTGGAACGAGGTCGGTGCCGACATCGTCGTCGAGTCGACCGGTCTCTTCCTGACCAAGGAAACCGCGCAGAAGCACATCGATGCCGGTGCCAAGAAGGTGGTGATGTCGGCCCCGTCGAAGGACGACACGCCGATGTTCGTCTACGGCGTGAACGACAAGTCGTACAAGGGCGAGGCCATCATCTCCAACGCCTCCTGCACGACGAACTGCCTGGCGCCGCTCGCCAAGGTGCTGAACGACAAGTGGGGCATCAAGCGCGGCCTGATGACCACCGTGCACGCCGCCACCGCCACGCAGAAGACCGTGGACGGCCCGTCCAACAAGGACTGGCGCGGCGGCCGCGGCATCCTCGAGAACATCATCCCGTCGAGCACGGGCGCGGCTAAGGCCGTGGGCGTGGTGATCCCCGAGCTGAACAAGAAGCTGACCGGCATGTCGTTCCGCGTGCCGACCTCCGACGTGTCGGTGGTCGACCTGACCGTCGAGCTGGTGAAGGAAGCCTCGTACAAGGAGATCTGCGCCGAGTTCAAGGCCCAGTCCGAAGGCGCGCTGAAGGGCGTGCTCGGCTACACCGAGGACAAGGTCGTCGCGACCGACTTCCGTGGCGACCCGCGCACCTCGATCTTCGACGCCGAAGCCGGCATCGCCCTCGATGGCACCTTCGTCAAGCTCGTGTCCTGGTACGACAACGAGTGGGGCTACTCCAACAAGGTGCTGGAGATGGTGCGCGTCATCGCCAAATGAGGTGACGGCCGCCGGGCTCCGGCGGCCTCCCTTCTGCACCGCAGCAAAAGGGCCTCGCAAGAGGCCTTTTTTCATGCCCGGCCGGACTTTGTTGCAACCGGTCGTTTCGATCCGGTCATTTGCGGCATGGCGTGACACGCCGCCGCGCGGGGCGTGCCTACACTTCCCGCCACACTGGCCGCCAGGGTTCCATGGGAGGCGCGCCGGCGCACAGATTCCCTCAGGAGCTTCTTTCATGCGTACATCCTGGCCCGCCGCGGTCGCACTTGCCTTGCTGGCACCGCTGGGTCTTCATTCGCCGCCGCTGCAGGCGCAGAGCACGGTCGTGTCCGCGCCGAATGCGCGGGTGATCGTCAAGTTCAAGGCCGGCTCGGCGTTGCTCACCGAGCGTGTGCAGGCGGCCTCCGCGGGTGCGGAGCGTGCGCAGTTGCTCGGCCAGCGGGTGGGTGTGGCGCTGAACGCCGGGGCAGCGGTGGGTGACCGGGCCCAGGTGCTCGCTGCACGCGGCATCAGCTCCGGCGAGCTGGCCCGCCGCCTCGCCGCCTTGCCGGATGTCGAGTACGCCGAGCCCGATGTGCGGCACCGCCGCACGGCAGTGCCCAACGATCCGCGGTATTCCACGGTGCTGCTGGCCTCGGGTGGGCCGGTGGCTGGCCAGTGGTACCTCAAGCCATCGAGTTCGACGCTGGTGTCGGCGATCAACGCCGAGACGGCCTGGGACACGACCACCGGCAGCGCGGCCGTCGTCGTGGCCGTGCTCGACACCGGCATTCGCTTCGACCATCCCGACCTGGGCGCGGCTGGCGTGGGCAACCTGCTGCAGGGCTATGACATGGTCGATGCCGATCCGGCGCCGATCAACGGCTTCCACACCGCCAACGACGGCAATGGCCGCGACAACGACCCCTCCGACCCGGGCGACTGGATCAGCCCGGCCGACGTGAGCAGCGGAAATTTCGACGGGTGCTTCGTCGAAGACAGCAGTTGGCACGGCACGCAGACGGCCAGCCTGGTGGGAGCGCTGACGGACAACGGCATCGGCATGGCCAGCGTCGGTCGCACCGTGCGGGTGCTGCCCGTGCGGGTGCTGGGCAAGTGCGGCGGCTACACCAGTGACATCGCCGCCGGCATCCTCTGGGCGGCTGGCCTGCCGGTCTCGGGCGTGCCCAACAACGCCAATCCCGCCAAGGTCATCAACCTGAGCCTCGGCGGCTCCGGGTCCTGTTCGCAGACCTACCAAGCCGCGATCACGGCGGCCGTGAATGCCGGCGCCGTGGTGGTGGTCTCGGCCGGCAACAGCGACGGGCAAGCCGTCTCGTCGCCGGCCAATTGCACCGGCGCCCTGGCCGTCACCGGCTTGCGCCACGTGGGCAGCAAGGTCGGCTTTGCCGACGTGGGGCCGCAGGTCGCCATCGCGGCCCCGGGCGGCAATTGCGTCGACACGAGCGGCGTCACCTGCCTGTACCCCATCATGACTGCCACCAATGCCGGGTCGACCACGCCAGCGGGTTCGAGCTACACCGATGGCAACAACCCCGCGGTCGGCACCAGCTTCTCGGCACCGATGGTGGCCGCGACGGCGGGGCTCATGCTTTCGGTTCGCCCGGGCATGACGCCGGCGGAGGTGCGGGCCGCGCTGCAGGGCAGCGCGCGGGTGTTCCCGGTCACGGGCGGCGATCCGGGCACGGCCACTTGCCATGCACCCAATGGCGCTTCGCAGGCTGAGTGCTACTGCACCACCAGCACCTGCGGCGCCGGCATGCTCGACACCAACGGCGCAGTGCTGGCGGCACAGCGCGGCCTGCAGGCCCTGATCACGCAGAGCACCTCCACGCCGCGTGCAGGGCAGGCGCTGACCCTGAGCGCGGCCAGCAGCTACGTGCTCGGTGGGCGCACGATCAGCAGCTACCAATGGACGCTCGTCGATGGCGGCGGCATCGTCACGAGCCTCGGCACGACCACCGGGTCCACCGTCACCGTGACCCCGTCGACGACAGGGCGTTTCCGTGTCAGCGTCACCGTGACCGACAGCACCGGCGCCCAATCCACCTCGGCGCAGGCCGTCACGGTTGACACGCCCGCCCTCATCAACGGTGGCGGCGGCGGTGGGGATGGCGGCGGTGGCGGCGGCCTGGGCCTCCTGTGGCTGGCCGGCCTCGCTACGGCGGTGGTGGCCCTTCAGCTCCAGCGGAACCGCATTTGCTCCATGAAGGAGTCGCGCCGCCGGCGATGAGTTCACCCTCCCCGCGGCGCTCCGTCATGAAGGAGAAGCGCCATGGGGATGTGGAGCCGGAAGAGGTGTCGTCAGGTCGTGGTGTTCGCCGCCACGGGCCTGCTGTCGTGGACGGCGGTGCACGCCGCGCCGGTCGATGGCCTGATCGTCAAGCTGAAGGACGCGCCGGCGCATGAGCGCGCCGCGCAGCTGGGCGCCTCGGCATCGGCAATGCACACCGAGCGCCTGCAAGGTCTGCTGCAGACCGAACGGATGACCGAAGCGCGCACGCGCCCGGCCGGCCGTGATGCCCAGCACCTGGACTTCGGTCGCCGGCTGTCGCAAGACGAGGCCCGCGCGATGGCCGAGCGCCTGCGTGCCCGACCCGAGGTCGACTGGGTCGAGCCCAACAGCCGCGAGCGCCTGCTGCAGGCCGCCCCCACGCCCAACGACGTCTACTTCCCCTATGTCTCGCCCACCGACCTGGGCCAGTGGTGGCTGCGTCCCGAGGGCGAGACGACCGGCAACCAGCTGCCGAGCTTCGGCGCGCCTGGCGTGCAGAACGCCTGGGCGCTGCAGACCGGCCAGCCCACGGCGGTGGTCGCGGTGCTCGACACCGGCATCACGTCGCACGTCGACCTGGCCGGGCGGGTGCTCCCCGGCCGCGACTTCGTCTCCGACGTCGAATACGCCAACGACGGCAACGGCCGCGATGCCGACGCGTCCGACCCCGGCGACTGGGTGTCGCAGGCCGACATCAACGGCAACCCCGCGCTCTTCGGCGATTGCCCCGAGCAACCCAGCTCCTGGCACGGCACCATCATCAGCGGCATCGTCGCCGCCGCCACCAACAACACCATCGGCGTGGCCGGCATCAGCTGGAACGGGCGGGTGCTGCCGGTGCGCGTGGCAGGCAAGTGCGGCGCCACCGTGCTCGACATCACCGACGGCATGCGCTGGGCCGCCGGGCTCCCGGTGCCGGGCGCACCGGCGAACCCGAACCCGGCCCGCATCGTCAACGTGAGCTTCGGCGGCAGCGCGGCCTGCGGCAACCTGTACCAGAGCACGGTCGACGAGCTGGCAAGCCTTGGCGTGGTGGTGGTCGCCGCCGCGGGCAACGAGATGGGCGCGGTCACGCGGCCAGCGAGCTGCAACGGCGTGGTCGGCGTGGCCGCGCTCGCGCGCGACGGGCTCAAGGCCTCGTACTCCAACTTCGGCCCGCAGGTCACCATCGCGACCGTCGGCGGCGATGCCGACGCCGACGATGGGCTGCTCACGCTCATCAACACCGGCACGCAGGCGCCCGGGGCCGACGGCTACGGCAACGTCTTCGGCACCAGCTTCGCGACACCGGTGGTGGCGGGCGTCGTCAGCCTGATGCTCAGCACCAACCCGCAGCTCTCGGTGGCGCAGGTGATCACCGGCCTGCGCACGACGGCGCGGCCCCATGTGCAGTCGTCGAGCGGCGTGCCCGCCTGCTCCGCGTCGGCACGCGATGTGTGCGTCTGCACCACCAGCACCTGCGGTGCAGGCGTGCTCGATGCGGATGCGGCCGTGCGCTATGCGGCCTCGCCATCCTCACCGTCTGCGCCGCGCGACGACGGCGGTGGTGCGCTGGGGCTGGCGTGGTTGCTGGGGCTCGCGCTGGCGGTCGCGGCGCTGGCCCGTGCGGGCCGCGAGCCGCTGCCGGTCAGGGCCGGGCGCAGGCGGTGAAGGTCTTGCCGAGCAGGGCCTCGGCGCGCAGTCCGGCCAGCCGGGACTGCAGCGTGCTGTCGGCCCGCTCGACGCGCAGGCTGTGCGTCACGGCCGGTGCCGACAGCGGCATCACGCGCGCGGTGCGCACGCCGCGCTGGGCCACGTCGGCGAGCGCCTTGTCGGCCGCGGCCCGGGTGTCGTAGCGGCCGCCCAGGGCGAGGCCGTCGGCCAGTTCGGGCGGTGCGTTGCGCAGCTCCTCGTAATTGATCTTCAGGCGCTTCAGCTCATCGGCCTTCTTCTGCAGGGCCTCGCGGGTGGGGTACTTGCCCATGTAGACGATCCACACCCCCGGCGATTCGGTCTTCAGGCTGGCCCAGCTGCCGGCCGGCAGCACCGTCTGGAGCACGCCTTCGGCTGCGCCGATCTGTGCCGGCGTGTAGGGGCCGGCTTCCAGGCAGGCCGGCGCGGCTTCGGTGACCGCCGCGGTGGCGACCACGGCCGAGGCCGGCAGCACGCGGATCGTCTCGGGCTTCACCTGGCGGTTCAGCCGCTCGGGCTCACGGTCACCCTGCGCCCGCACGCCGGTCAGGTTGTCGAGCATGCCCTGCGTCCACGCATAGAACGCGAGGTTGGCCAGCAGCAGCGCGACGACCAGCAGGCGCAGCATCAGCGGGAGTCCTCGGCGCTCGAGCCGAGCCGCACGCTGACCTCTCCGCTGCTCACCTCGTGCACCCTGCCATCGCCTTCGCGCACCAGCAGCGCACCCTTGGGCGAGATGCCGGCGGCCACCCCGGTGGGCACGCCGGCCTGCGTGGTGGTGACGACCTGGCCACGCAGCAGGTCGCGCGCGGCATAACGTTCGGCGAACGGGGCGAAGCCTTCCTTCTCGAAGGTCTTCAAGGCCTGCACCAGAGGCTCGGCCACCACCGCGAGGGCGCTCGGGGCGGTGGCCTCGAGGTCGAGCTCCTGCAGGCAGGCATAGCCGCTGCTCAGGTCCTCGAGCGGCTGCGGCTTCACGTTGACCCCGATGCCGATCACGGCCAGCCGCACCGGGCCGGCGGTCACGGTCTCGATCAGGATGCCGCCGAGCTTGCGCCCCGGCGGGTTGCCCGGCATGGGCTGCGCGTCCATCAGCCAGAGGTCGTTGGGCCACTTGAGGCCGATCCGCTGGGCCGCGCCCGAAGGCTCGAGCGCGTCGGCGATGGCGGTGCCGACCGCGAGCGAGAGGCCCGACCAGTCGGCCGGGTTCATCGGCAGCGAGAGCGAGAAGGTCAGCGACGCGCCGGCGCTCGCCTGCCAGGTGCGGCCCAGCCGGCCGCGACCGCCGGTCTGGTGCTCGGCGACCAGCAGGCAGGGCTGCACGTCGGCGGCGCGGCGGCCGAAGGCGCTGCTCTCGACGCTGCGGCGCACCTGCACCAGTTCATCGGTGGGCGGCTCGGCGCGCACCCGGGCCCGCTCGAGCAGCGCACTGTTGGTCGACACGCTGCGCGCCACCACCTCGACGCTCAGGCCGGGCAACAACGGTTCCAGCCGCTGCCACAGCGACTCGGCTCCCCATTGCAATGTCTGCTGGCTCATGGGTGGACCGCCTTCTAACGTTTCGGCGAGAGCATGGTGCCGCGGCAGTTTTTCGCACCGCAGCGGCATTCATATTCTTTCTTCAGCTTCTTCGTGTACGGCTCATCGATGGTGAGGCCATAGTCGTAGAAGAGTTCCTCGCCCGGCTTCAAATCGCGCAAAGCCTTGATGAAGACGCGGCCATTTTCCTCGTCGGCCTCGCAATTCGGCTTGCAGGAGTGGTTGATCCAGCGGGCCGAGTTCCCACCTACATTGGCGTCGATTGCGTCGCCGCTGTCCAGTGAGAAATAGAAGGTGTGGTTGGGGTCGCTCGGGTCGTGCGGGTGGCGGCGCAGCGCTTCGTCCCAGGAGATGGTCTCGCCCTTGTATTCGAGGATGACCTCGCCCTTGGCGATGGGTGCGATGGCGTAGACGCCCTTGCCGTGCACGCCGCTCTTGCGGACCTGGGTGCGCTTGCCGAAGGCGGCCTTGGCCGCCTTCAGGGCCTTGGCGTTGCTCTTGGGTTCCTTCGGGGCTTGGGGTTTGGCGCCCTGGGCTTGCGTCATCGGTCTGATTGGGTACATTGAATTCATGGGTGCGCGCATGCGTGTGCGCACATACACGTGTGTGCGCATGCGCATGCGCGCGAGAGCCCGGATTGTAGAGAGAGCGCCGGCGGGGCCGGCATGAAGAACACAGAAAGAGCCATGAGCAAGTCACTCATCATTGCGGAGAAGCCGTCGGTTGCGCAGGACATCGTGCGCGCGCTGACGCCGGTCGCCGGCAAGTTCGAGAAGCACGACGAGTATTTCGAAGGCGAGCAGCACATCGTCACCTCGGCGGTCGGCCACCTGCTGGAGATCAAGGCGCCGGAGGAGTTCGACGTCAAGCGCGGCAAGTGGAGCTTTGCCAACCTGCCGGTGATCCCGCCGCACTTCGAGCTGAACCCGATCGACAAGAGCAAGGGCCGGCTCAACGCCATCGTCAAGCTGGTCAAGCGCAAGGACGTCACCGAACTCATCAACGCCTGCGACGCGGGCCGCGAGGGCGAGCTGATCTTCCGGCTGATCCAGCAGCACGCGAAGAGCAAGCACCCGGTCAGGCGCCTGTGGCTGCAGAGCATGACGCCGCAGGCCATCCGCGAAGGCTTCGAGAATCTGCGCTCCGACAAGGAACTGCAGGGCCTGGCCGAAGCCGCGCGCAGCCGCTCGGAGGCCGACTGGCTGGTGGGCATCAACGGCACGCGCGCGATGACCGCCTTCAACTCGCGCGACGGCGGTTTCTTCCTCACCACCGTCGGCCGCGTGCAGACGCCCACGCTCAGCATCGTGGTCGAGCGCGAAGAGAAGATCCGCAAGCACGTGGCGCGCGATTACTGGGAGATCAAGGCCAGCTTCGCCGCGCAGGCCGGCGAGTACGAAGGCAAGTGGTTCGACCCCAAGTGGAAGAAGAACGCCGACGACCCCGAGCAGCGTGCCGACCGGGTGTGGGACGCCAAGACCGCCCAGGCCATCGCCGACGCTGCGCGCGGTCAGCCCGCCACCGTCACCGAAGAGAGCAAGCCCAGCACCCAGAGCTCGCCTGGCCTCTATGACCTCACCACGCTGCAGCGCGAGGCCAACTCGCGCTTCGGCTTCAGCGCCAAGACCACGCTCAGCATCGCGCAGGCGCTGTATGAGAAGCACAAGGCGCTGACCTACCCGCGAACCGACAGCAAGCACCTGCCGGAAGACTACGTGGCCGTCGTGAAGAACACCATGGAGATGATCGCCAGCGAAGACATGCCGGGCCCGCTGAAGGCGCTGTCGGCGCATGCCAAGAAGGCGATCAAGGAGGGCTACGTCAAGCCCAACAAGCGGATCTTCGACAACGCCAAGGTGTCGGACCACTTTGCCATCATCCCGACCTTGATCGCCCCCAAGAGCCTCACCGAGGTCGAGGCCAAGCTGTACGACATGGTGGTCAAGCGCTTCCTCGCCGTCTTCTTCCCGCCGGCGGAGTTCCAGGTCACGACGCGCATTTCGGTCGCCGCAGGCCACAGCTTCCAGACCAACGGCAAGGTGATGGTCAAGCCGGGCTGGCTGGCCGTCTATGGCCGCGAGGCGCAGGAAGACGATGCCAACCTCGTGGCGGTCGAGAAGGACGAGGTGGTGCGCACCGAAGCCGTCGACGTCAACGCGCTCAAGACCAAGCCGCCCGCGCGCTACACCGAAGCCACGCTGCTCTCCGCAATGGAAGGCGCGGGCAAGCTGATCGACGACGACGAGCTGCGCGAGGCCATGCAGGAGAAGGGTCTCGGCACGCCGGCGACGCGCGCGGCCATCATCGAAGGCCTGATCCTCGAGAAGTACATCCACCGCGACGGCCGCGAGCTGATCCCCACCGCCAAGGCCTTCCAGCTCGCCACGCTGTTGCGCGGCCTGGGCGTGGAAGACCTGACCAAGCCCGAATTGACCGGCAACTGGGAATTCCAGCTCTCGGAAATGGAGAAGGGCAAGCTCAGCCGCGACACCTTCATGGCCGAGATCGCCGCGATGACGCAGCGCATCGTCGCCAAGGCCAAGGAGTACGACCGCGACACCATCCCCGGCGACTACGCCACGCTGAAGGCGCCGTGCCCCAACTGCGGCGGCATCGTGAAGGAGAACTACCGCCGCTTCACCTGCACCGGAAAGTCAGGCGATGGCGAAGGGTGTGGTTTCTCCATCGGCAAGATCCCCGGCGGCCGCAGCTTCGAACTCGACGAGGTCGAGGAATTCCTCGTCAAGAAGAAGATCGGCCCGCTGGAAGGCTTCCGCTCCAAGGCGGGCTGGCCGTTCACCGCCGAGCTCAAGCTCGTGTTCGACGACGAGATCAAGAACTGGAAGCTCGAGTTCGACTTCGGCGAAGACGCGAAGAAGGAGGGCGAATCGGGCGAGCCGGTCGACTTCTCCGGCCAGGAGCCGCTCGGCCATTGCCCCAAGGACCAGGGGCGGGTGTACGAGCACGGCACGAGCTACGTCTGCGAGCACGCGGTCGGCGCCAACGTCACCTGCGACTTCAAGAGCGGCAAGATCATCCTGCAGCAGCCGGTGGCGCGCGAGCAGATGCAGAAGCTGCTCACCACCGGCAAGACCGACCTGCTGGAGAACTTCGTCTCCAACAAGACGCGCCGCAAGTTCAAGGCCTTCCTGGCCTTCGACAAGAAGGAAGGCAAGGTGAGCTTCGAGTTCCAGCCGCGGGCGGGCAAGGCGCCGCCGGCGAAGGCCGCACCCGCCAAGGCTGCACCCGCCAAGGCGGCCGCCGTCGAAGCGGCTGCACCGGCGAAGAAGGCGGTCGCCAAGAAGGCTGCGGCCAAGAAGGCCGCGCCGAAGAAGGCGGCTTGAGGCCTGCTGCACAATGCCCGCGACCTGTTGTCCAACGCGTTCTGGAGGTGGTGCATGAAGAAGAAACTCGCGGTCGCAGCTTTGGCGCTGGGTGCAGCCCACGCGGCCTGGGCGCAGCCGGTGGTGCGACCGCTCGTTGCCCTGGGCGTCACGGGCGGTGGCGACACGGTGGCCCGCGTCGTCTACAGCAATGGAGACTCCGACAAGGTGCGCGCGGGCGGCATGGTCGCCTTGGTCACGGGTGTTGAAATGGGCTTCACCCCGCTGGTGTCGGCGCAGGCCCTGATCGGCTACCACGTCGATGGCATCACGGCATCGAATGGCGACGTGAAGTTCGACCGCTACCCCGTCGAGTTCCTCGGCCACTACCGGCTCACCGACAGCTTCCGTCTCGGCGGCGGCGCCCGCTACACCGCCCGGGCGCGCACACGCTCCTCAGGCGCGGCCAGCGGCACGGTGCCCAACGAAGACTTCAAGCCCGCCTGGGGCACGGTGGTGGAGGGCGAGTTCACGGTCAGCCGCAACTTCGGCATCAAGTTGCGCTACGTGTCGGAGAAGTTCGACTCCAAGACCTTCCCCGGCGCCCCCGAGCTCAAGGGCAACCACGTCGGCGTCTACTTCGTCGGCTACTTCTTCTAGACCCTCTCCCGAGACCTGACACGCGGTGCGCTCCACGCGTACCGCCTCGCCCCCCGCGCGGCGACACCCACGCGCCGCTGACCGCCGCCGATGTATTCCGTCATCCTGCTCAAGCTCGTCGCCATCCTCCTGATGGTGGCCGTCGGCTACTGGGCAGGGCGCAAGCGCTGGCTCGGCGAAGACGACCCGGCGCGGGTGCTGGGGTACGCGGCCTTCTACATCTTCGTGCCGGCGCTGCTCTTTCGCACCACCTCGCGCATCGACTTCGCGACCCTGCCCTGGGGCACGCTCGCGGCCTTTTTCGTGCCGATCGTGGTGCTGATGGTGCTGCTCTACGCCTGGCAGCGTCGCCAGCCCGGCCTGCCCACTGCGGGGCCGAGCGTGCGCGCGATCACCGCGAGCTTCGGCAACACGGTGCAGCTCGGCATCCCGATGGCGGCGGCGATGTTCGGCACGGAGGGACTGCCCATCCACGTGGCCATCGTGAGCCTGCATGCGCTCACGCTGCTCACCGTGCTCACGGCGCTGGTGGAGCTCGACCTCGCCCGCGAGCGTGCCCGCAACGGTGACGCCGATGCGCACATCGGCCGCATGCTGCTCGACACCGCCCGCAAGACCATCATCCACCCGGTGGTGCTGCCCATCCTCGCCGGCCTCCTGTGGAACGCGCTCGGCGCGCCCACGCCGGCGCTGCTCGACGAGGTGCTGGTGCAGTTCGGCAACGCGGTCGTGCCGCTGTGCCTGGTGCTGATCGGCCTCTCGCTCGCGCAGTACGGCCTCCAGGGCTCGCTCGCCGGCGCCGTGCGGCTGTCGATGTGGAAGCTGGTGCTGCTGCCAGCGGTGGTGCTGGTGGTGGGGCACTGGGGCTTCGGCCTGTCGGGCCTGCCGCTGTCGGTGGTGGTGATGGCCGCGGCGCTGCCCTCGGGCAACAACGCACTCATCTTCGCGCAGCGCTACGGCACGCTCGAAGGCGAGACCACGGCCGCCATCACGGTGTCGACCTTCGGCTTCGCGCTCACCGCGCCGGTGTGGCTGTGGATCGTCACGCACCTGGGTTGAAATACCGGCCCGATGAGCCTGCTGGAAACCACCCACCGCCTCAGCGCCGACGACGGCCACCCGATCGACGTGCACGCCTGGACGGCCACGCCGCCGGTGCGCGGCGTGGTGCAGATTGCGCACGGCATGGGCGAGCACGCGCGGCGCTACCGGGCCCTGGCCGAGGCGCTGGCGGTCTCGGGCATGGCGGTCTACGCGAACGAGCACCGCGGCCACGGCGAGGAGGCGCTGCGCCGGCAGGAGAAGGGCGAACTGGGCCCGCGCGGCTTTGCCGGCCTCGTGGCCGACATGCGGCGCGTGAGCGACTTCGCGCAGGCGCGCCACCCGGGCGCGCCGCTCATCCTCATCGGCCACAGCATGGGCTCCTTCGCGGTGAAGGTCTACCTGCTCGACCATGCCGCGCGGGTGCACGCCGCCGCGTTCACCGGCACCGTGGCGCTCGACCTGGCGGAAGCCGGCAACGCCTCGGCCTGGAAGCTGGCCGACAAGGCCGCGGCCCCGGCCGTGGTGCGCCGCACGCCCTTCGACTGGCTGAGCCGCGACGAGGCGCAGGTCGATGCCTACATCGCCGACCCGCTGTGCGGCCACCGCCTGAACGTGAAGTCACGCCAGTCGATGTATGCGGCCTACGCGCGCACCGCGGCGCCGGGTGCCTTCCGCGTGGTGCCGGCGAAGATGCCGCTCCTCTTCTTCGTCGGGGGCGAAGACGCGATGCACCGCAAGCTCGCCTACTTCGAGCCGCTGGTCGAGCGCTTCCGCTCGGCGGGCGCGACCGACATCACGGTCAAGGTCTACCCCGGCGCGCGCCACGAGGTGCTGCACGAGACCAACCGCCACGAGGTGATCGCCGACGTGGTGGCCTGGGTGCAGCGGGTGCTGGGCGACGCCGGGCAGCGATGACCACCCGGCCGCGCCGCACTCACTGCGGCCGGTACACCACCTCGTTGTCGACCGCGTAGACGAAGCAGCGCCCGCGCTTGAGCGCCTCGCATTCCTTCATCGCCCGCTCGGCCGGCGGGGCCGAGGCGCCACCGGTCGGCTTGCCCCAGGCCAGTCGCCAGTCGCCGCCTTCCGAGATGACGAAGGCGCGCGGCAGCGGCCGTGTGAGGAACTGGCTGTAGCGCTCGCGCATGCGGTCGTTGGCGTAGGGCAGCCGGCTCAGGTCGTTGAGCGCTGCGGTTTCGCGCGAGCTCGTCGTGGTGGTGGTGGCGGGCTTGGCGGTGTCGCCCGCCGGGGCCGGTGCGGCGGCGCCCGACGCCGCCGAGGCGGCCTGCGCCGGGGCGTTCAGCCGCGCATGCCGATCGGGCAGCTCGCGCACCCAGTCGACAGGAATCGCGAAGTTGAGGTTCTGCGCGGTGCCGCCGAACATGCCCTTGGTGATCAGCCCGAGCAGCCGGCCGTTGGCATCGAAGAGCCCGCCACCGCTCGAACCGCCCGAGATGGCGGCCGAGGTCTGGATCGTCACCAGCTGGTTGTTCTCGTTGCGGCGGAAGGCCGACAGCAGGCCCGCGCTGATGGTGCGCTCGAGGCCTTGCGGCGCGCCGATGGTGTAGACGTCCTGGCCCACCTTGGCCTGCGAGGTGTCGCCCAGCACGACGGCCGGCGCCTGCAGGCCGGGCACCTTGAGCTGGCAGACGTCGCGCTGCGGGTCCCAGTGGGTGAGCTTGGCCGGCAGCGAGGTCTTGCCGTCGCGCACCGAGACCTTCATCGCGCGGCTGAGCACGTGGCAGTTGGTCACCACCGCTTCGGGCGCGATCACCACGCCGCTGCCCTGCCCGAGCGGCAGGCCGTCGCGGTCGTAGGTGGTCACGCGCCAGACGCTGGGCGAGACCTGGTTGTACATCTCGGTGGGCGTCATCGCCTGGGCGGTGCCCAGGGCCAGCCCCGCCACCACGGCGGCCACCACGCGTGCGGCGAAGGCAGGCCGGTGCTTCATGGGTTGATGAGACCCTTCAGGTCTTCCGGGGTGGCCGAGGGCACGAGCAGCGGCTCGTCCTTGGTGGTGGCCACGGGGTTCTTGGCGGTCGCGCGCTTCTTGCGCTCCTGCGCGTCGGCGATGCTGAGGCACAGGTTGTCGGCGGTGCTGCGCTGGATGGCAGTCGGCTCGAGCTTCATGTCATCGGGGTTGGTCGCATCGAACACCCGCGCGGCGCAGTGCGTGGTGTTGGCCATGCCCGTCAGCACGTAGGTCCGGTCGGCCGTGGGCTGGAAGGACCAGCGCACCCGGCATTGCGTCTTGCGCACGTTGTCGATGGCGACGTAGTCGAGCGTGGCCCACTGGCCGGCCGCCACGACGATGGACTTGGGCGGCTCGCCGTTGGTGCGCGCGCTGCCGGCGATCTGCTTCTGCCCGCAGGTCTCGCTGTCGCCGTAGAAGAACACGCCGTACAGGTCGGCCCCGGTGCCGCGCATCGCCAGCTTGGCGGTCGGGCCGCTCGCCGGTGGCGTGTATCGCGGGATGGGCTGGGTCGGCGTGGCGCAGCCGGCCAGGATCAGCAGACTTGCAGAAGCGGCCCCCAGGAGGGCATGCGGCAGGCGTTGGGCGGGCATGGTCGTCAGGCTCGGGCGGTGATAGGTGAGAGCGTAGCGAAATGCCGGTTTTGCTGCCATGCGGACGCGTGTGATTTTTGGCGCCACCCGTCATGACATGCCCGCCTCGGCTAGGCCAGGGTCAACGCGACCTCGATCAGGCGCAAACGGTGTTCCACCGGGCCGAACACGCGCAGCGGCGTGATGCCGCGCTGCGCCAGTTGTGCCGAGTACCAGTCGGTCTGGCGCTGGCGAAAGGCGGCGTCGCGGCGGGTGCCGTCCTGCACGAAGGGGAAGTCGGGCTCGCACAGCACGTGCAGGTCGTAGCGCCGGTCGGCGAGCGACACGAGCGCTGGGTCGGCACGGCCGAACTGGTCGAGTGCGTAGAAGAGGGTGGTGAGCGGCGAGGTGTCGCAGGCGAGAAAGGCGCCGGCCCGTGCGGCAGCCGCGTCTTCGCGCCGCACCTGCTCTTCGGCGATGTGCAGCAGGTCGGGCTCCTGCAGCACGCCGCCCTGGCGCTCCCACAACTCACGGCCGTATTCGGCGACCGACAGCGTGTGGTGGCGCTCGGCCAGCGCCTGCGCCAGCGTGCTCTTGCCGCTGGATTCGCCGCCCAGCAGGCACACGCGTGGCACCCAGTCGGCCCACACCGGCGCGGGCAGGTGCTGGCGGTGGGCGACCGGCTGCTGGCGGATGCGGCTCGCGCTGATGGGCACGGTGCTGCGCGTGCGGTCCACCATCACCGGCGCGACGGCGTGGCCGAAGCGCTGCGAGAGCCGCTGCGCGCAGGGCAGCAGGTAGTCCTCGCTCGCGAACATCGCATCGGGCCGGCGCTGCAGCACGTCGGCGAGCAGCCAGGCGAGAAACTGCTGCTGCGTTTCGTCGTCGCTGGCATCGGGCGGCAGCCTCTGCGGCGTGATGCCGCGTTCGGCGCAACACTGCGCGAGCGATGCGTCGTCGAACACCCAGGCCTCGTGCTGCGGCCTGCAGGCGTGCAGCCAGCGCCGCCGTGTGCTGGCCTCGCAGCGCGCCGGCTCGGGGTGGCACCAGCTGAGCAGCAGCAGCCGCTCGCATTGCGCGGCCGCGCTGTCGATCAGGTGCAGGTGGCCCGCGTGCAGCGGCGCGAACTTGCCGACGACGAGGCCCAGCGTGAACGGCACCGGGCGGCGGCTCATCGCGCCATCTCCTTGCGCCAGTGCCACCAGCCGTACCAGGCGTTGAACCAGTACACGCCGTACAAGGTGGCGGTGAGCCACAGCCCGCGCGAGGCGAAGAGGGGCACCGCGAGCGTGTTGACCAGCAGCCAGGCCGGCCAGGTCTCGATGCGCCGCTGCATCAGCAACAGCTGCGCGACCACGCTGAACGCCAGCACCGCCGAGTCGGTGAAGGGCGCGTAGGCGTCCGTCCAGTGCTTGAGCAGGCTGCCGTAGAGCGCGGCCACCACCAGCGCGGCGAGCGCCAGCGCCGCCAGCGTGCGGGGCGAGGTGCGCCGTACGGGCGTGGGCGCGCCGCCCTGGCCGCGCTGCCACAGGCGCCAGCCCCAGGCGCTCGCCGCGATGAAGAAGACCTGCAGCGTGGCATCGGCATACAGCTGCGTCTGCAGGAAGAGCACACCGAAGAGGGCGCAGCCGACGATGCCCGTCCACCACAGGTGCACGTTGTTGCGCGCGGCCAGCCAGATCGAAGTCGTGGCGAAGACGTTGGCGACGATCTCGAGCGGCGTCATGCTGCCACCTCCGCGCCGTCGAGGGCGCTGGTGTACTGGCGCACCTTGTCGTCGGCCTGCAGCGCCATCACCTCGACCGGCACGTGGCCGAAGAGCGTGGCCAGCGCGTCGCGCAGGCGTGGGGCGATCTGCGCCAGCGGCTCGGCCGCGTCCACGCGCAACACCAGGTGGCCGTCCGCGCGCTGGTGCAGGGCGTGGCGCACGAGGGCGAACGGCGCCAGCGCCCGCGTGACCTCGATGTTGTTGTGCCAGTGACCCTCACTGCCCCGGAAGCGCACCGGCGCGCGCCCTTCCAGCCCCTGCAGCACCAGGCCCTGCGGCGTGCGCCCGAGCGAGGCGTGGTCGCCCGTGCGGTAGCGCAACAGCGGCAGCCAGGGGTTGAAGCCGCCGGTGACGGTGATCTCGCCTCGCTGGCCGGGCGGCAGGCTGCGGCCGTGCTCGTCGACCACCTCGATCAGCAGGCGCGGCTGCAGCGGCACGAAGCCGCCCAGCGAGGGCAGCTCGACGGCCACCGGCCCCACCTCGTTCAGCGAATAGAGGTTGAGCACAGGGCACGCGAACGCGGCCTCCAGCTCGGCGCGCAGCCCCGCCGACAGCGCCATCGAGGTCGACAGCAGGGCCCGTGGCCGGTGCTTCAGCCCGAGGCGCAGCAGCTCGGCCAGCGAAACCGGGTCTCCCGAGATCAGCTCCGGCGCGATCGCCTCGAGGTAGGCGGCGCGGTCATCGGGCCGTCGCCATTCGTCGGGGTGCAGGTTGATCTTGGCCAGCCCGCATTCTCGCTGCAGCGGGTTGACCGACACGTAGGTGAAGCAGCGCCGCTGGAAGCCCGCCAGCACGATGCCCACCTCGCCCGTGCCCGCCCTTGGCACGATGCCGAACTTCGCCAGCGCCCGCCGGTGATGCGCGAAGTAGTCGCAGGCCACGCGTGGGTGCGACGGCACGCGCAGCGGGTGCCCGGTGGTGCCGCTGGTGGAAAAGCAGATCAGCGCGTCGAGCGGCAGCCCGCGGGGCACGTGGGCGGCCAGGTGGGTGGCGAGTGCGTGCCGGTCCATCGTCGGCAGCTGCGCCCACGGCAGCCCGGCCTTGCCCGCGTGCGCCTCCACCTCGCGTGCGCAGCGTGCGATGAAGGCATCGACCCACGCGGGCAGCGGCTCGCCGGCGAGCCAGTCGGGCGGCGAGCGGTGTTGCCACCAGGCGTGGCGCGCACGCGCCTGCCAGCGGTCGACGAGGCCCAGGCGGTGCCCGCTGAAGTCGCGGAAGCGTGGCGCCTGCGGGTGCTCGCGCAGGCGGCGCAGCAGCACGCGCCCCTGCGCCGACAGGCCGGGCAGCCGAGCGGGAGAGAAAAGCTCGTGCAGGTCGGTCACGGTTGGGTCAGTCGCGCGTGTACTTGTCGGCCGCTTCCTGGGCCTCCGCGCTGTCCAGTCGCTGTTGCAGCAGCGCTTCTCGCGGTGGAGCCGGTGGTGCGGGCGGATCGACCGTCGGCGTGCGAAGGTGCTTCCACACGCCGGCCACCAGCATCGGCAGCGTGATGAAGAGCAGCGCGTCGTGCAGCCCGGCCAGGTCGCTGAGCGGCAGCGCCCCGTTTGCAAGGCCGTGCCGCACCAAGCGCAGCAGCAGCACCATCGTCACGCCACCGGCGGCGCAGGCGAGCAACTGGCGCCAGGGGCGCGACAGGTCGGTGCGCAGCGCGCCGCTGGCCGCCACCAGCGCCGCCAGCGGGAGCACCACCCAGGCGAGTGTCCAGTGGAGATGCTGGGCGATGTCCAAGGTCAGCGTCAGAACCCTGCCTGCGCCAGCATCGCCTCGCTCACCGCCCACAGCTTCGCCGCCGCCTCCCGGTCGCGCACGTGGGCCACGTAGCCCCAGCGGCGCTCGCCCTCGGGCGAGGGCACGGCCTCGTTGCAGTCTTCGAGGTAGCGGCCGCCATGGCCTTGCAGCTCGGGTGCGGTGGCGGCCCACACGGTGGTGGCGGCGCCTTGCTCCGGGGTCTTGAAGCCGGGCGGGAGGTAGCCCGGCTCGGCCCCGGGCTTCACCCAGCCCATGGCCTCCATCTCCTCGCGCGTGATGTGGCGCGACAGGCCGGTCTGGATGCCGCCCGGGTGCACGGCGTTGGCCGTGAGGCCGTCTTTTGCGTGCAGCGTGTCGAGGTGCAGGGCCATCAGCGCATTCGCGGTCTTGGCCTGGCCGTAGGCCTTCCACTTGTTGTACTCGCGCGTCTGGAAGTGGATGTCGTCGAAGACGATCGGGCTCAGCCGGTGGCCCGAGGAGCTGAGCGCCACGACCCGCGGCGCCTCGCTCTTCAGCAGCACCGGCAGCAGCGCGCGCGTGAGCGCGAAGTGGCCGAGGTGGTTGGTGGCGAACTGCGCTTCCCAGCCGAGCGCATTGCGGCTCAGCGGGCAGGCCATGATGCCGGCGTTGTTGATGAGCACGTGCAGCGGCTCGCCACGCGCCTGCCACTCGTCGGCGAACTGCTTGACGCTCGCGAGGTCGGCCAGGTCGAGGTGCGCCACGCGGATCTTGGGGTTGCCGGTGGCGCCGCTCAGGGCGGTGGCGGCGGCGTCGCCCTGGGCCATGTCGCGCACGGCGAGCGTGAGCGTCGCGCCGGCCTGGGCCAGGGCACGCGAGGTCTCCAGGCCGAGACCGGCGGCGCCACCCGTCACGAGGACGTGGCGGCCGGCGAGCGAGAGGCCGTCGACCACCTCGAGCGCGGTGCTCTTGCGGTTGAAGCGGGAGGTGATGCGCGGGGTGTCGGTGTTCATGGGGCCTCTCCTGGCGTGATGTATTTGGCGACGAACTGACTCTACCCCCGCCTCATCGCCCGGGTGTTCCGATAGCCGCACCTCGATCGCGGGGGCGGGATTCAGTTCGGTGGCGCGGCGTCGATAACGGCGAACGAACCCGGCCCGACGGAGGTCCTCATGCGCTCTGGTTTCCTGTCCTGGTGGTTGCGTCCCGGCATTGCTGCAATGCAGCGCCTGCGCTTGCCCGGCAAGCTGGTGGGGCTGGCCGCCCCGCTGCTCGCAGCGCCGCTGCTGCTGACCCTGCTGGCGGGCAGCGGCATCGAGCGTGTGCTGGCCGGTGCGTCCGTGGCGCTGTGGGTCTACGTGGCGGTGTGTTTCCACGCGAGCCTGAGCCAGTCGATGCGCGCGCTCGACGAGATGGTGAAGGCCCTCTGCGCCGGCGACCTCACGCAGTCGCGCGTGTTGCCGGGCCGCGATGAGCTGGCCGACATGGCGCGCGAGATGGAGGCGATGACCCGCCGCTTCTCGCAGCTCGTGTCCACCATCCGCAGCGAGGCGCAGCTCGTGGCCATGGCCGGCGACCGGCTCTCGGCCAGTGCGCACGAGCTGCACGACCGCACCGAGGAGCAGGCGAGGAGCCTGCACCAGACCTCGGAGAGCATGGCCTCGCTGGTGACCACCGTGCAGGTGAACGCGAGCGATGCGCAGGAGGCCGACGGCCTGGCGGCAAGCGTGCGCCACGCGGCCGAGGGCGGCACCGCGATCGTCGAATCGGCCGTGCACTCGATGCAGGGCCTCGAGAAACGCTCGGGCCAGATGACCGACATCATCGGCGTCATCAACGGCATCGCCTTCCAGACCAACATCCTCGCGCTCAACGCCGCGGTGGAAGCGGCGCGCGCCGGCGAATCGGGGCGCGGCTTCGCGGTGGTGGCCACCGAGGTGCGCTCGCTCGCACAGCGCTGCGCGCAGGCGGCCACCGAAGTGAAGACGCTGATCGAAGGCTCGGCCGCCGAGGTCACCACGAGCATGGCGCGCATCCGCGAGGCCAGCCAGTCGCTGAATGCGGTGATGCAGGGCATTTCGCAGGTGGCCGACAAGGCGCGCGTGATCTCCGAATCGAGCGCCGCGCAGAAGAGCGGCCTGCAGGGCATGGAGCAGTCGGTGCAGAGCCTGGACGGCATCACGCAGAGCAACGCCCGCATGGTCGACAGCTCGGTGAAGTCGGCCGAGCGCTTGCGCGAGCAGGCCCGCCAGCTCTCGGCCGCCGTGGTCACGATGAAGCTGCGCCAGGGGTGTGCCGACGAAGCGCGCGCGCTCGTCGACAAAGCCGCGGCGCTCATCCACAGCGCCGGCCTGCCCACGGCCGTGGGCCGCTTCCATGCGCGCGACGGCGGCTTCATCGACCGCGACCTCTTCATCATCGTGCTCGACCGCAAGGGCATCTTCCGCGCCTTCGGCATGGACCCGAACAAAGCCGACAAGCCGGCGGTCGCCGCGCCCGGCGTCAACATCGAGGAGCTGAACGCGAAGACCTACGCCGCCGCCGACGCGGGCGGCGGCTGGATCGAGTTCAAGAGCCTGCACCCGCAGACCAAGCTGCCGGTCGACAAGATGGCCTACGTGCTGCCGGTCGGCGCCGAGCTGGTGGTGATGTGCAGCGTCAACAAGACGGATGGGTCGGTCGCTGCGGCACCGGCGCCCGCGCTGGCGCGCGCCTGAAGATCTTCACCGGCGCCGGAACTCGCGGCGCCCTTGTCGTCACCAAGGGGGCTTCACCCCTTGCGAAAGACGACCCGATGAAATGCCCGACCTGCCCCGACGCCACGCTCGTGATGACCGACCGGCAAGGCGTCGAGATCGACTACTGCCCGCAATGCCGCGGCGTCTGGCTCGACCGCGGCGAGCTCGACAAGCTGATCGAGCGCTCGGCCCGGCACGAGGCAGCGCCGCCGGCCGCGGTGCCCCAGCCGGTGCGGCGCCCCGATTTCGAGGACTCCGACTACCGCAAGCACCACGGCCACGGCGGCTACCCGCGCCGCAAGTCGTGGCTGTCCGACATCTTCGATTGAGCCTTCCGCCTACTGGCAGCTGAAGCTCGCCGCCAGGTTCACGTCGCCCGTGCCGTTGTAGCGCGCCACCTTCGGGTAGGGGCACAGCGGCCGCGTGCGTGCGGCACCCCAGGCGGTGGGCACTTCGAGGTTGGTGCCGGCGGCGTTGCCGGTGCCGCGCGCGGTGGCCGTCACGGCCTGCGGCTCGATGCCTTGCTCCACCCAGGCGACCAGCGGTGTCAGCATGTCGAATTGGTCGGTGGCCGGGCCGCCCGAGCAGTGCGCCATGCCGGGCACGCGGTAGAACTTCGCGAAGCTGCTGGCATCGCCGCCGTTGTTGGCACGCAGGCCGTCGTACCAGGCCTTGGTGTCGTCGACCGAGAAGATCGGGTCGGCCACGCCGTGGTAGACCATGACCTTGGCGCCGCGGTTCTTCAGCGTCCCGAGCTGCGTCGGGTTGGGCGGCGTCATGAAGCTCATCGCCGATTCGGTGTAGGTCGCGTTCGTGGTTTCGATCCACTGCAGCGCCAGGTCGATGTTGAGGTTGAGCGCGAAGGCCGGGCCGTTGAAGCCGGCCACGGGCTCGGGCGGCACCTTCCAGATCTGGGCGACGCCGCCGGTGTCGAGCAGCACCGGGGCGGTGAACTCCCAGAACGGGATGCCGCCACTCGCGATGCCCGGGTCGTAGGGGAAGCTCGCGTAGAACGAGCGGCCGGTGCTGGTGGTGGCGCCGCTGAAAGTCGGCGCGATGGCGACCTTCTGCGAGGTGGTGAGGCAGCTGCCGTCGCGCGCGCCGGGGCAGGTGGGCACGTCGGTCGCCAGGTTGAAGGCGCTGCGGCAGGCCTCCACGTCCTGCACCAGGCCGTCGGTGGCGCCGTCGAGCGCGTCGCACCGGGCGAGCACCGCGTTGGCGACGGTGGTGCGCTCGGCGGCGGTGAAGGCATTGGCGAGGTTGGCCGAGTCGATCAGCGCGTAGCGCTGGGCGCCGAAGATGTTGGCGATGGCGGCCTTGGGCAGGTTGTAGCCCGGGGCGCCGGCAAGATAGCCGTCGTACTGGTCGGCGAAGCGGCTCATCGCCACCATGGTGTGGCGCCCGCCGTTGGAGCAGCCGCCGATGTACGAGCGGTCGGGCTGCTTGCCGTAGGCCGTCTGGATCAGGCTCTTGGCCATGGGCGTGAGCTTCTGCACCGCCTGGTAGCCGTAGTCGAGGCGGGCCTGCGGGTCGATGCCGAAGTTGGGGCCCAGCGCGCCGCTGTGGCCGGCGTCGGAGCTGATCACGGCAAAGCCCATGTGCAGCGCGTTCGTGAGGCCCGCGCCGCCGTTCACCGCGCCGGTGGCGGTGACGACGCTGCCGTCGATGCCGCCGTTGGCCTGGTAGAAGAAGCGGCCGTTCCAGTTGTTCGGCAGGCGCATCTCGAAGCCGATGGCGTAGGCGTTGCCATCGATGCCGGTGCGCGGGTACATCGAGCCTGTCACGTGGCAGTGCTGCGCGACCGGCTGGCCGGCCACCATGAGCGTGCCGGCCGCCACGTCGGTGGTGGCGGTGATGGTGGTGTTGGCGAGCGTGGTCAGTCGCGCGGCCAGGTCGGCGCAATTGCCCGACAGCGTGGCCGGTGTGGCCGCGGCGAGGCGCGGCGGGCCTGTGTTGTCGTCGTCGTTGCCGCCGCAAGCGGCGAGGGCGGCGAGCAGGGTGGTGGCCGCCAGCGCGGCCGGTGAACGTCGTGTTGCGTGCATGTGGGTTGTCTCCTGGCTGTGGCCGTTCGGTGAGGCGGCTCGAAAGTCCCTAGGCGTGCAGTCCGGCGCCAGCGGCGCTCGCCGAATTGCTTATTGAATTTAAGTAATTGAATGCCAGGTGGTTTGCGGGCAATCCCGCAGTCGTTGCAGCGCTGGGCGATCACCAGGAAGCCTGCGCGCACAGCGGACGTTTTTGATGCGCGCCGCCGGATTGCTTATGGCCCGACAGTGCTTTCGGGCACCCCGCGTAAAACCGGTAGGCGGTCTTCTTCCGCGCCGCTAAGTTCAAAGGTCGAACAACCCACAAGGCCCCGACCGGGCCAAAGGAGACAGCACCATGAAGACCTGGAAGGTTCAGGCGGTCGTGGCGGCCAGCGTGTGGCTGCTGGCCGCATGTGGTGGCGGCAGTGATGCTGGCGGCAGCGATGCCGGTGACCGCGAGACGGCGCTTGCCGCGGGATCGAACGCGCAAGGCGATGGCGAGCGAGGGGGCCGCCACGGTGCGGTCGAGCTCAGCGTGCTCTCCAGCCCGCCGCAGTACGTGTCGGGCGGCGACGCACGCATCGCGGTGCGCGTGCCGCCGGGCCTGCGCGACAAGCTGGAGCTGCGCCTCAACGGCCGGCTCGTGACCGGCGTGCTCTCACCCACCGCCGACGGCCTGGAAGGCGTGATCACCGGCCTGGTCGAAGGCCGCAACGTGCTGGAAGTGCGGCACAAGCACCTCGGCTTCCTGCTGCGCGACCGCCTGGTGCTGACGAATTACCCCATCACCGGCCCCATCTTCTCGGGCCCGCAGCAGGAGCCTTTCGTCTGCACCACCACGCAAGGCGCGGTGGGCCGCCAGCCGCTGGTCGAGTCGGCCACGCCCCCGGGCTTCCCGGTGTTCGACGCCAGCGGCGCGCGAATCGGCTACAGCAAGACCTGCTCGATCGAGACCTTCGTCACCCACTGGTACCGCAGCACCACGAACCAATGGCGGCCGCTGCCCGCCGACGGCTCCACCCCCGCCGACATGGCCAAGACCACGCTCGCCGACGGCCGCGAGGTCGACTTCATCGTGCGCCAGGAGCGCGGCAGCATCAACCGCTTCCTGTACAGCTTCGCGATGCTGGCGCCGCGCGGCGAGAACCCGGCCTCGCCCGACCTGAGCCTGTGGAACAAGCGCCTACAGTACTGGTTCCAGGGCGGCGTGGCGGTCGGCCACACGCAAGGCACGCTGCATGGCGGCGCGATGAACGCCGACATCCTGCGCACCGGCACGGCCATCGTGCATTCGAGCGGCAACAACACCGGCACGCACTACAACCTGCAGCTCGCCGCCGAGACCGCGATGATGACCAAGGAGCGCTTCGTCGAACGTTACGGCATGCCGCTCTACACCTACGGCCTGGGCGGCTCGGGCGGCGCGATCCAGCAGTACATCCTCCAGCAGAACCAGCCGGGCATCCTCGATGCCGCGCTGCCGGTGCAGTCGTACCCCGACATGGTCACGCAGACCATCCACGTCGGCGACTGCGAGCTGCTCGAGCACTACATGGACGCCACCGACCGTGCCAACCCGAAGTGGCGCGTCACCAAGAACCGCAGCTGGCTCGTCGGCTTCAACGCCGAGGAAGGCTTCGCGCGTGTCAACGATGCGCTGGCGCCGCTCAAGACCGCGCTCGGCTACAGCACCGCACCGGGAACCACCGAGTGCGTGCCGGCCTGGCGCGGGCTCACGCCGCTGGCGATGAACCCCTGGTACGGGCAGGCGCCCAACCAGCAGCTCTACGAGCCGCAGAGCGCCATCGCCGCCATCCGCTGGACGCACTACGACGACCTGCGCAACGTCTATGGTGTCGACGCCACCGGTGCAGCACGCCCGACCTGGGACAACGTGGGCGTGCAGTACGGCCTGCGCTCGATGAAGGAAGGCCGGATCACGCCCGACGAGTTCCTCGACCTCAATTTCAAGATCGGCGGCTGGAAGCACCCGAGCGACATGGTGCAGGAAGGCTTCCCCTTCTTCGGCACCTCGCAGGCCGAGATCAACCGGGCGCTGACCGAACCCGGCTACTTCGACCCCTGGAGCCGCCGCAACATGAACCTGAGCCCCGCGTCCGACCAGCCGGCGCCGCGCACCAAGGGCGACCCGATCGCCACCCGCGCCGCCTACACCTCGGGCCATGTGTTCGACGGCGAGCTCACGCTGCCCACCATCGACCACCGCCAGTACATGGAGCGTGAGCTCGACATGCACAACTCGCACCAGTCGTTCGCGGTGCGAAAGCGCGTGCTGGAGAAGATGGGCCGTGCCGACCACCTGGTGATCTGGTTCACCGACACGATGCCCGGCCAGCCCAAGGCGAGCCAGTCGATGGAGGCCATCGCGGTGATGGACGAGTGGATGGCCAACATCCGCGCCAACCCGAAGAAGGGCATCGCCCGCAACCGGCCCGCGCGGGCGGTCGACAGCTGCTTCGACGTGCATGGCCAGCTCATCTACGCGGGCGATGACGCTTGGAACGGCATCCTCGACTCGCTGCCGCCCGGCCCGTGCACGCAGCGTTTCCCGATCTACGGCACCTCACGCACCGTGGCCGGCGCGCCGATCGAAGGCGGCATCTACCAGTGCGCGCTCAAGCCGGTCATGAAGGCAGTGGCCGATGGCACCTATGCCCCATGGATGCCCAACGCGGCGGCGGTGGCCAAGCTGCAGCAGATCTTCCCCGAGGGGGTGTGCGACTACAGCCGGCCCGACCAGGCCCGGCCGCGCCGGCACCACCACTGAGCGCGCCCGTCAGCTCAGCGGCCTGGCATGCCGCATCGCCTCTGCCAGGCCGCCCCATGTCTCCTGGAAGATGCCCGGGTCCATCGGGCGCACGTTCTTCATCACGGGCTTGAAGTCCATGTGCGCGAGCACGTCGCGCTCGAGGTCGATGCCGGGGGCGACCTCGGTCAGCTCCAGGCCCTCGGCCGTGAGGTGGAACACCGCGCGTTCGGTGATGAAGAGCACCGTCTGCTGGCGCTGCACCGAGCCGGAGCCGCTGAAGGTGATCTGCTCCACCTGCTTGATGAACTTGCGGTGCGCGCCTTCTTTCGTCACCTTGAGCAGCCCGCCGCCGATCTCAAGTTCCAGGCCATCGGCGGTGAAGGTGCCGCAGAAGACCAGCTTCTTCGCGCTCTGCGTGATGTTGATGAAGCCGCCGCAACCGACCGGCCGGCCGCTGAACTTGCTGACGTTGACGTTGCCGCTGGCATCGGCCTGCGCGAGGCCGAGGCAGCTCACGTCGATGCCGCCGCCGTCGTAGAAGTTGAACTGCAGCGGCTGCTCGATGATCGACTCGGCGTTGAGCGAGAGCGCGAAGTCGCCGCCCATCTGCGGCACGCCGCCGTTGACGCCAGACTCCACGCTGAGCTCGAAGGCATCGCCCAGGCCTTCTTCGTGGGCCACGGCGGGCACACCGGCGGGCACGCCGATGCCGAGGTTGACCACCGCGCCTTCGATCAGTTCGGCCGCGGCGCGGCGGGCGATCACCTTGCGCGCATCGAGCGGCATCGGCTTCATGGCACTCACCGGCACGCGGATGTCACCGGCCAGCGCCGGGTTGTACTGCGTGCTGATGGTCTGCATGTGGTTCTCGGGTTTGCCGATCACCACATGGTCGACGACCAGACCCGGCACCTTCACCGACTTCGGGTGCAGCGAGCCGGCCTTCACGATGCGCTCGACCTGCGCGATCACGATGCCACCGTTGGCCTTCACCGCCTGCGCGACCGAGAGGGTCTCGAGCAGCACGCCTTCCTTGTCCATCGAGAGGTTGCCCTTCTCGTCGGCGAGCGTCGCGCGGATCAGCGCCACGTCGACCTTGGGCGACGGGTAGAAGAGCCACTCTTCACCGGCGAACTGCACCACCTCGTTGAGGCTTTGCGTCGTCGCGCTGTTCATCTTGCCGCCCTCGATGCGCGGGTCGACGAAGGTGCCCAGGCCCACCTTGGTCAAGAGGCCCGGCGTACGCGCCGCGATGTGCTTGGGCAGGTTGGCCAGCGAGCCCTGCGGGAAGTTGTATGCCTCGATCTCGCCGGCCATCACCATCTTCATGAGATTCGCGCCGCACTGGCCGTAATGGCCCGCGATCATGCGTTTCAGCAGGCCGGGGTGGGCGAAGTGCACCATGCCGCCGTCCTTCGCGTTGCCGATCGCGCCCGAGGCCCAGGTGGTCAGGTTCTTCGGGTGGCCACTCTCCAGGTAACGCGCCTCGATCGCCTTCGCGATCTCTTCGGCGAACCCCATCATCGCCAGGCCGCCCAGCCATACCGTGGCGCCGTCGGGGATCAGGCCGGCGGCGGCCTTCGCGTCTATCAGTTTGCTCATGGGCGGTCGTCCTCAAGTGGGGAGGGTGGGTGCGTAAATGTTTATGGTATTGAACTATGTAGGACCCGATCCTAGGGTAAATACCAGGGTGATTCCCATAGCTGAAACTTGCGCGGCCGGGGTGCGGCTCCTAAGATGGCAGCAGCGAAAAGTAGTTTTGTCTTTTAACTAAATTGTTGGCGACTGCCACCAGCCCGCGCATGAGCACAGATTTCCGCCCCGTCACCGGCCTCCTGGCCTCGCTCGACCTGCTGCAGGTCAGCCAGGCCGGCCCGGTGCTGCACCTCCGCCTCAACCGCCCGGCCAAGCGCAACGCCATCTCCGACACGCTGATTCAGCAACTCCACACCGCCGTCGTCAACCTGCCCGACGACGTGCGCGTGGCCATCGTCAGCGGTGAGGGCGATCACTTCTGCGCCGGGCTTGATCTGTCGGAGCTGGTGGAGCGCGACGTGGGCGAGGGCGTGCTGCACTCGCGCATGTGGCATGCCGCCTTCGACCAGGTGCAGTTCGGCCGTGTGCCGGTGGTCGCGGTGCTGCACGGCGCGGTGGTCGGCGGTGGCTTGGAGCTGGCCTCGGCGACGCACATCCGTGTGGCTGAGGCCTCGGCGTATTTCGGCCTGCCCGAAGGCCAGCGTGGCCTCTTTGTCGGCGGTGGCGGCTCGGCGCGCATCCCACGGCTGATGGGCGTGGCGCGCATGGCCGACATGATGTTGACCGGCCGCGTCTACGACGCGCAGGAAGGCCTGGCCGCCGGCCTCGTGCAGTACGTGGTGCCGCAAGGCGAAGGTTTCGCCAAGGCGTATGAACTGGCGCAGCGCATCGCGCAGAACGCGCCGCTGTCCAACTACGCCGTCACGCACGCGCTGCCGCGCATCGCCGACCAGTCACAGTCGGAAGGCCTCTTCACCGAGTCGCTGATGGCGGCGGTGGCCGAGTCCACGCCCGATGCGAAAGAGCGCCTGCGCGCCTTCCTCGAAAAGCGTGCGGGGAAGGTGGTGAAGTCGTGACGGCGAAGTACCGGCACGCAAGCGTCGGCGGCGCGATCAGTGCGACGCTGGAGACGCGCGCCGATGGCATCAAGGTGCTGCGTTCGACCGAGGCGTTGCAGCCCTACCCGGTGCGCCTCACCGATCGTCTGGAGCAGTTCGCGGCCGAGGTGCCCGACCGCACCTTCGTCGCCAAACGCGTGAACGGTGGCGACTGGCGCCGCATCTCCTACGCCGACATGCTGGCCCGCGCCAAGGCCATCGGCCAGGCGCTCGTCGACCGCAAGCTCTCGGTCGACCGCCCGGTGGTCATCCTCTCCGACAACGACCTCGAGCACCTGACCCTCGTGATGGGCGCTCTGTGGGTCGGCGTGCCGCACGCCACCATCTCCTCGGCCTACTCGGTCGTGGCGCAGGACTACGGCAAGCTGCAGTACATCCTCGACAAGCTGAACCCCGGCCTTGTCTTCGCCTGCGATGCCAAGGCCTACGCACGGGCCATCGACTGCTGCGTGCCGGCCGGCACCGAAGTCGTGTTGACGCAGGGCGAACTGCCCGGCCGCAAGGCGACGCGCTTCGACGCGCTGCTCGACACCGCCTACGGCCCGACCGGCGAAGCCGCGCACGCAAAGGTCGACGCCGACACCATCGCCAAGTTCATGTTCACCTCGGGCTCGACCAAGAACCCCAAGGGCGTGGTCGTGACCCAGCGCATGTGGTGCGCCAACCAGCAGATGCTGCGCCAGTCGATGGCCTTCCTGGCCGAACAGCCGCCGGTACTCGTCGACTGGCTGCCCTGGAACCACACCTTCGGCGGCAACCACAACGTCGGCATCACGCTCTACAACGGCGGCACGATGTACATCGACGACGGCAAGCCCACGCCGAAAGGCATCGTCGAGACGCTGCGCAACCTGCGCGAGATCCAGCCCACCGTCTACTTCAACGTGCCCAAGGGCTTCGACGAGATCGCGTCGGCGATGAACACCGACGCCGCCCTGCGCGAATCGCTCTTCAAGCGCGTGGCCGCCTTCATGTGCGGCGGCGCCGGCATCTCGCAGGCGACCTGGAACCTGCTCGACCAGCACGCCGAAGCCACCGTCGGCGAGCGCATCCGCGTCATCGGCGGCCTGGGCATGACCGAGACGGCGCCCTCCTGCACCTTCGTGCTCGGCACCGACGCCCGCGCTGGCTTCATCGGCCTGCCGTGCCCGGGGGTCGACGTGAAGCTCGTGCCGCAAGGCGACAAGACCGAGGTGCGCTTCCGCGGCCCCAACGTCATGCCGGGGTACTGGCGCGACGAGGAAAACACCGCCAAGGCCTTCGACGACGAAGGCTTCTACTGCACCGGCGACGCGGTGACCTGGGTCGATGCGAACGACCACAACAAGGGCCTGATGTTCGACGGCCGCATCGCCGAGGACTTCAAGCTCTCCACCGCCACCTTCGTGAGCGTGGGCCCGCTGAAGGCCGCGGTGGTGTCGCAAGGCGCCCCGCTGGTGCAGGACGTGGTCATCACCGGCCTCAACCGCGACGAAGTCGGCGCACTCGTCTTCCCGCGCATGGAAGAGTGCCGCCACCTCGCCGGCCTGCCCGACGCAGCGTCGACCGAAGAGGTGCTCACGCACCCGAAGGTCGTCGATTTCTTCCAGGCGCTCGCCAACAAGCTCTGGGCCCGTGGCACCGGCAGCGCCAACCGCATCGCGCGCCTGCACGTGCTGCGCGAGCCGCCCTCGATCGACAAGGGCGAGATCACCGACAAGGGCTCGATCAACCAGCGCAACGTGCTGACGCACCGCGCGGCGCTGGTCGATGCGCTCTACGACGGCAGCGTGGCAGGCTTGGTCCTGCCGCGCGCCTGAACCACTTTCAAGGAACACACCATGGCCAGCAAAGGTTTCTTCGGCGGCTTCGACGACATCTGGATGATCGACGGCGTGCGCACGCCGATGGTCGACTACTGCGGCGAGCTCGGCGCGGTCAGCGCCACCGACCTCGGCATCAAGGTCGCACGTGAAGTGCTCGCCCGCACCGGCGTGCCGGCGAGCGACATCGGCTCGGTGATCGCCGGCAACATGGCGCCGAGCGACTTCTACCAGTTCATGTTCCCGCGCCTCGTGGGCCTCTACGCCGGCGTGCCGACCGAGGTGCCCGCGATCATGGTGCAGCGCATCTGCGGCACCGGCTTCGAGCTCTTCCGCCAGGCCGGCGAGCAGATCTCGGGGGGCTATTGCGATGCGGCGCTGGTCGTCGGCGCCGAGTCGATGACGCGCAACCCGATCGCCGCCTTCACCCACCGCACCGGCTTCAAGCTCGGCGCACCGGTGGAGTTCAAGGACTTCATGTGGGAAGCGCTGGTCGACCCCGCGCCGAACATCACCATGATCCAGACGGCCGAGAACCTGGCCAGGAAATACGGCATCACGCGCCCCGAGGTCGACGCGTATGCGTCGCGCTCGTTCGCGCGCGCGGTGGCGGCGCAGGAAGAGGGCTTCTTTGCGGGTGAGATCGTCCCGGTGACGGCCGAGACCTTCAAGCTCGACGGGTATGCGGATCGCCACATCGAGCTCCCGCGCAAGGTGGAGAAACTCGACCGCGACACGCACGTGCGCCCCTCGCCGGTGGAAGTGCTGGCCAAGCTGCGCACCGTCTATCCGAATGGCGTGCAGACGGGCGGCAACAGCTCCGCGCTCGTCGATGCGGGCGCAGCGGCCGTGGTCGCGAGCGGCTCCTACGTGAAGGCCAACAAGCACAAGCCGCTGGCCCGCGTGCTCGCGGCCGCCGCCGTCGGCGTGCCGCCCGAGATCATGGGCATCGGCCCGGCGCCGGCGATCCGCCTGCTGCTGGAGCGCACCGGTCTCAAGCTCGACGACATCGGCCGCTTCGAGATCAACGAAGCGCAGGGCGCGCAGACGCTGGCCGTCGCCAAGGAACTCGGCCTCGACCAGGACCGCCTCAACGTGCACGGCGGCGCCATCGCGCTCGGCCACCCGCTCGCCGCGACCGGCGTGCGCCTGACCATCACCGTGGCCCGCGCGCTGCGCAAGAGCGGCCAGCGCTACGGCATCTCGTCGGCCTGCGTGGGCGGCGGACAAGGCATCGCGCTGCTGCTTGAAAACCCTGACGCCGCGTGATCGGCCCATACGTTCAACTCACACACCCACCATGAAGATCCAAGGACAAGCAGCCCTCGTCACCGGCGGAGCCTCGGGCCTCGGCGCGGCCACCGCGCGCGAGCTCGCCCGTCGCGGCGCCAAGGTCGCGATCCTCGACCTCAACACCGCGCTCGGCGAGAAACTTGCGGCCGAGATCGGCGGCATCGCGCTCAAGTGCGACATCACCGACACCTACTCCGTCACCGCCGCACTCGACGCCGCCGAAAAGGCCCACGGCCCAGCGCGCATCGTGATGAACATCGCCGGCATCGGCACCGCGAAGCGCGTGGTGCAGAAAGACGGCTCGCCCGCGCCGCTCGAAGACTTCGAGCGGGTGATCCGCGTCAACCTGATCGGCACCTACAACGTGATCCGCCTCACGGCCGCGCGCATCGTGGCGCTCGACCCGCTGGAAGACGGTGAGCGCGGTGTGTTCGTCAACACCGCCTCGGCCGCGGCCTTCGACGGCCAGGTCGGGCAGGAAGCGTATTCGGCCTCCAAGGGCGGTCTCGCCGCGATGACGCTGCCGCTCGCGCGCGACCTCGCCCAGTTCGGCGTGCGGGCCTGCACCATTGCCCCGGGCTTGTTCCTCACGCCCTTGCTCGCCGAGCTGCCGCAGCAGGTGCAGGAGTCGCTTGCGGCCAGCATTCCTTTCCCCAAGCGCCTGGGCAAGCCCGAAGAGTTCGGCCACCTGGCAGCGAGCATCGTCGAGAACCTTTCGCTCAACGGCGAGGTGATCCGTCTCGACGGCGCCCTGCGCATGGCGGCACGTTGAACTGAAACGACCACACATGCCCCGCAGCACCACCTACACCGTGACCGTGCAGTTCGGCGACTGCGATCCCGGGGGCATCGTGTTCTTCCCAAATTTCTGCCGCTGGATGGACGCGGCTTCGCTGACCTTCTTCATGCAGTGCGGCGTGAAGCCCTGGCGCGTCCTGGAAAACGAGCGCGGCATCGTGGGAACGCCGCTGCTGGAGATCAACACCAAGTTCCTCAAGACCGCGACCTACGGCGACACGCTGACCGTGCACACGCACATCGAAGAGTGGCGCCGCGTGGCCTTCACCCAGGTGCACCGCGTGCTGCGTGGCGACGAGCTGATCTGCGAAGGCCGCGAGGTGCGCGCCTTCGTCAAGCGCGACGACCACGACCGCGAGCGCCTCAGGGCGATCCCCGTGCCTGAAGACATCCAAGCCCTTTGCAGTTGACCCGCGACGTTCCCTTTCATCACTGGAGACAAGACACATGAAAGCCTTCCGACCCCTTGCCATCGCCCTGGCTGCCCTGTTCGCTGCAGGCGCCGCGCAGGCCGACATCACCATCGGCGTGGTGCTCCCGCTCACCGGGCCCGGCAACGGCCTGGGCATTCCCGTCAACAACTACGTGAAGCTGTGGCCGACGAGCATCGCCGGCGAGAAGCTCAACGTGATCGTGCTCGACGACGCGAGCGACCCGACCAAGGGCGTGCAGAACGCCAAGAAGCTCGTCACCGAAGACAAGGTCGACATCCTGGTGGGCTCGGCCGTGACACCGGTCGCCATCGCGATGGCCGGTGTGGCCGCCGAAGCGCAGACCGTGCAGCTGATGATGTCGCCGGCCAACCTGCCGGCGGGCCGCGACACCTGGTCCTTCCGCCTGCCGCAGAGCAACGCCGTGATGGCGCATGCGCTGATCGAGCACATGAAGAAGAAGGGCATCAAGCAGATCGGCTTCCTGGGCTACACCGACGCGTATGGCGAAGGCTGGCTCAACGACTTCAAGGCCGAGTCGGCCAAGCTCGGTGGCCCGCAGATCGTGGCGGTGGAGCGCTTTGCGCGCCCCGACACCAGCGTGACCGCGCAGGCGTTGAAGCTCGTCGCGGCCAACCCGCCGGCCATCCTCGTGGTCGCCTCGGGCTCCGGTGCCGCCATGCCGCACAAGGGCCTGATCGAGCGCGGCTACAAGGGCACGATCTACCAGACGCACGCGGCCGCGTCGCGCGACCTGATGCGCATCGGTGGCAAGGACGTCGAAGGCTCCTTCGTCGTCTCCGGCCCGGCGGTGGCCCCCGAGCAGCTGCCCGATTCGCACCCGTCGAAGAAGCTCGCGCTCGACTTCGTGCAGAAGTACGAGAAGGCCTATGGCGCCGGCAGCCGCAACCAGTTCGGCGCGCACGGCTACGACGCCGTCATCGTGCTCGAGAAGGCGGTGCCGGTCGCGCTCAAGGCCGGCAAGCCGGGCACGCAAGCCTTCCGCACCGCGCTGCGTGATGCGATCGAGAACATGGGGCGCACGGTGCTGTCGCAGGGCGTGGTGACCTACTCGAAGGACAACCATTGGGGCTTCACGACCGAGACCGGCGTGATCCTCAAGGTGGTCAAGGGTGAGTGGGACGTAGAGAACTGATCAGCCCCCCAGTCGCTAACGCTCCTGCCCCCAAGGGGCGCCACCCGAGGGGCCCGGCCAAGCCGGTTCCCCCGGGCGTTGCTTGATCTTGGCCTTGCTTCGCTCGGCCAATTTATTGGTGTCGATCGAACATGGACTTCTCTATCGCCAGCATCCTCACGCTGGACGGCGTCACCAATGGCGCCATCTACGCGCTGCTGGCCCTGGCCACCGTGCTGGTGTTTGCCATCACGCGCATCATCTTCATCGGGCAGGGTGATTTCGTCGCCTATGGCGCGATCACGCTGGCCATCCTGCAGAACGGCAACCCGGTCGGCAGCTTCTGGCACCGCCATGGCGACCTGCCGGGTACGGTGTGGCTGCTGCTCGCGGTGGCGGTGATCGCGGCGGTCGTCGACGGTGTGCGCGGCATGCGCCGCGGGCTCGGCTCCGGGGTGCTCGCGAAGGAAGCGCTGCTCACGCTCGCGGTGCCGGTCCTCGTGTTTGCGGTGGCCTGGTTTGCGGGGCCGCGGAGCTGGCCGCTGTGGGCGCAGAGCCTCTTCACGCTGGCGGTGGTCACGCCGCTCGGCCCGCTGGTGTACCGCCTCGCGTACGAGCCGCTGGCCGACGCGAGCGTGCTGGTGCTGCTCATCGTCTCGGTCGGCGTGCACTTCGCGCTCACCGGTCTCGGCCTCGTGTTCTTCGGTGCCGAAGGTTTCCGCAACCCGAGCTTCTGGGACGAACGTTTCCAGCTCGGCCCGGTCACGGTCTCGGGCCAGGCCTTCATCATCTTCGTGGCGACGATCACGCTGATGTCGGCGCTGTTCGTCTTCTTCGAGCTCACGCTGCGCGGCAAGGCCTTGCGCGCCACGGCGGTCAACCGGCTCGGCGCGCGGCTGATGGGCATCTCGACCTCGGGCGCCGGCCGCCTGACCCTCGGCCTCGCCGCCTTCATGGGGGCGCTGTCGGGCCTTCTCATCGGGCCCACCGCGACCATCTTCTACGACTCCGGCTTCCTCATCGGCCTGAAAGGCTTCGTCGCCGCCATCTTCGGCGGGCTGGCGAGCTACCCGGCCGCGGCGCTGGGCGCCATCTTCGTCGGCGTGCTCGAGAGTTTTGGCTCCTTCTGGGCCAGCGCCTTCAAGGAGGTGATCGTCTTCACCGTGATCATCCCCGTGCTGCTCTGGAGATCCTTCCTCCACGGCCACGACGACGAAGAGTGATGAGAGCCCCCCAGTCGCTTTGCTCCTGCCCCCGAGGGGCGCCGTTCCCCTTGGGGCGGCCCGGCGGGGAACACTGGACAACAACATGAACATCCGTCGCATCTCCCTCATCGTCTTCGTGCTGGCCGTGGCGGTGCTGCCGCTGCTGCCGGTGCCCGAGTTCTGGATCACGCAGGCCAACTACATCGGCCTCTATGCGCTGGTCGCCCTCGGCCTGGTGCTGCTCACCGGCGTGGCCGGGCTCACGTCTTTCGGCCAGGCGGCCTTCGTCGGCATGGGCGCGTACACCACCGCCTACCTCACCACCGTGCACGGCTTCTCGCCGTGGGTCACGGTGTGGATCGGCCTCGTGATCACGGCAGTCTTCGCGCTCGTGCTCGCGTGGGTCACGCTGCGCATGTCGGGCCACTACCTGCCGCTGGCCACCATCGCCTGGGGCCTGAGCCTGTACTACACGCTCGGCAACATCGACGCGCTCGGCAAGTACGACGGCCTGTTGGGCCTGCCGGCGATCAACTTCTTCGGCACCGAGCTGAGGTCGGGCCGCAGCTTCTACTACCTCTTGTGGGTGATCGTGGTGCTGGCCTCGTTTGCCACGCTGCATTTGCTCGACTCGCGCGTGGGCCGGGCGCTGCGCGCGGTGAAGGGCGGCACGACGATGGCCGAGGCCATGGGCGTGAACACCTTTCAGACCAAGGTGATGGCCTTCGTGATTGCGGCGCTGTTCGCGGCCGTTTCGGGCTGGCTCTTTGCGCACTTCCAGCGCACGGTGAACCCCTCGCCCTTCGGCCTCAACAAGGGCATCGAGTACCTCTTCATGGCGGTGCTCGGCGGCGTGGGCCATGTGTGGGGCGCCATCGTCGGCGCCGGCATCGTGAAGATCCTGGAAGAGCAGTTGCAGGTGTGGCTGCCCAAGCTGATGGGCAGCAGCGGCAACTACGAGGTGATCGTGTTCGGCATCGCGCTGGTGCTGGTGCTGCACTACGCGCGCGATGGCGTGTGGGCCTTCATCGAAGGCTGGTTGCCCCCGGTCAAGCGCAAGGTCGACTGGCACGACGCCGCGCCGCTCGCCGAGCAAAGCAAGCCGCCGCAGGGCGAGCTGGTGCTCGATGTGCAGGCGGTGCGCAAGCAGTTCGGCGGGCTGGTGGCGGTCAACGACGTGAGCTTCCAGGTGCGTGCGGGCGAGATCGTCGGCCTGATCGGGCCCAACGGCGCGGGCAAGTCGACGACCTTCAACCTCGTGACGGGCGTGTTGCCGGCCACGAGCGGCGCGGTCACCTTCCGCGGCCAGCGCATCGACGGCATGGCCTCGCGCGACATCGCGAAGCGCGGCCTCTGCCGCACGTTCCAGCACGTGAAGATGATCCCGACGATGACGGTGCTGGAGAACGTGGCGCTGGGCGCCCACCTGCGCGGCTCGCGTGGCGTGGCGTCGGCGATGCTGCGGCTCGATCGGGCCGAGGAGCGTTCGCTGCTGCGTGAGGCGGAGCGGCAGTTGAAGCGCATCGGGATGGAGCAGTACCTGCATGAGCAGGCGGGCAATCTGGCGATGGGGCCGCAGCGCTTGATGGAGATTGCGCGGGCCTTGTGCGCGGATCCGGCGTTGCTGTTGCTGGATGAGCCTGCCGCCGGCTTGCGGCACAAGGAGAAGCAGGCGCTGGTGGAGGTGCTGCGGCAGCTTCGCTCGGAAGGGTTGTCGATCCTGCTGGTCGAGCACGACATGGATCTGGTGATGCAGGTCACGGATCGGATCGTGGTGATGGAATTTGGGACGAAGCTGATGGAGGGGACGCCGGCTGAAGTGCAGGCTTCTCCGGCGGTGCGTGCTGCGTACCTGGGCACGGAGCATTGATCGTGGGGTTCTGTTCACTGCGCGAGGCTGCGCCGGGATGTGCGCCCGGCGGCGCAGTCCCTTTTCTTTGCTTGCCCAAAGAAAAGGAACCAAAAGAAAAGGCACCCCGTTCGCCGGTCGCCCTAGGGGCGACTTCTCTGCGCTGCTCGGGCTTGGGGTGTCGCGCAGAACTCGCTACGCGCCTGCGGCGCTGCGCTCAAACAGCTGCGCGAAGTCAGTTCACGAAGCGCGCTGCGCGCGCCACCCCAAGCCCTGCGCTGCTCGACGGCTCTCAAGGGCCCCGGGATACCCTCGCCAGCTTCGCTGGCCTCGTACTCTCGACTCGCTTCGCCTCGTGCTGGATGCGGGGCGCGCTATGCGCGCACCCGTGCGGGTGGCGATGCGAAGCGAGCCGAATCGCTTCCCGTGGGTGGCGTCGAGGAGCGCAGGGCTTGAGGGGCGCGCGCGCCAGCGCGCTTCGTGAACTGACTTCGCGCCTCTTGTCTGAACGTAGCGGCCAAAGGCCGCGAAGTGAGTTAGGCGCGGCCCCTCAAGACCGAGCACCGCAGAGCAGTCCGGCCGCAGGCCGGACCGCCACCGTCGGGTCGCCTTTCTTTGGTTACTTTCTTTGGCGAAGCAAAGAAAGTAACTCGGCCGCCGGGCCGAGACCCGGCATGCGGCCCACGCAGTGAAACAGGACATCCCATGACAAGCCCCTTGCTGAAGGTCAGCAACCTCCACGCCGCCTACGGCCACGCCGAAGTCCTCCACGGCCTCACCCTCGAGGCCCAAAAAGGCAGCGTCGTGACGGTGATCGGCCCCAACGGCGCCGGCAAGAGCACCCTGCTCAACGCGCTGATGGGCGTGATGCCCTCGAAAGGCGAGATCGCCTACGACGGCAAGCCCATCGACAAGCGCAGCCTCGAAGAGCGCGTGATGCAGGGCATCGCCCTCGTGCCCGAGACGCGTGCGCTCTTCTCCACCATGCCGGTCGAAGACAACCTCCTGCTCGGTGCCTATCGCCACGTGCGCCAGGGCCCGAAGGCCGCGCGCGAGACGATGGAAGAGGTCTTCACCCGCTTCCCACGCCTCAAGGAGCGCCGCAAGCAGCTCGCCGGCACGCTCTCGGGCGGCGAACGCCAGATGCTCGCCGTCGGCCGCGCGCTGATGAGCAAGCCGCAGTTGCTGATGCTCGACGAGCCGTCGCTCGGCCTCGCGCCACTGATCGTCAAGGAGGTGTTCAAGACCATCTCGGACCTGCGCGCGACCGGTGTGACGATTCTTCTGGTCGAGCAGAACGCCCGCGCCGCACTCGAAGTGGCCGACCACGGCTACGTGCTGGAGATGGGCGAGATCGCGCTCAGCGGCCCCGCCGCCGAGCTCGCGAAGGACCCGCGCGTGATCGACACCTACCTCGGCGCCGCACGCAAGAAGGCAGAAGCCTGACCTCGCCATGTGGCAGTACCACCCGCCTCTGCGTGACATCCAGTTCGTCACCGAAGAGCTGCTGAACCTGCCCGCGCAGTGGGCGCAGATGCCGTCCTTCGCCGAGGTCGATGCCGACACCGCACGCCAGGTGATCGAAGAGGCGGGCAAGTTCGCCTCCGAAGTGATCGCGCCGCTCAACGCCGTGGGTGACCTGCAAGGCTGCACGCTGAAAGACGGCCAGGTCACCACGCCGAACGGCTTCCGCGAGGCCTACCAAGCCTTCGTGCAGGCCGGCTGGCCGGCGCTCGCCTGCGATCCTGAGGTCGGCGGCCAGGGCCTGCCGCAGTCGGTCAACGCCGTGCTGCACGAGATGCTCAACTCGGCCAACCACGCGTGGAACATGTACCCGGGCCTGCTGCACGGCGCCTACGAGAGCCTGTTGGCCCACGCCACGCCCGAGCTGCGCGCGCAGTACCTGCCCAAGGTCGTGAGCGGCGAGTGGCTTTCCACCATGTGCCTGACCGAAGCGCACGCGGGCTCCGACCTGGGCCTGCTGAAGACCCGCGCCGAGCCGCAGGCCGACGGCAGCTTCCGCCTCAGCGGCACCAAGATCTTCATCTCTGGCGGCGAGCACGACCTCACCGACAACATCGTGCACATGGTGCTGGCGCGCATCGCCGATGCGCCAGCCGGCACCAAGGGACTGTCGCTCTTCCTCGTGCCCAAGGTGATGCCCGACGGCACGCGCAACACCCTGCGCTGCGACGGCCTCGAGAAGAAGATGGGCATCAAGGGCAGCGCCACCTGCGTGATGAACTTCGAGGGTGCGACGGGCTGGCTGGTGGGCGAAGCGAATCGCGGCCTCGCCGGCATGTTCGTGATGATGAACGCGGCGCGGCTGCACGTCGGCCTGCAGGGCGTCGGCCACGCCGAGAGTGCGTACCAGAACGCGCTCGCCTACGCACAGGAGCGTGTGCAGATGCGCGCGCCGGTGCGCGAGGCCACACGCCAGAACGCCGAGGCCGACTCGATCGTGCTGCACCCCGCCGTGCGCCACAACCTCCTGCGCCAGCGTGCGCTGCTCGAAGGCGGCCGTGTGCTGGCCTACGAGACTGCGCACCTGCTCGACCTCGCCGAGCGTCACCCGGACGAAAGCGTGCGCCACGTCGCGCACGACGAGGTCTCGCTGCTCACGCCGATCTGCAAGGCCTTCCTCACCGACAACGCATTCGCCTCGGCGCAAGCGGCGCAGCAGGTCTACGGCGGCCATGGCTACATCCACGACCACGGCATCGAGCAATGCGTACGCGACAGCCGCATCTCGCGCATCTACGAGGGCACCAACGAGATCCAGGCGATCGACCTGCTGGTGCGCAAGGTGGTCGCCGATGGCGGCGTGAAGCTCGGCGGACTCATCACCCGACTGCAGCAGGAGCTCCCCGCCACCGAGCTCGCCGAGCGTGTGCACCCCTGGCTCGCCAACTGGCAGCAGGCGACGCAGCAGCTGCTGCAGCAGTGCAAGGGCGACCCCGAGCTGCCCTACCGCGTGGCCGACGACTACCTGCGCCTGGCCGGCCTGGTGCTGCTGGCCCAGGGCTGGGTGCGCGCCGAGGCGGTGGCCGCGCACGCATCGTCACCCTTCCACACCGCCAAGCGCGAAACAGCCCGCTACTACCTCGACTACCTGCTGCCCGAAGCCGGGCTCTGCCTGGCGCGCATCCGCGCAGGGCAAAATCCGCTGCCTCAGCTCCACCCCCCGCCCCCATGAACGCCACCGAGCTTGCCGCCGACGACACCGTGGAACCGCGCGCCCGTTCGGCGCCGCTCGACCAGTCGCGCCTCACGCACCTGATGGGCTATGCGGCCACGCGCGCGTCGGTCGCGCTCAAGAAGGTGTTTGCCAAGCACCTCGGGCCGCTGCAGCTGAAGGCGGTGGAGTTCTCCATCCTCGTGCTCGTCGCCTCGAACGAGAACGTCAACCAGAAGCAGCTCGGCCAGGCGCTCGATGTCTCGCCGCCCAACCTCGCTGTCACGCTCGACCGCATGGTGGAGCGCGGCTGGGTCGAGCGGGTGCGCAGCACCGAAGACCGCCGCTCGCAGATCGTCGTGCTCACCAAGGCCGGCCAGCAGCTGGTGCAGCGCGCCGAGAAGATCGCCGCGACGATGGAAAACGACGCCCTGTCGGTGCTCTCGCCGGCCGAGCGGCTGCTGCTGCTGGAGCTGCTGCTCAAGGTGTCGGGCGGCCGCCGCCGCGCCGGCAAGTGACGCTGCGCTGAGGCGGCTCGCGGGTGCCAGGGCCCGCCGGACTGTGGATTCCTACGCAAACATGCGAGATGCAAAACGGCTGGGCTTGAATTATGATGATCATCATATTTGAGCCGATCCACCGCCATGACCAAGCCTCCCAGCCGCAGCGAGCTCTCGCACGAACGCATCGTCGAGGCGGCGGCGCGCGCCATCCGGCGCAGCGGCTATGCCGGCACCGGCGTGGCCAGCGTCATGAAGGAAGCCGGCCTCACCCACGGCGGCTTCTACGCGCACTTCAAGTCGCGCGACGCCCTGCTGGCCGAGGCGGTGAGCCGGGCCGGGCAGGCCAACGCCGGCCGGCTCGAACGCAAGGTGGAAGCGCTGGCGCGTGAGGGCGTGAGCCCGCTGCGCGTGCTGGTCGAGAGCTACCTTTCCGACGAGCACCTCGAAGCCCTGGAGACGGGCTGCGTGGTGTCGGCGCTGCTGTCCGAGATGCCGCGCCAGGCGCCCGAGGTGCGCGAGGCCTCGGCGCGGCGCGTACTGGGGCTGGTCGAGCGGGTGCGCGTGGCGCTGCCGCCCGGCGCCGACCCGGCCTCGGCTGCGCTCATCACCGCCGCGATGGTCGGCGGCCTGCAGATCGCGCGGGCGATCGGCACCGGCGCCGAAGCCAAGGCCATGCTCAAGTCCATCCGGGAGGGGCTGCTGGCCCAGCACGACACCACCACCCCCGCCTGATTCACCCGCGCCGCCCGTCGGCGCTTTTCTTGGCCTTCAATTATGACGGTCATCATATTTCCGAAAGAGGTCCGAACATGAAGCTCGACAACGCAGTGGTTCTCGTCACCGGTGCCAACCGGGGCCTGGGGCTGGCCTTCGCCCGCGAGGCCCTGGCCCGCGGGGCGCGCAAGGTGTACGCCGGGGCGCGCGACCCGGCCAGCGTGAACCTGCCCGGGGTCGAGCCGATCCGGCTCGACGTGACCGACCCCGAGCAGGTGCGCGCCGCCGCGCAGCGCTGCAGCGACGTGACGCTGCTGGTCAACAACGCGGGCATCGCCACCACGGGCGGCTTCCTGGCCGACGGCGCCATCGAGTCGGCGCGCCAGCAGTTCGAGACCAACTTCTTCGGCGTGTGGCGCATGAGCCAGGCGTTCGCGCCGGTGCTGGCGGCGCAGGGCGGCGGCGCCATCCTCAACGTGCTGTCGATCGCGAGCTGGATCAATTCGCCGCTGCTGGGCGTCTACGGCGCCACCAAGTCCGCGGCCTGGGCCTTCACCAACGGCCTTCGCCTCGAACTGCTGGCGCAGAAGACCCAGGTGACCGGCCTGCACGTGGGCTTCGTCGACACCGACCTCGTGCGCGGCATGGACGTGCCCAAGACGGCCCCCGAGCTCGTCGTGCAGCGGGCCTTCGACGGCCTCGAAGCCGGCGCCGCCGAGGTGCTCGCCGATGACATCACCCGCATGGTGAAGGCGGGCCTGTCCGCCACGCCGGCGGTCTACACCCAGCCGCTGTCGCGTTGAACTGGCGCTGAACCCTCGCTGAAAGGTCGCCCCCATGAAGCCCGCCACCGTGCTCCCCCTTCCTGCCACCGCCGAACCGCATGTCGCCAAGGCCTCGCCCTGGCCCGTGTTCTGGGTCGCGAGCGTGGCGGTGTTCCTCGTCTCGCTCGACACCACGATGCTCTACGCCGCCTTCGGCGCGATGCGGGCGGGCTTCCCGGGCGCCTCGGCGGCCGACATGTCGTGGGTGCTCAACGCCTACACCGTGCTCTTCGCGGCCATGTTGATCCCGGCCGGCGGCCTGGCCGACCGGCACGGGCGCAGACGCGTGTTCATGCTCGGCGTGACGCTCTTCATCGCCGCCTCGGCCGCCTGCGGACTGGCCGGCAGCCTGGGCTGGCTGATCGCGGCGCGGGCGCTGCAGGCCATCGGCGCCGCGCTGCTCACGCCGGCGTCGCTGGCGCTGGTGCTCGCGGCCTTCCCGCAGAGCAAGCGCACGGTGGTGGTGAGCCTGTGGGGCGCGGTGGGCGGCCTGGCCGCGGCGGTGGGCCCGAGCTTCGGCTCGCTCGTCGTCGACACCGTGGGCTGGCAGTGGGCCTTCTACATCAACGTGCCGCTGGGGGCGATCTCCATCTGGCGCGGCGCGACGCTGCTGCGCGAGGAGAAGCGCGAAGGCGCCCACAAGCGCCTCGACGTGGTCGGCATGCTGCTCGTGATCGTTGGCGTGGGCGCGCTGGCCCTGGCCATCGTGCAGAGCGAGTCGCCGCACTGGTCGAGTAGCGAGCTGCTGGTGGCCGCGGCGACGGGGCTCGTGGCGCTGGGCGGCTTCGTGCTGTGGGCGCGCCGTGCCCGCGACCCGCTGGTCGACCTGCGGCTCTTCCGCCACCGCACCTACACCTTCGTGAACCTGGCGACCTTCAGCTTCGGCATCGCCTTCGCGATCATGTTCTTCGGCTTCTTCTTCTACATGACCGAGGTGTGGCACTACAGCCTGCCCCGCGCGGGCCTTGCCATCACGCCGGGGCCGCTGCTCGTGGTGGTGACGGCCATCGTCTCGGGCCGCATCGCCGCGCGCACCGGGCACCGGCCCTTCCTGGTGGGCGGTGCGCTGCTCTATGCCGCGAGCGGCGCCTGGTTCCTCTTCGTGCCCGGCGCCACGCCTGAGTACTTGACCGAGTGGCTGCCCGGCGTGGTGATGAGCGGCCTCGGCGTGGGCCTGGTGCTGCCTTCGCTCTCGGGCGCGGCCGTCAACAAGCTGCCGGCCGACCAGTATGCGGTCGGCAGCGCCGTCAACCAGGCCACGCGCCAGATCGGCTCGGTGCTGGGCGTGGCGATCACCGTGCTGCTGCTGGGCCATGCCGGCCTGGAGCGCGCCGACTTCACGCCGCTCTATGCCCTGCACGTGGGGCTGGCGCTGCTGACGGCCCTGCTGTGCCTGCCGGTGGACACCAAGCCGGCCGCCGCGACCTGAATATTTTTCCGACCGGCTTCACCCCGTCGGGCCGGCTCGTGCGTGGAAGCCAGGGTGTCCCACCCTTTCTTCCACTGACATGGCCACTGCTGCTCTCACTTCCGCTTCGCTGACCCGCCGGTCCTGCCTCTCTGCCCTGGTGGGCGCCTGCGCCGCGCCGAGCGCGCTGGCCCTCGCGCCGCCGGCCCGCCCCTTCGAGCCCCCGATGCTGCGCATGCGGCTTCAGGACCCTGCGGCCGAGCCGGTGCGGGTGCAGCGCGCGAGCGTGCGCGCCGAGGTCGTCGGACACGCGGCGCAGATGCGCGTCGAGCTCGTCTTCTTCAATCCCAACGGGCGTGTGCTCGAAGGCGAGCTGCAGTTTCCGCTCGGCCACGGCCAGTGGGTCAGCGGCTTCGAGCTCGACATCGACGGCGAGCTGCGCCCCGCGGTGGTGGTCGACAAGGCGCGGGGCCAGCAGGTGTTCGAAGACGTGATCCGGGCGCGGGTCGACCCGGCGCTGCTGGAAGTGACCGACGGCGACAACTACAAGCTGCGCGTTTACCCACTGCCCGCCCAGGGCACGCGCCGCGTGGTGCTGCACCTCGCGCAGACTCTGGACGCCGGCGGCCGGCTCGACCTGCCGCTGCGCTTTGGCTCGGGCCTGTCGCGGCTCGAGGCGCAGGTGCTGGTCGCGGGCACCACACCCGACGAGCTCACGGTGTGGATGGAGGACCTGCCCGCGAAAGCGCTGGAGCGCCGCCGGTCCGCGCAAGGCTGGGCCGAGCTCTCGCTCGTGGCCGACCAGCTCCAGGGCGCACCCTCGCTGGTGGTTACGCTGCCGCGTCGCAGCACCCCGGTGGTGAGCACGCAGCGCCACGCCGGCCGCGAGCATTTCTATGCCGAGCTGGCGATCGGCGACGCGGCACTCGCACCAGCACCACGCGCCAGGCCGCGCCGCATCGCGCTGCTGTGGGATGCTTCGGGCTCCGCCGGCAAGCGCACGCGCCACCTGGAGCTTCAGGTGCTCGACGAGTACTTCCGTGCGCTGGGCCATGTCGAGGTGCTGCTGCAGGTGGGCCGCGACGTGGTCGAGCCCGAGCAGCGGTTCACCGTGCGCGGTGGCCAGTGGCAGACGTTGCGCCGCGTGCTGGAGGCGACACCCTGCGACGGCGCGAGCAACCTGCCGGCCTTGATCAAGACCGAGGGCTGCGAGCTCGCACTGCTCTTCTCCGACGGCCTCTCCAACTGGGGCGCGAAGGCCGCGTTGCCGGCGAGCCCGGTGCCGCTCTTCGCGCTGTCGCTCAGCAGCGAGAGCGGCCACGTGCACCGCCTGCGCCAGCTCGCCGAGCGCAGCGGCGGCGAGCACCTCGACCTCCTCGCGCCCGGCGATGCCGCGAAGGCCCTGCAGCTGCGCAAGCCACGCCTGCTGCGTGCGACCAGCGTGCAGGCGCGCGACGTGGTCATCGACGACCCGTACGCCACCGAGGGCTACGTGCGCCTGGCCGGTGTGCTGGTACATCGCGAGGCCGAGCTCACGCTCGACTTCGAGCGCGCCGATGGCCGCATCGAGCAGCGTCGCCTGCACGTCGCCGCCAGCGACACGGGCTCGACCCAGGTCGCCCAGCGCTGGGCCGGGCTGCGCATCGCCGAGCTCGAAGCGGCGGTGGGCGACACCCGCGCCGAGGTTCGCCGCCTCGGCCGCACCTATGGCCTCGTCTCGCGCGAGACCTCGCTCATCGTGCTGGAGGCGCTCAACGACTACGTGCGCTTCGAGATCGAGCCGCCGCCCTCGCTGCGCGATGCCTATGCCCGCGCGATGGCGCAGGTGCAGCAGGGCCAGCAGCGCTCGCGGGCCCAGCACCTCGACCAGGTGGCGGCACGTTTTGCCGAGCAGGTGGCCTGGTGGGAGAAAGACTTCCCGAAAGATGGCGCCGGGGCCAGGGCGCAGAAGCAGGAACAGGATCGCCAGCGCTTGCTGGGCGGCGCGGCCGGCCGGCAGGAGATGGCGCTGTCTCGCCGCGACGACGCGATGCGCCCCTCGCTGGCCGCCCCGGCCGCGCCCGCGCCGATGGCCGAGAGCCGCGAATTGGCCCCGGCCCGCAAGGCCAAGGCCGGTGCCGCAGGACAAGACGCTCCACCGTCCGCCGTGATCCGCCTCCAGCCCTGGCAGCCCGACGTGCCCTACGCGCGCCGCCTGCGCGCGGCCACCCCCGAATCGGTCTACCGCGTCTACCTCGACGAGCGGCCGAAGCACCTGGACAGCACCGCCTTCTTCCTCGACGCCGCCGACGTGCTCTTTCAGAAGAAGCTGCCGCTGCTCGCGATGCGCGTGCTGTCGAACCTGGCCGAGATGGACCTGGAGAACCGCCACATCCTGCGCGTGCTCGGCTACCGCCTGCTGCAGGCCAACGCGCCGCAGCTCGCCGTGCCCGTGCTGCGCGAGGTGCAGCGCCTGAGCCCCAACGAGCCGCAATCGTTCCGCGACCTCGGCCTCGCGCATGCCGAGGCCGGCCAGTGGCAGGACGCGGTCGACCAGCTCTGGCAGGTGGTCTCGCGCCCGTGGGATGCCCGTTTCCCGGACATCGACCTCACCGCGCTCAACGAGATGAACATGGTGATCGCGCGCGCCGAGCGCCTGGGCCGCCCGGTGAAGACCACCGGTTTCGACAAGCGCCTCTTGCGCAACCTGCCGCTCGACCTGCGCATCGTGCTCGGCTGGGACGCCGACAACACCGACATCGACCTCTGGGTCACCGACCCCGACGGCGAGCAGACGTACTACGGCCAGCGCCTGAGCTACCAGGGCGCCCGTGTCTCGCGCGACGTGACCGGCGGCTACGGCCCGGAAGAGTTTGCGTTGAAGGTCGCCAAGCCCGGCCGCTATCTCGTGCAGGCGCGCTTCTACGGCCACCGCCAGCAGGTGGTGTCGCCCTCGACCACCCTGATGCTGGTGCTCAGCACCGGCTTCGGCCGCGCCGACCAGAAGGACGAGCGGGTCACGCTGCGCCTGTCCGGCCCGGCCGACATGGTCACCGTCGGCAGCTTCGTGGTGGGTGGGGCCGGTTGACCGGCAGGGGAGGCGAGACGGGTGTTTGTCTGACACGGGGCGGGGATTCCCCCCGCTACCATCCTGTGCATCCACAAGAACAGCCACAGAGGGGCGTCTCCCATGCCAGCGATGAAGCGCTTTCCCACCACGGTCCCCGGTCTCGACGAGATCCTGCATGGCGGGCTGTTCGAAGGAGGGGTCTACATCCTCGAAGGGCCGCCCGGTGCCGGCAAGACCACGCTCGCCAACCAGATCGCCTTCTCGCTCGCCGCGCGCGGCGGCAAGGCGCTCTACGTGACGATGCTCGCCGAGTCGCACTCGCGCATGCTGCAGCACATGCTCGGCCAAAGCTTCTGCAAGCCCGAGCTCGTCAACTCCTCGGTGCTCTACCTGAGCGGCTACCGCGAGCTCGAAGAGCAGGGCCTCAAGGCCGTGGTGCAGCTGCTGCGCAGCGAGATGGCGCGCCACCAGGTGAGCCTCCTGATCGTCGACGGCCTGGTCGCCGACATCGGCCAGAGCCGCCCCGAGGAAGGGGTGCGCCAGTTCGTGCACGAGCTGCAGAGCCTGGCCTCGGCGATGGCCGTCACCTGCCTGCTGCTCACCAGCGGCCGGGGCCGCCCGCTCGATGCCGAGCAGACCATGGTCGACGGCATCTTTGCCTTCGAGGACTACACCTACCAGTGGCGCAGCGAGCGGCGCATCCAGGTGCGCAAATTCCGCGGCAGCGCGGTCGAGCGCGGCAAGCACACCTTCTGCATCACCAGCGACGGGTTGCGCTTCTTCCCGCGGCTGGAGGCGCTGCCCCACGGGGCACCGGCCGTGGACGTCGGCACCGCCCCCGTGGGCCTGGGCGTGCCCGACGTCGATGCCGCGCTGCAGCACGGTGGCTTGGAGCCCGGCAGCGGCACGCTGCTGGTGGGCCGCAGCGGCTCGGGCAAGACCCTGCTGGCGCTCGCCTTCCTGGCAGGCGCCACCCGAGGAAAGCCGGCCCTGATGGTTTCCGGCACCGAGACGGCGCTCGAGCTGGTGCGGGCCGGCGGCCTGTGCGGGCTGCGCGTGGACGCAGCACTCGAGACCGGCGCTCTCTGCATCTATGAACAGGGCGCGGAAGACGAGGCGCTCGACGAGATGGGCCACAAGCTGCTGCGGCTCGTCGACGAGCACCGCGTCACCCGCCTGGTGGTCGATGGCATGGCGGCGCTGGCCGACACGGTGGCCTTCTCGGAGCGCGGCTACCGCTTCGTCGGCCGGCTCCTGCGCGAGTTGAAGCTGCGCGGCGTGACCTCGCTCTTCACGCTCGACCCTGCGGCGCTGGCCGCCGCCACCGGCAGCAGAGACCCCAGCGGCGACGGCCTCGCCGCCTGGTTCGACAATGTGCTGCACCTCGCCCGAAGCGACGAGGCGCCCGACAGCCGCCGGCTCAGTGTCGCCAAGCTGCGTGCGACGCGCATGTCGCGCAACACGTTCGACCTGACGCTCGGTGCGTCGGGTTTGACGGCCACGTGAGGCCCTCAAGGTTGCGGATGATGAAACTGGTGCTGCTGGCCGAAGACGAGTACGGGAACGCGGAGGTCCTGCGCCTGCTGCTCGAAGCGGAAGGCTTTCGCGTGGCGCCGGCCTCCAACGGCAAGCTCGCCCTCGAGCTGCTGGGCGGCGAGAAGCCCGCGGTGATCCTCACCGATTTCATGATGCCGCACGTGACCGGTGGCGAGCTCGGGCAGGCGGTGCGTGCCAACCCGCTGCTGGAAGACATCCCGATCATCGTGATGAGCGGCACCCACGAGGCGGTGGTGCGCGAGTCGTTCACCGACTACGACGCCTTCGTCGAGAAGCCGTATGCGGCCGACAGCCTGCTGCAGCTGGTGGGCCACTTCGCGGTGCACGGCCGCGCCAACCAGGCCGGCGGCAACCCGGAGCTGGCGGCACCGAAGCTCGATGCGTCCTTGCAGCGCTTCCTGCGCGGGCTGAAGGTCTGAGGCTCACTCCACCGAACTGAACGACGCCGACAGGCGCTGCGCCGGATCGACAGGCGGCACGCTCATCGGCGGCGCGGGTGGCGGCAGCCACCCGATGTCGAGGGCCGAGACCCGCGCGCGTGCGAAGGCATGCGCATCGGCGAGGTAGTCCCAGCGCTCCACCACGCAGGCGCCCACCGGCAGCACGCCGCCCCAGCGGATCAGGTTGACCGAATTCGGGATGCCTTCGCGCACCCGGCTCGACACCGCCGTGCCCGCCTGCACCACCCACAACCGGCGCTTGAGCGCGAGGCTGCGGCCGAAGAGCGGCATGACGAAAGGCAGGTGGATGTGGCCGCCGAGGATCAGGTCGGCCCCGGCTTCGGCCCAGCGCTGCAGCGCATCGTCCAGCGGGCCGCGCAGCCGGTCGTGCGCGTCCTGCGGGCGCTCCACCGCGATCGGCTGGTGCATCACCACGATGCGCAGCTGACCGGGCCGCGCGAGGCGCAGCTCGCTTGCCACGCTGTCGACCTGCCCCGGCGACAGCACGCCGTTCTTGTGGCGGCTCGGCCGCGTGGTGTTGAGCGCGATCACGCGCAGGCGGCTCGAGTCGTGCACGCCGGCCACGTCGGGGAATTCGCGCAGGTAGTTGGCATAGGGCCGGAACATGCGCGCGAAGACGTTGAAGAGCGGGATGTCGTGGTTGCCCGGGATGACGAGCGTGCGCGGCGTGTTGAGCCGGTCGACGAACTCGCGCGCGGCGCGGAACTGCGCGCGGCGGGCGCGCTGCGTGATGTCGCCCGACAGCACCACCAGCTCGGGCCGGTGCGTGTCGGTCAGGCGCAGCAGCGCGTCGCACACCTCCGGCTGCTCGGTGCCGAAGTGCGGGTCAGAGATGTGCAGCAGCATGTTCGACCGCTTCGGTGCGCGTGACCACCGCACCCGGCTTCAGCAGGTAGAGCGGCCGCGGCGACACGCGGAACTCGAGCGGCGCACGCATCAGGCAGATCTCGCCATCGGTGGCCACCTTCACGCGGCGTGCGCCATACGGCAGCCAGGGCTGCACCGTCATGTGCTGGAACTGGAAGCTCTCCACCTCGTCGGCTTCCGAGAGCTTGCCCAGCGCGCTGTTCCACATGAGGCGCACCAGGCCCCAGGTGCTGGTGGGCTTGAGCATCACCGCGGCCACGCGGCCGTGCTCGATGCCGCGCGCTTCGGGCAGGCCCACCTGCTGCAGCTGCAGGCGGTTGTTGCCGACGAAGAGCGTGGCCGTGCGCACGTCGCGCACCGCGCCGCCGCGCTCGATGCGCAGGCGCAGCTGGCGGTGCTCGCGCAGCAGCGTGGCCCCGGCGGCGAAGAGCGCCACGATGCGGCTGCGGCCGAAGCGCTGCTTGTAGGCCTCGCGGTCTTCCAGCAGCTCGGGGTAGAGGCCGAGGCTCGCGTTGACGAGGAAGACGCGGTTGTTGATCAGCCCCACCTGCACCGGCTGCGCCTGCGCGTTGAGCAGCGCCGAGACGGCGGCGGCGGTGTCTTGCGGGATGCCGTGCGTGCGGCTGAAGTAGTTGAAGGTGCCCTGCGGCAGCACGCCCATCGGGCAGCCGGCGTCGTGGGCGGCCTGGGCCACGGCGTTGATGGTGCCGTCGCCACCCGCGGCCACGATCACGCCGCCTTGCGCCGTGGCCTGCGAGGCGAGGCGCTGCGCGGTGCGCGGGATGTCCGCACCACGCTGCACCATCTCGATCCGGTAGCGCCGGCCCGATTCGGCCAGCCGCTGGCCGATCAGCGCATAGGTCGCCTGGGCATCGTCGCGGCCCGAGGCCGCGTTGAGCAGGACGTGGAGCGGGCTGTCGTGGAAGGAGCTGTGGCGCATCCTCCACCTTGGGGCAATTGGCGTGCCGTGGAGGCGGCAGGCGGGCCGAGCGCCGGGCCGCCCCAAGCCGGCCCGCATTCCCTCGGGGGATCGGTCGACGTACCCGTCGACCGAGGGGCCGTCATCCTCGCATGCGGGCCTCCCGCTCGGCCTGGGCGACCGGGTCCCACACGTGGCGGGGCCCGATGAAGGCACCACCATCCACGAGAAGGTGCTCACCCGTCACGAACGCCGACTCGTCGGAGGCAAAGAAGAGCACCGCCTTGGCAATGTCTTCCGGCAAGCCTGCCTTGGCGATGGGCTGCGCGTTGGGCGCGCCCTTGGCCATGGCGGCCTTGACCATCGGCGCGGCCGCGGGCGGCACACGCTCCGGGTTGGCGGTGAAGATGTTGGTGAGGATCAGCCCCGGGCACACCGCGTTGACGCGGATGTTGCTGCGCGCGAGCTCAGCCCCGGCGATGCGGGTGAGGTGGATCACGCCGGCCTTGGCCACCGAATACGCGATCGGCGCTGCGCCCGATTGCACGCCCGCGATCGACGCGGTGTTGACGATGGCACCGCCGCCGCGCCGCTTCAGGTGCGGCACCGCGTAGGCGATGCCGAGTGCCACCGAACGCAGCAGCAGGTTTTGCGTGAAGTCCCAGCCCTCGGCCGTCATCTCGGCGATGGTGGCGGGCGTGCCGCCGGCGCCGGCGTTGTTGAAGACGATGTCCAGGCCCCCGAAGCGCTCGACCGCCGCGGCCATCAGCGCCTCGATCTGCGGCGCTTCGAGCACGTTGCAGTGCTGGAAGGCGACCTGCCCGCCGAAGCGCTCGACGAGCGCAGCACCGTCGGCGTCGTTGATGTCGCCCACCATGACCTGTGCGCCTTCGGCAACGAATTTCTCCACCGTGCCCAGGCCGATGCCCGAGCAGCCCCCGGTGATGACGGCCACCTTGTTCTTCAAACGATCCACCACGAGCAGCTCCCTCCGCTGCGCCCCCGGAGCACCATGCGCCGGGCTCAGCGCGCGTCATGCGTGCGGCGTTGTATCACGGGGGAGGGTGTTTGCTTGTCGCTTGGCAAGCATCTTCGGCCGATGTGGACGCGGGTGTTCCGTCAGGTGCCACGCGGGCGCCTGGCGCGTTGCTCGTCGGCCTGTTTCTTGATGCGCGCCTCGGCCGCATCGGCATAGGCTGCGCAGCTCATCGGCCGCGGGTGGGGCTGTGCGGCATCGGCGTAGTGCCAGCCGCTCTGGTCGGGGTGGGGCGTGATCAGCAGGTCGCAGGGCAGCTGGCGCACGATGGCGAAGCTGCGCGCATAGGCGTCGAGCAGTTGCGGGTAGGCGGCGTTTCCGACGAGCGTGTAGCCGGGCGCGCTCAGGCTGTCGACGTAGGCGATGCGCAGCGGCGCGCCGTGGCGCGTGTCGGTCCAGGTCCAGCTCATGCTGCCGGGCGTGTGGCCCGGTGTGAACGCGACGGTGAAGCGCATGGTGCCGAGCGAGACGGTCTCGCCGTCCTGCAGCAGCCGGTCGGCCTGCACCGGCGGGTAGGTGATGCCATCGGCGAAGTGGATGTCGCCGCTGCCGCCACGCGCGAGCAGTGCGGCCGATTCGGCGTTGCTGACCAGGCGCGCACCGGTGGCCCGCTTGAGCGCCGCGAGCGGCCCCACGTGGTCGGCATGCGCGTGGCTGTGCAGGATGAGCTTCAGCTCGTGCGGTGCGACGCCCAAGCGCTGCAGGTGCGCGACCAGCAGCTCGGCGGCCTGCGGCATGCCGCCATCGATCAGCACCGCGCCCTGCTCGGTCTTGATGAGCAGGCTCGTGATGTCGGCGGTGCCGATCTGCCAGGTGCGGTCGGCGATGCGCAGCGGCTCGATCGGCGTGAGCCAGCTGGCGGGGACTTCGTAGGCCTTGAGCTGGGGGAGTGGGGCTTGTGCGCTGGCGCTCAGGCTGGCCGCGACGAGAAGGAAGGCGAGTGCTTTCATGTCCGGCGATCTTAGGCAGGGCCCGAAGGCCCTGCCGTCAGAACGCCGGTGTCAGAAGGCCGGTGTCAGAACGCGGGGACGAGCGAGCCGTTGAAGCTCGACTGCACGAAGGCCTTGACCTCGGGCGACTGGAAGGCCTTCACCAGTTTCGGCACCCAGGGCTTGTCCTTGTCCTGCGTGCGCACGGCCAGCAGGTTGGCGTAGGGGCTCTTCGCGTCTTCGATCGCGATGGCATCGCGCGTGGGCACGAGCTTGGCCTGCACCGCGTAGTTGGTGTTGATGGCGCTCGCGTCCAGGTCGTCGAGCGAGCGCGGCAGCTGCGCGGCCTCGATCTGGACGATCTGCAGGCCCTTGGGGTTGTCGACCACGTCGGCCACCGTCGCGCTGATGCCGGCACCGGGCTTCAACTTGATCACGCCGTACTTCTGGAGGAGCGCGAGCGCACGGCCGCTGTTCGACGGGTCGTTCTGGATGCCGACCTTCGCGCCCTTGGGCAGGTCGGCGAGCGACTTGTGGCGCTTGGAATAGAAGCCCATCGGGAAGGTGACGGTGTCGCCCACCGGCGTGATCTTGTAGCCGCGCGCCTGCAGCTGCGACTGCAGGTAGGGCAGGTGCTGGTAGCTGTTGGCGTGCACGTCGCCCGCGTCGAGCGCGGCATTGGGCTGGATGTAGTCGTTGAACTCGACGATCTGCAGCGTGAGGCCGTCGCGCGCGGCGACCTTCTTCGCCACTTCGGCGATCTGTGCGTGCGGGCCGGCGGTGACGGCGATCTTGATCGTCTCCTGCGCATGGGCGGCGAGCGTGGCGAAGGCGAGGGTGGCGGTGAGGAAGAGGCGGGTCAGCATGGGTCTTGGCAAGGGATCAGCGAGAGGATCAGAAAGCATGCGCCGCCTGCAAGGCCTGGCGCACGCGGGTGGCGTGGTGGTGGTGCTGCGGGTGCTCGCGTTCGCGCGGGCGGGGCAGGTCGATCGTGAGCTCGCTGCGGATGCGCCCGGGGTGGGCTTCCATCACCAGCACGCGGTCGCTCACGTGCACCGCTTCGTCGATGTCGTGCGTGACCATCAGCACCGTCACGCCGTGTGCCTGCGCGAGCTGCAGCAGCAGGTCCTGCAGCTTGATGCGGGTGAACGCGTCGACGGCAGAGAAGGGCTCGTCGAGCAGCAGCAGCGAGGGCCGCACGAAGAGGCCGCGCGCGATGGCCACGCGCTGCGCCTGCCCGCCCGAGAGCTGCTTGGGCAGTGCATGGCTCAGTCCGTCGAGGCCCACTTCGCGGATGAGCGCGGCCACCTGCGGATCATGCTGGCCGCCGTCGCCCAGGTCGAAGGCCACGTTCTGCGCGACGGTGAGCCAGGGGAAGAGGCGTGGCTCCTGGAAGACGACGCGGATCTCGGGCGTGAGCCCGGTGCAGCGGTGGCCGCGCAACCACACGCCGCCCTCGGCCTCGGTGTCGAGCCCGGCAATCACGCGCAGCAGCGTGCTCTTGCCGCAGCCGCTCGCGCCGACCAGCGAGACGATCTCGCCTTCCTGGAGGTGCAGGCGCACGTGGCTCAACACCTCGCGCTCGCCATAGCGCTTGTGTTTCAAATCCACTTCCAAAAGAGTGCTCATGCGCTGCGCGCCGAATCAAAGGTGTCGCGCCACGCGAGCCAGCGCCGTTCGACCCAGGCCATGCCGGTGTCGGAGAGCTTGCCCAGCAGCGCGAGCAACACGATGGCCGCGAGCACGATGTCGGCCCGGCCGGTCTCGCGCCCATCGGTGAGCAGGTAGCCGAGGCCGCGCGTGGCGGCGATCAGCTCGGCGGCGACCATGAACATCCACGCGAGGCTCAGGCCGTTGCGCAGCCCCGTCATCACCGACGGCAGCGCCGCCGGCAGCAGCACGCGCCGCACCAGCGCGAGCTGCGACAGCCCGGCCATGCGCGCCACTTCCACCAGCTTGCGGTCGACGTCGCGAAAGCCCGAGGCCACACCCATGTAGACGGGGAAGAAGGCGCCGATGGCGATCAGCGTGAGCTTGGGCGCTTCGTCGATGCCGAGCCAGAGCAGCAGCAGCGGCACCCAGGCGAGCGAGGGGATGGCCCGCAGCGCCTGGAAGCTCGGGTCGAGCAGGCGCTCGGCCCGGTGGTTCAGGCCCACCAGCGCGCCCACCGCGAGCGCAAGACCCGCACCGACGATGAAGCCGGTCACGACACGCAGGCTGCTCGCGCCCACGTGCAAGACGAGGCTGCCCTGCTGCAGCAGCCACCACAAGGTGCTGAACACCTCGCTCGGCGGCGGCAGCAGGTTGGCCGCCACCCAGCCGGCGCGCGACACCGTTTCCAGCAACATCAGCACCGAGACCGGCACCACGGCCCCCAGCCACAGGCGCGGCAGGCGCCAAGCGCGCGAGGGCGCGTGGCGTGGCGTGCTCAATCCCGCGGGCAGCGATGACATCTCAGGCCTTGGCGAGCAGGTTGCGCGAGAACTGCGTGTCGACCAGCTCGGTCACGATCCTGTTGAGATCGGTGCCGGGCTTGACCAGCTGTTCGTCGAGCAGGATGGGCGAGGCCGACTGCAGCGCCTTCACATGCTCGGACGAGGGCACCGGGTTGCTCAGGTCGGTGCGCGCCTTGATCTGCAGCAGCGCCACCGGCAGCGAGACCTTGGCCTCTTCCGACAGGATCTGCGCCGCCTGGCTCTGGTTGGACAGGACCCACTGACGCGCGCGCTCGTAGCCGGCGATCACACGCCGCACCTCCGCCGGGTGCTTCGAGAGGAAGTCTTCCCGCACGTTGAGGAAGCCGTAGGTGTTGAAGGCCACGTTGCGGTAGATGAGCCGGGCGCCCGACTCCAGCTCGCTCGCGGCCATCAGCGGGTCGAGCCCGGCCCAGGCGTCGACGCGACCCTGCTCCAGCGCGGCGCGGCCGTCGGCGTGCTGCAGCGGCACGTGCTCGATGTCGCTGCGCTTCAGGCCCACGGTGTGCAGCGCACGCAGCAGGAAGAGGTAGGGGTCGGTGCCCTTGGTGGCGGCGATCTTCTTGCCCTTCAGGTCGCGCAGCGTCTTGATGGGCGAGTTCTTCGGCACCACGAGGGCTGTCCACTCGGGGCGCGAGAAGATGTAGGGCGTCTTGATCGGGTTGCCGTTGGCCTTGGACAGCAGCGCGGCCAGGCCCGCGCTGGAGGCGATGTCGACCGAGTTGCTGTTCAGGTACTCGAGCGCGCGGTTGCTGCCGGCGCTGAGCGTCCACTTGACGGCGATGCCGTCCTTCTTGAAATCTTCTTCCAGCCAGCCGAAGCGGCGCAGCACCAGGCTCGTGGGTGAGTAGTAGGCGTAGTCGAGGCGCACCTCCTTGGGCGCATCGGCGGCGCGCAGGACGGCGGGCAGGGCGAGGGCGCTGCCGGCGGCAGCGCTCAGGAGTTGACGGCGTTTCATGGCTGGGGAGCGCTCCAGATGTCGACGGTGGTGGCCTTGAGTTCACGGTTGATGAGGCCGGCCTCGCGGAAGGTGTCGGCGATGCGTTGCAGCTCGCCCAGCTCGTTGCGCACGACGGGCACGATGGCGTAGCTGCGGCGGCTGTTGACCTGGTCCACGGTCGCGGCAGGCACGTTGCCCCAGATGGGCGACAGGCGCGTCGCGGCCTCGGCCGGGTTGGCCTTGACCCAGCGGCCGGTGGCCTGCAGCTCGTCGAACACGACCTTGAGCACCTGCGGGTGTGCCTTGGCGAAGGCGGTGGTCGCGGTGTAGTAGCGGCTGTACTCGACGTTGGTGTTGCGGCCATCGGCGAGCACGCGGCTCTTGCCCGACTGCAGCTGCACGCCGAGCAGCGGGTCCCAGATGGAGATCGCATCCACCGCACCGCCGTTGTATGCGGTCACGCCGTCCTGCTGGTCGAGGAAGCGCAGGTCGATGTCGGTCGGCTTCAGGCCGGCCTGCTTCAGGGCGGTGAGCAGCAGGTAGTGCGCGCCGGCGCCCTTGAGCACGGTCACGCGCTTGCCCTTGAGGTCGGCAATGCTCTTGATCGGGGACTCGGCCGGCACGATCACCGCCTGCGCCGACGGGGCCGATGTCTCCTTGGCGAAGTAGGTGAGCGGTGCGTTGGCCGCCTGCGTGAAGAGGATGTAGGCATCGGCCACGTCGGCGTGGATGTCGACGCTGCCCGTGTTGAGCGCCTGCAGCAGCGCGTTGCCGTTCAGCTCGTGCCAGCTCACGTCGTAGCCGAGCGGTGCGAGCTTCTTCTCGAGCGCGCCGCTCGCCTTGATGAGCGTGAGCAGTGTCGACGAACGCTGGAAGCTGATGCGCACGGTCTCGCGTGCCTGGGCCGCGGTGCCGGCCAGGGCCAGCGCGGTGGCGACGAGCAGGGCGCGCCGCCAGGGTTGGAAGAAGGATCGTGTCATGGTGAAGGTGAAGTGGAAGAGGTTCAGGACGCGAGGGCGGCTTCGGGTTGCGGTGTGGCCGGGGCGGCGCGGCCGAGCGACACCTTGTGCGCCGCGTGGCTCGCCGGCAGGCGCGGGCCACGCCGGAACAGCTTGCTGCGCAGCGTGCCCTGCGGGTACTCGGTGCGGTAGCGGCCACGCCGCTGCAGCTCGGGCACGAGGTGCTCGACCACGTCGCGCATGGTCTCGTGGGCGATGGCGTAGGTGAGGTTGAAGCCGTCGATGCCGGTCTCGTCGACCCAGGACTCGAGCTCGTCGGCCACCTGCTTCGCGTCGCCGGTGATGACCGGCCCGCGGCCGCCCAGGCCGATGAAGCGTGCGGCCTCGCCCACCGTCCACTTGCGCGTGGGGTCGGCCTGCGTGAAGGAGGCGAGCGCGGCGCGGCCGGAGTCGGTGTCGAGGTACTCGATGGTCGCGTCGTGCGGCGTGCGGCTGAAGTCCACGCCCGTCCAGCCCGACAGCAGCGCGAGCGAGGCCTCGGTGTCGATGTGTGCCTCGTACTCGGCGCGCTTGGCGCGCGCCTCGGCTTCAGTCGCGCCGGTGATGACGAGGGCCTGCGCATAGATGAGCAGGCTCTGCGGGTCGCGCCCTTCGTCGGCCGCGGCTTGCCGCAGGTCGCGCACGTAGCGCGCGATCACCGCCTTGCTGGGGCCGCTGACAAACACGCACTCGGCATGCCGTGCCGCGAACACCTTGCCGCGCGAGGAGGTGCCGGCCTGGTAGAGCACCGGCGTGCGCTGCGGCGATGGCTCGCAGAGGTGGATGCCCGGCACCTGGTAGTGCTCGCCGAAGTGGGCGATGCCGTGCACCTTGGCCGGGTCGACGTAGACGCCGCTCGCGCGGTCGCGCCGCACCGCGTCGTCTTCCCAGCTGTGCTCCCACAGCTTGTAGACGACCTCCATGTACTCGTCGGCCTGGTCGTAGCGGTCGTCGTGCGGACGGCGCTGCACACCGAGGTTGCGCGCGGCGCTCTCGAGGTAGCCGGTGACGATGTTCCAGCCGATGCGGCCGCGCGTGAGGTGGTCGAGCGTGCTCATGCGGCGCGCGAACGAGTACGGGTGCTCGTAGCTCAGCGCGCAGGTCACGCCAAAGCCCAGGTGCTCGGTCACCTGTGCCATCAGCGGCACCAGCAGCAGCGGGTCGTTGAGCGGGATCTGCACGCCGTGGCGCAGCGCGGCCTCGGGCGAGTTGGCGTAGGTGTCGTTCACGCCCAGCACGTCGGCGAGGAAGACGCCGTCGAAGAGGCCCTTCTCCAGCAGGCGCGCGAGCACCACCCAGTGCTCGGGGTCGGTGTAGCGGTGCGTGGTGTCGCGCGGGTGCGTCCACAGCCCGGGTGACTGGTGCGAGGCCGCGTTCATCTGGAACGCGTTGAACCGGATCTGCTGGGCCATGTGCTTCAGCGCCCTGCAGCGGCGCCGAGCGCCTGCTGGTAGTCGGTCTTCACGAAGCCGGCGAAGTGCTTCTCGGTGACGGCGAGGAATTCCTTCGAGCGGTAGGCCTCGGCGATGTCCTTCGCCCAGGCGGCGTCACGGTCGGCGGTGCGCACGGCCACCAGGTTCTGGTAGGTCGGGCCGGTCTTCTCGAGCACCAGCGCTTCGGTGAGCTTCAGGCCCGAGGCGAGCGCGAAGTTGCCGTTGACGAAGGAGTAGTCGGTGTCGCCCAGCGAGCGCGGCAGCTGCGCCGCTTCGATGGGCACGAGCTTGATCTTCTTGATGTTCACGGCCACGTCTTTCTCGGAGGCGCGGATCGGGTCGGTGCCCTCCTTCAGCTTCACCCAGCCGATCTCCTGCAGCACCACCAGCGCGCGGGCGGCGTTCGTCGGGTCGTTGGGCAGGGCGACGAGTGCGCCTTCCTTCACGTCGAGCGTCTTGTGCTTCCTGCTGTAGAGCGCGATCGGCGCGGTGGGCACCTTGAGCAGCTCGCTCAGCGCGAGCTTGTGCTCGGTGGAAAACTTCTTCAGGTACACCTCGTGCTGGAAGGCGTTGGCATCGAGCGCGCCTTGCGCCAGCGCGTGGTTGGGCTGGATGTAGTCGTTGAACTCGACCACCTTCACGCTGTAGCCCTTCTTCTCGAGCAGCGGCTTGATGCCGAGCTTGATCTGGTCGGCGTACGGCCCGGCGGTGGCGCCGAAGACGAGCTCCTTCTTCTGCTGGGCGTGGGCCTGCGAGGCGAGGGTGATGGCGGCGAGCGTGGCGATGATGAGCGAACGGCGAAGCATGAAAGGAAACATGGAAAGAGAGGTCCTTAGCGTTTGTCGAGTCGGCGTGCGAGGTGGTTGCCGGTGAACTGGATGATCTGGACCAGCACGACGAGCAGCGCCACGGTGAGCACCATCACGTCGGTCTGGAAGCGGTAGTAGCCATAGCGGATGGCGAGGTCGCCGATGCCGCCGCCCCCCACCACGCCGGCCACGGCCGAGTAGGAGAGGAAGCTGATCGCAAGCACCGTGAGCGCGAGCACCAGGCCCGAGCGCGCCTCGACCAGCAGCACCCGCGACACGATCTGCAGCTCGCTGGCGCCCATGGCATGGGCCGCCTCGATCACGCCGCGTGGCACGTCGCGCAGGTTCTGCTCGACCAGGCGCGCGAAGTAGGGGATGGCGGCGAACGACAGCGGCACCGCGGCCGCCACCGGCCCGATGGAGGTGCCGGCGATCACGCGGGTGAAGGGCACGAGCGCGACCAGCAGGATGATGAACGGGAACGAGCGCACGGTGTTCACCACCCAGCTCAGCGCATTGAAGAGCGCCGGCCGGTGCAGCGATTGTCCAGGCCCCAGCAGGAAGAGCAGCACCCCGAGCGGCCCGCCGAGCAGCACCGCGGCCGAGAGGCCGATGCCCAGCATCACGAATGTCTGCCCGGTGGCCAACCACAGCTCGGGGAGGATGGCGACGATGTTCGACAGGTCAGGCCACCACTCAGGCATACGCCGCCTCCAGTCGCGCCAGTTCGTCGCGCACGTCGGCCTGCGCGACCTGTTGCGCCAGCTCGCGGCCGAGCGCGGTGCGTGGCGAGAGCTGCGGGTCATGCAGCGCCAGCTCTTCGGCCACTTCGCCGCGCTCGATCACCGCCGCATGCCGGCACAGTGCGCGAACCACCGCGAGCTCGTGCGTCACGATCACGATGGTCACGCCCAGGCGCTGGTTGATGTCGCGCAGCGTGTCGAGCACCGAGCGGGTGGTCTCGCTGTCGAGCGCCGAGGTGGGCTCGTCGCACAGCAGCACCTGCGGGTCGGTCGCGAGCGCGCGGGCGATGGCCACGCGCTGCTTCTGGCCGCCGGAGAGTTGCGCCGGGTGGCTGTCGATCTTGTCGCTCAGTCCCACGATGTGCAGGCACTCCCGCACACGGCGGAAGATCTCGCCCGAGGCCCACTTGCCATGGATGCGAAGGGGAAAGGCGACGTTGTCGAACACGGTCGCGTTCTGCAGCAGGTTGAACTGCTGGAACACCATGCCCATGGTCTGCCGCGCGGCGCGCAGCTCGCGCTTGCCCAGCGCCGTGATCTCGCTGCCGCCGACGAAGACACGCCCGCTGTCCGGCTGCTCCAGCCGGTTGATCAGCCGCAGCAGCGTGGACTTGCCGGCACCGCTGGTGCCGATCAAGCCGTAGATGTCGCCGCTGCGCACCTGCAGCGAGACGTTGCGCACGGCCTCGAAGGGCTCGCCGTTGGGCAGCACGAAGCGCTTGGACACGCCCTCCAGCCGAATGGCGATGGAAGGCTCGACGATCGACAAGGTGCTCATGAATAAGCCGTCGGTTCAGGCCACGCGCCGGTCAGCACGTGGCGGCCGATGTCGCGCAGCTTGTAGTCGATGGGGTCGTGCAGCGTGTGCACCCGCACGTTGCGCCAGAAGCGGTCGAGGCCGTAGCGGGCCGAGGTGGAGCGGGCGCCGGTCAGCTCGAAGAGCTGCGAGCTCACTTCCACGCCTGCGCGGTGCGCGAGCACCTTGGCCTCGGCCACCGCAATGGCCACTTCGCCACGGTCGCGCGCGGTGACCTCGTCGCCGCGGCGGAAGGCCTGATCGAGCAGCGCGGCGGCGGTGTCGGCGAGTGCGATGGCGGGGCGCAGGCGCAGCCACAGCTCGGCATAACGCTGCTGCACGAAGGGGTCGTCGCTGGAGTGCGTCACGCCCGAGGCGAACCAGGGCTTGGCTTCTTCGCGCGTGTAGCGGCGGGCTTCGTGGAAGGCGCCGAGGCCGATGCCGAGGTAGAGGTTCACGAGCACGAGCTGCGCCACCTGCGATCGCAGCGTGGCCTTCGGCGTGGGCGTGGTGCCGGGCGCCTGCAGCACCTCGTGGTGGCCGATCAGCACTTCGTGGAAGTCGACGTTGCCGCTGTCGGTCTGCTTCTGGCCGAAGGCGTCCCAGTCGGCCTGCACGCTCACGCCGTCGCGGCGCGTGGGCACGGCACCGATGAGCAGGCTCTGCGTGGGCTCGTGCCAGGCCGAGACGGTGAGCTGGTCGGAGCCCACCGAGCCCGAGGCGAAGCTCTTCGTGCCGTGCAGGAGGTAGCCGCCGTTGACCTCGGTGGCCCGCAGGCGCTTGTCGAGCGGGTTGAGCGCGTTGCCCCAGAACCAGCGCTGCGTGACCGTGTCCCGCAGGAGGCGCGACTGCTGGTCGGGCGTGCCGTAGAGACGCACGCCCGCGAGCTGCAGGTGGTGGAAACCGAACAGGTGCGCGAGCGCGCTGTCCACTTCGGCCAGGCGACGCAGGGCTTGGTACATCGTGGCCCAGTCGGCGCCCTGGCCACCGTGGGCCTTGGGGATGGTGAGGGTGAGCAGGCCGCTCGCGCGGATCAGCTCGCGTTCGTGGGCGGCGTGGCCGCCGGCGCGGTCGCGCTCCACCGCGGTGGCGGCGAGCGACTGGGCCAGCGACTCGACGGTGTGGTGCACCGGCGGCGAGGCGGGGGCCTCGTCGGTGAGCTCGTGGCGAGGGAGTGGGATGACGAGAGACATGGCATGCAGTGTTCCCGTCGACCTCGCTGCTGGGAACGAAGCAAAACGTTTGTGGTTCTGCGCAATTCAGACAAGGTGAACAGACAAGGTCAATCGATCACGATGAGAATCGCGGCATGACGACTGCCTTGCCCGTGATCGATGTGAGCGCGCTGGTCGACCCGAGCGCACCAGCCGCCGCCCGTGCGCAGGTCGCACGCGAGCTCGATGCGGCGGCCCGGAGCCTCGGCTTCTTCTACGCCGCCCACCACGGCGTGCCCGATGAGCTGGTGCAGCGGCTGGTGCTGCTCTCGCGCACCTTCTTCGCCTTGCCCGAAGCCGAGAAGATGAAGACGCCGATGTCGGCCGGCGGTCGCGCGTGGCGCGGCTTCTTCCCGCTCGGCGGCGAGCTCACCTCCAATCGGCCCGACTGGAAGGAAGGCCTCTACCTCGGCAGCGAGCTCGGCCCCGAGCACCCGCGCGTGCAGCAGGGCGTGATCCTCCACGGCGCGAACCTGTGGCCGCAGGTGGAAGGCCTGCGCGAGACGGTGCTCTCGTACCTGGACGCGATGTCGCAGCTCGGCCAGGCGCTGATGCGCGGCCTGGCGATGGGCCTCGGCCTGCCCGAGCGTTATTTCGCCGAGCACGGCACCGCCGACCCGCTGCTCCTGCTGCGCCTCTTCAACTACCCGAGCCGCCCGGTGCCGAAGGAGTCCACCGCGCAATGGGGCGTGGGCGAGCACACCGACTACGGCCTGCTCACCATGCTGTGGCAGGACGACGTGGGCGGCCTGCAGGTGCGAACCGACAGCGGCTGGGTCGAGGCCCCGCCGATCGCCAACACCTTCGTGTGCAACATCGGCGACATGCTCGACCGCATGACCGGCGGTCGCTACCGCTCGCTGCCGCACCGCGTGGCGATCAACACCAGCGGGCGCGACCGGCTGTCGATCCCGCTCTTCTTCGACCCCGACTTCGACACCGTGGTGCAGCCCGTGCCCGGCAGCGGCCCGGGCGTGGACGACAGCGGCCGGCGCTGGGACGGCGCCAACCTGCAGGCCTTTCAGGGCACGTATGGCGACTACGTGACGGCGAAGGTGGGCAAGGTGTTCCCTGACCTGAAGAAGGCGGTCGACGGCTAGCGCTGCATGCCCCAGCGGCGCACGGTCGCTTTCTCGAGCGTGTCGAAACCCAGCGTCTCCACCAGCAAGCCGATCAGGATCACGCTCGCGAGACCGGCGAACACGCGGTCGGTGTAGAGCTCGTTGCGGTTCTGGAAGATGTACCAGCCCAGGCCCCCGCGGCCCGACGACGCGCCGAAGAAGAGCTCGGCCGCGATCAGCGTGCGCCAGGCGAAGGCCCAGCCGATGCGCAGGCCCGAGAGGATGGCCGGCAACGCCGAGGGCACCAGCAGGAAGACGACGTAGCGCAGCCCACGCAGGCCGTAGTTGCGCCCCGTCATGCGCAGCGTCTCGGGCACGCCCTGGAAGCCGCTGTAGGTGGCGAGCGCCAGCGGCCACAGCACCGAGTGGACGAGCACGAAGACGAGGCTCGCCTTGCCGAGCCCGAACCACAGCAGCGCCAGCGGCAGCAGCGCGATCGCCGGCAGCGGGTTGAACATCGAGGTGAGGGTGGACAGCAGGTCGCGCCCGATCTGGGTCGACACGGCCAAGGCGGTGAGCGCAAATGCCGCCACGATGCCGAGCGCATAGCCTTGCAGCAGCAGCGCGATCGAGATGCTGGCCTTGTCGATGAGCTCGCCGCTTGTGATGCCGTCGGCGAAGGCGCGTGCGGTCTGGCTGAAGGTGGGCAGCAGCAGCTCGTTGGCGGCGATGCGGGCGACCGCCTCCCACAGCGCGGCCAGCACGACGAGGATCAGCCCCTTGCGCACCGCGCCACGTTGCCACAGTCGCTTGAGCGGTGGCAGCACCCGCTCGGGCGCGGCGTCGTGGTCGAGCGGTGGCAGCACATGCTCCACCTCGGGCCGGATCGGGGGCGAGAGCGTGCTCATGGGGTCTCGTGGAACAGCAGGTCGTGGATGCGGTGCGCCTGCGCCTGGAAGTCGGCGCCGCCCACGCTGTGCAGGCCGAACTGGTGGGCGTTGAGCTCGGCGCGCACACGCCCCGGCCTGGGTGAGAGCACCACGATGCGATGCCCCAGCACCAGCGCCTCTTCGATCGAATGGGTGACGAAGAGCAGCGTGAAGCGCACCTCCTCCCACAGCGCGAGCAGCTCCTCCTGCATGCGCCGGCGCGTGAGCGCGTCGAGCGAGGCGAAGGGCTCGTCCATCAGCAGCACCTTGGGCTGCATGGCGAGCGCGCGGGCAATCGCCACGCGCTGCTTCATGCCGCCCGAGAGCTGGTGCGGGTATTCGTGGGCGAAGTCGGCGAGGCCCACCTTGCGCAAGGCATCGAGCGCCCGGTCGCGTGCCTCGGCCTTGGGCAGCTTGCGGCCGGTGACGAGCGGGAACATCACGTTGGCCAGCACCGTCTTCCATGGCGGCAGCTGGTCGAATTCCTGGAACACCACGATGCGGTCCAGCCCCGGCTCGCGCACGGCCGCGCCTTCGAGTCGGATCTCGCCTTCGCGCGGCGGCAGGAAGCCGGCCACCGCCTTCAGCAGCGACGACTTGCCGCAGCCCGAGGCGCCGAGCAGCACGAAGCGTTCGGCACGGTGCACGTCGAAGCTCACACGGTGGGTGGCGCGCACCACGCGCTCGCCGGTCACGTACTCGAGGGTCAGGCCATCGACCTGCAGCAGGGCCTGCTGCGGCACCGGCACCAGCGTGGCGTCTCGTGAGTCGCCCTCGCGCGTGCGCGGCGCCGTGTCATCGGCGGCGGGCAAGGCGCTGCGCAAGGCCTGGGCGTTCATTTCAGCTGCCCGACTGGTTGTGGGCGTCGTCGAAGAAGTAGTCCTTCGCCGAGGCCGGCTTGTTCTTGATCGCGCCCACGCGGTGCATGAACTCGGCCAGGGCGTAGGTGTTCTGCGGCGCAAGCTTGAACTCAACCTCGGGGCTCTTGATGATCGACAGCAGCAGCGCACGGTCGATGTTCGACTTGTTGGTACGGATGAAGATGTCGGCCGCGAGCTCGGGGTTGGCGCGCACGAGCCTGGCGGCTTCGGCCAGGCCGTCGACGAAGGCCTTGTAGGTCTTCGGGTTCTCCTTGCGGAATTTTTCGGTCGCGTAGAGGACGGTCGCCGACGACGGGCCGCCCAGCACGTCGTAGCTCTTGAGCACGATGCGCGCGGCCTTGTTGCCGGCCAGGCCCTGTTCCTGGAAAGGCGGGTTGCCGAAGTGTGCGGTGATCTCGGTGCCGCCCTTGATGATGGCGGCGGTGGCCTCGGGGTGCGGCAGCGCGACCTGCAGGCGGTCGAGCTTGTTGTACTGCGCGTCGCCCCACAGCTTGGCCGAGGCGAGCTGCAGCACGCGCGACTGCACCGACACGCCCACCGCCGGCAGCGCGATGCGGTCGGCGTCGGTGAAGTCGGCAATCGTCTTCACCTTGGGGTTGATGCTGGTCAGGTAGTACGGGAAGTTGCCGAGCGAGGCCACGCCGCGCACGTTCTGCTTGCCGTGGGTGCGGTCCCACAGCGTGAGCAGCGGGCCCACGCCCGCGCCGCCGATGTCGATGGAGCCGGCGAGCAGCGCTTCGTTCACCGCCGCGCCGCCCGAGAGCTTCACGAACTCGACCTTGAGGTCGAGGCCGGCCGCCTTGCCCTGCTTCTCGAACAGCTGCTGGTCCTGCGCCACGTTGAGCAGCAGGTAGACGATGCCGAACTGCTCGGCGATGCGCAGCGTGCCTTCGGCGCGTGCGGGCAGGGCGAGGGTGGCAGACAGCAGGGCGAGGCCCAGGGCGGCCAGGCCGCGGCGGATGGGAGACATCAGGGTTCCTTGTGGACGGGAGAAATCAGAACGGCACGTCGCCTTCGATGGTGGTGCGGTTGAGGCGGCGGCGCAGGTGATCGGGGCAGCCGGCGGCCAGGTGCATCAGCGAGCGGTTGTCCCAGAACACCATGTCGTGCGCCTGCCAGACATGGCGGTACAGGTGCTCGGGCTTCACGCTGTGCGCGAACAGCTCGCCGAGCAGGGCCTGGCTCTCATCGTCGGGCAGCCCTTCGATGCGTGTCGTGAAATGCTCGCTGACGAAGAGTGCCTTGCGGCCGGTCTCGGGGTGCGTGCGCACGATGGGGTGCAGCACCGGGGCCACCTCGGCGATCTGCGCCTCGGTGAGCTTGGGCCGCCACGGGTTGCGCGCGCGCAGCGCTTCGTACTTGGCGAGGTAGGAGTGCTTGGCACGCTTGCCTTGCACCGCCTGTTTCAAATGCGCGGGCAGCGTGTCCCACGCGAGGTGCATGTTGGCGAAGAGCGTGTCGCCGCCCTCGGCCGGCAGCTCCTGCGCATGCAGCATCGAGCCGAGGCTCGGCTTCTCCTTATAGGAGAGGTCGGAGTGCCAGTAGTGGCCGGCATCGCCCAGCCCGATGGGCTGGCCCTGGTCGTCCTTGATGTTGGAGACGACCAGGATCTCCGGGTGCCCCGGCAGCTGGAACTGGCGCAGCACGTGGATCTGCAACGGGCCGAAGCGGCGGCTGAACTCGATCTGCTGCGCGGGCGTGATGCGCTGGTCGCGGAAGACCAGCACATGGTGGTCGAGGTGCGCGCGGTGGATGCGGCGGAAGTCGTCGTCGGCCAGCGGCTGCGAGAGGTCCAGCCCCAGCACCTCGGCGCCGAGCGCTGCGTGCAGCGGGCGGATCTGCAGCGTGCGGGTGGGCGAGGCGGCGAGTGTGGACATGCGGAAAGCGGAACGGCGCAATGCGGGCTGGCCAGCTTAGGCGCCCGCCCCGCTCAGCCGAACGAAGCGTTCCGCATGTCCTTCATCGGTGGGTGCATGAAATCCAGCAGGCCCGGTGTGCGATGTGCATCAGATCTGCACCCGGGTGCCCAGCTCCACCACCGCGTTGTGCGGCAGGCGGAAGAAGTCGGCCACGCCGCCGGCGTTGCGCGACAGCGCGGCGAAGAGCCGCTCGCGCCACTGCGCCATGCCGGGGCCCGGCGTGGGCACCACCGACTCGCGGCTCAGGAAGTAGGTGGTCTCGAACATCGGCACCTCCACGCCGTGCTGCGCGGCGGCCTGCAATGCGGCCGGCACGTCGGGCGTTTCCATGAACCCGAAATGCAGGGTGACGCGCCAGAAGCCCGGCGCGAGCGGCTGCACCTCGATGCGCTGATCGGCCGGCACGAAGGGCACCGACGCGAAGTGCACCGTCAGCACCAGGTTGCGCTCGTGCAGCACCTGGTTGTGCTTGAGGTTGTGCAGCAGCGCGAGCGGCACCATGCCCGGGTCGGCCACCGCGTAGACGGCGGTGCGGCGGGCGCGCGGCAGCGTGGTGTCGCGCGACAGGCTGTCGACGAAGGGCTGCAGCGCCAGGCCGTCTTCGCGCAGGCGGTCGAAGAGCAGCGCACGGCCGCGGTACCAGGTGCTCATGCCGAGGTAGAGCAAGAGGCCCAGCACGAGCGGGAACCACCCACCGTCGAAGAACTTCACCGCACAGCCGGCGACCAGCAGCAGGTCGAGCCCGAGGAAGAAGGCCGTGGCCCCGGTCGCCACCGGTACCGGCAGGCGCCAGCCGTCGCGCACCACGAAGAAGGTGAGCACCGTCGTGATCAGCATGGTGAGCGTGACCGCGATGCCGTAGGCCGAGGCGAGCGCCGACGAGCTGCCGAAGCCGACCACCGCCGCCAGCACGCCGACGAGCAGCGCCCAGTTCACCGCCGGCATGTAGATCTGGCCGGCCTCGCTGGCCGAGGTGAAGCGCACCGCCATGCGCGGCAGGAAGCCGAGCTGGATGGCCTGGCGCGTCATCGAGTACGCGCCCGAGATCACCGCCTGCGACGCGATGATCGCCGCCAGCGTGGCGAGGATCACCGCCGGCAGCAGCCACGACGACGGGAAGAGCCGGTAGAACGGGCTTTCGATCGCCTGCGGGTTGCCGATCAGCAGCGCCCCCTGGCCCATGTAGTTGAGCGCGAGGCAGGGCAGCACGAGACCCGTCCACGCGAGGCGGATCGGCCGCTTGCCGAAGTGGCCCATGTCGGCGTAGAGCGCCTCCGCGCCGGTGAGCGCGAGCACGATGGCGCCCACGGTGGCCAGCAGGTGCCAGCCACGCTCGATCAGGAAATGCCACGCTTCCAGCGGGTTGAGCGCCGCCAGGATGCCCGGCTGATGCGCCACCTGCACCGCGCCAGTGACGCCCAGCGTCACGAACCACAGCACGATCACCGGGCCGAAGAATCGCCCGACAAGCGTGGTGCCGAAACGCTGGATGGCGAAGAGTCCCACCAGGATGGCGACGGCCACCGGCACGACGAAGGGCTTGAGCCCCGGCTCCAGCACCTTCAGGCCTTCGACCGCGCCGAGCACCGAGATGGCCGGCGTGATGACGCTGTCGCCATAGAAGAGCGTGGCGCCGAAGACGCCGAGCAGCAGCAGCGCGTGTTTCAACGCCGGCCGGCCCGCGACCGCGCTGCTCGCAAGCGCCGTGAGCGCGAGGCCGCCGCCTTCGCCGTGGTTGTCGGCACGCAGGATCAGCACCACGTACTTGAGCGTGACGACGAGCATCAGCGCCCAGAAGATCACCGACACCGCGCCGACCACGTGCGGCGCATCGAGCGGCACGCCGGTGTGCGGGGCGAACACCTCCTGCATCGTGTAGAGCGGGCTGGTGCCGATGTCGCCGTAGACGACGCCGAGTGCGCCGAGCGTGAGGGCGGCGAGCCCCTGCCGGCGCGCGTCGGTCGAGGCGGCAGAGGGGGGAGAGGTGGTGAGGGTGGCGCTCATCGCAGGCTGCTTTCGGTGGAAGACACCACCGCAGCATCTGCGCCCCCGCATCAGGAACGCATAAGCATCGTGTGCGTCAGGCTTCCGGCGACGCGAGGCGGTAGCCCACGCCGGGCTCCGTCAACAGCCAGCGCGGCGCGGCGGCGTCGTCGCCGAGCTTCGCGCGCAGCTGGCCCATGTAGAGCCGCAGGTAGTGCGTGTGCTGCACGTACTCGGCGCCCCACACGTCGGCCAGCAGCTTCGCGTGCGTGACCACCTGGCCGGCGCTGCGCACCAGCCGCGCAAGCAGGCGGAACTCGGTGGGTGTGAGGTGCAGCGCCTGGCCGTCGAGCTGCACGCTGTGCGCGGCGAGGTCGACCTCCAGCCCCGCGTGCGCATAGCGTGTGATGGCCGGCTGCGCCGCGCGGCCCCGGTGGCGCAGTGCCACGCGCATGCGTGCGAGCAGCTCGCCGATGCTGAAGGGCTTGACGAGGTAGTCGTCGGCCCCCTGGTCGAGCAGGGCCACCTTCTCGCCTTCGGCGCCACGCGCCGAGATCACGAGCACGGCCGTGTCGCGCCCCCGGCACAGCGTGGCGAGCAGGGTGCTGCCATCGGCGTCGGGCAGGCCCAGGTCGAGCAGCACCAGCTCGAAGGGCGGCGAGGCCTCGGCATGCCGCCACTGCGCCAGCGCGTCGGCGGCGCTCGCGGCTGTCTGCACCGCGTAGCCTTCCACCGCGAGCGCTTCGCGCAGGGTGGTGCGCAGCTCGCGGTCGTCCTCCACCAGCAGCACCCGTTCGTTCACGGCGGCGCGGCCTCCGATTCGGCGGGCAGGGCTGGCACCGCCTGCAGCGGCAGCCAGCACTCGAAGCTCGCGCCCCCATGGGCACGGGCGCGCAGGCGCAGCTCGCCGCCGTGGGCCTGCGCGATCGCACGGCACACCGCGAGGCCGACGCCGGCGCTGCGCGTGCGGGCGCCGTCGGGGCTCGGCCGGTCGTCGCCGCGCTGGAAGACCTGGAAGATGCGCTCGCGCCAGGCGAGCGCCACGCCGGGCCCGCGATCGCGCACCGCCAGCACCACATGGCCGGCCTGCGGGCGCACCAGCAGCTCGATCGGGCCTTCGGTGGCGTACTTCAAGGCGTTGTCGACCAGGTTGTCGAGCAGCTGCGAGATGAGCAGTGCATCGCAGCGCACGAGCGGCGTCTCCGGGTCCACCCGCAGGCGCAGGCGGCTCGCGTCCTCGTGCACGCCGTTGCGCGCACGGCGCCGCGCGAGCACGGCACCGGCCAGCTCCTGCGGCGATTCCCAGTCGAGCGTGAGCGCCATGCCCGGGGCGTCGAGGCGGGCGAGCTGCAGCGTGTTGTCGGTCAGGCGCGAGAGGTGGCGGCATTCCTGGTCGATGCTGTCGAGCAGGCGGTCCTGCTGCGCGGCCGACAGGCGCCCCTGCTGCTCGCGCAAGGCCGACGCCGCGCCGAGGATGGCGGCCAGCGGCGTGCGGAAGTCATGCGAGATCGCGGCCAGCAAGGCGTTGCGCACGTTCTGCAGCTGCGCTTCTTCCCGCGCCGTGTCGGCCAGGCGCTGGGCGAGCGCGCGCTGCAGCGCGAGGCCGAGCTGGTCGCACAGGGCCTGGGCCTGGGCGCGGGTGTCGGCGTCGGGCGTGGCGTCGAGCGTCAGCGGCACCATCGCCGCACCGAACGCCGCCTGCCGGCCGCGCAGCGGGAAGTAGCACTCGCGCAGCTCCGCGTGCCGCCCGGTGCCCGGGCCGAAGGCCTGGCCTTGACGCAGGCATTGCCACAGGCCTGAGCGCTCGTGCGCCGTGGGCTCGCCGAGCAGCAGCGCGGCGCTGTCGTCATCGCTCGCCGGCAGCGGGCCGTGCAGCACCAGCAGCCGGGGCGCCGTGCCGAGCAGCGCCTCGAGCGACGCAAAGAGCGCCCCCGCCTGCTGCGCCGGCTCCTGGCTGTCGCGCAGCGCCTCGCCGAAGCGCTGCAGCTGCTGCACCCGCTCGCCCTGGCGCTGCGCGTCGCGTGCCAGCGCGCGCTGGCGGCCCATCACCGCCGCGATGACCCACGAGACGGCGAGCATCGCGAGCAGCAGCAAGGCGTGCTGCGACAGGTCGACCGACAGGCTGTGCTTCGGCGACACGAAGAACCAGTTGAAGCCCAGCACCGAGCCCGCGGCCAGCATGCAGGCCACCACCGCGGGCAGCCAGAAGCTGGCGATGGCCGACGCCAGCACCAGCACCATCGCGAGGTTGGCCAGGTCGACCCGGCCTTCGAGCCAGCCCATCGCGGCCCAGCCCAGCGCCCACGCGGCGAGCCCGAGCGGCCAGTCGCGCAGCGGGGGGTGCAGGGAAGTCGAAGCTGTCGTCATGCCCGAAAAATAGCAGGGCGGGCGTCAGGACGGCATAAGGGACGGCGGGCCGCGTTCGTCCTCCCCCTTGCGGATGCGGTGCCACGCGCGAAGCTTGAGCATCGTGCCCAGATGTCGTCACCGTCGTGGCGGCGCTGGGGAGATGGCCATGGCGTTCTCGACTTCCGCTGCTGATGCCTTGAAGTTCCGGTTCAGGAAGACCGGTGGGGCCAAGATGGTCATGCGAATCGCGGTGTGGCGCGACCCGGGCACGCCGCAGCAGGAGCGCGTGCGGCTGCTCTTCGTCGGCAGTGCGCCGAGCAAGGTCGAGACGCCCGCGCCGCTGGAGGCGCTCGGTGCCGGCAAGTACCAGGTGGTGGCGGTCATCATGGTCGAAGAGGCCGTGAGCGGCACCTACGACTACGAGGCCTCGCTGAACGGCCATGTGTTCGCGGCCCGCTCGGGCGACGTCAACACCTCGGCGGGGCTCGACGTCGAGCCCTTCATCCACCGCGAGAACCTCACGGTCACCTGAGGGGACGCGCGATGAAGTCCATGCTGAACCTGCTGCTTCATGCCGCGGTGGCGGTGCTCGTGTTGCTGTCGCTGCCGGCGCTGGCGCAAACAGCACCCGCCGCGGCGGCCAAGACCGACCCGGTCGTGCTGCTGAAACAGGCGACCGGGCAGGACGCCGCCAGCCTGAAGGACTTCCTCGCCGACCAGGGTGCGGCGAGTGTCTCCGCCGCCGCCCTGGCCGGCATCGGCACCACGCCGCTCACCGTGGTGCAGGACACCAAGGACTTCGCCGTGCTGCTCAGCCCGTTCGGAAAAGAGGGCAAGGGCGGCGGCTTCGTCATCACCCCGGCGCGCGTGCGCAACCCGCTGCCGCGCATCGACCTGATGACCGAGTACGTGCCCAGCGTGTGGTGGCGCATCGCCGCGGCCACCAACATCAGCGGCGCGCAGGGCAAGGGCGACATCGGCGGCAAGGAGTACCGGCGTCGCGCCTTCGCGATCGCCACCGGGGCGTACATCGACAAGGACGACGATCCGATCTACCAGCGTGCGGTGGCCACGGTGGTGAGGAGTGCCACTGGTGAACTGGTCGGCGATGCCTGCTTTGTGGCTTTCGACAACGCCGTGAATCCGAAGCCCGGTGACGAAACCGGGACTGCCGGCGCTTCCATGATTCCGGACGAGGCCAAGGCGACCGCCACCTACAAGGCCTGCGTCGAGAAGGTCTACGCCGATTCGCGCAACCGCTGGTTCGCGCCGCGCTGGTCGCTGGCGCTCGGCACGGGCGATGCGCAGCCGACCGCGGGCGGCGAGTCGGTCCGCATCGGCGACGTCGTGGTGCTGGGGGTCACCTACGGTCGCCCGTGGCGCACCACGGCTCAGGGTGCGGCCAACCCGGCCGCCGCGGGCTTTCTCTCCGGCTGGGCCATCACGCTGGTGGCGCGCCACACCCGCAAGGAACCCGTGCTCGCGTCCTTGAGCACCGGCCCCGTGCAGTACCAGGACACCACGCTGCTCGTCGGCCGCCTCGCGGCCGGCACCGAGAGCTGGCGGCTGATGCTCGAAGCGAGCGACAACGACCAGAAGAAGGCCGCCGGCGGAGAACGCACGCTCAAGCAGGCCGTGGGGCTCGACTGGCGCGTGGCCAAGGACACCTGGCTCAACGTGCGCTATGGCAAGCGCGACAAGGCGACGGGCAGCGGCGACGAAGGAGCGGCGCTGCTCAGTCTCACGCTCGGGGGCGATCTGCTGACGTTCTGAGGGCGCGTCAGCGCGCTGGTGGCAGCTCCGCGCGGCGCGGCGGGTTGGCCCCGCGCCGTGAGCAGGTGATGGCCGCGGCCTGCACCGCGAATCGCAGCGCCTCGTGCAGCTGCGTGCTGCTCAGGTGGCCCAGGGTTTCATGTGCGAGCAGCTGGTGCTCCAGCAGCCAGGTGACGAGCGCGGCGTGGAAGCTGTCGCCCGCGCCCACCGTGTCGACCACCGCGACCGGCACGGCCGGCACACGCGCTGCGGCGGGGCCGCTGAAAGCCTGCGCGCCGTCGCCGCCGAGGGTCACCACGACGAGCTTCACGCCTTGCTTCAAGGCCTCGGCCGCGAACTGCTCGACGCTCGTGCCGGGCCGCAGCAGCGCCAGGTCTTCAAGGCTGATCTTGAGCAGGTGGGTGCGCGGCAGCATCCAGCGCAGCATGTCGCGCCAGCGCTCGACATCGGGCTCGACGTTGAGGCGCACGTTGGGGTCGTAGCTGATCGGCGTGCGGGTGTGTTCGCGCTCGACGAGTGCGCGCAGCGTCGCGGCGGTGGGCTCGACGATCGTGGTGTACGAGCCGATGTGCAGGGCGCTCATCGTCGCAGGCAGCAAGGAAAGCATCTCGGGCACGAGCTGCCGATCCGCGGCGCCGTGGCCGTAGAACGAGTACGCCGGCACGCCGTTCGCGTCGGTGCCGACGAGGCTGAGCGTGGTGGGCGCGTCGGTGCGCGGGGTGATGTCGACGTGGACACCTTCGTCGCGCAGGCCCTGCATCAGCCGCTCGCCGAGGAAGTCGCGCGACACCGGGCCGAAGAAGCCCACCGGCTGGCCCAGGCGCGCCAGGCCCACCGCGGCGTTGAAGGGAGAGCCGCCCATGCGGGCATCGAGTGGCATGCCGGTCGCATCGCGCTCGCGCGCGAACACGTCCATCAGGGCTTCACCGCAGACGACGAACATGCTCCTGTCCACCGATCAGTGGCGGCCGAAGCGGTGCTCGGTCTGCCGGCGGAACTCGCTGGGCGTGAGGCCCTTGATCTCGAGGAAGCGCCGGTTGAAGTTGGCCACGTTGTTGAAGCCGACCTCGTAGCAGATGTGCGTCACGCGGCGGTCGGTCTCCATCAGCAGATGGCAGGCGCGGTTGATGCGGACGCGGTTGACGAAGTCGGTGAAGGTGTTGCCGGTGGCACGACGGAAGAGGCGCGAGAAGCGGCTCTCGCTCAGGCCCAGCTCGGCGGCGGCTTCAGCGGCCGAAAACGGCGTGGCCATGTCGCCCGAGATGCGGTCGACGATGACGCCGATGCGGTCGAGCTCGGTGTCGCGCTCGTCGCTCTGCATCTGCACGCTGCTGAGCAGGCGGTAGTCGGTGCAGCGCGCCAGGTCGCCGAGGAAGTCGCAGAAGGCCGCGAATCGCTGCAGGCCGCGTGCCTGCTTGAGGCTGCGCCAGTGCGCCTCGGCGCGCTCCGAGAGGCCGAAGAATTCGATGCCGTGGCGCGAGCGCTCGAGCAGCGGCATCACCTCGGCCAGCTCGGGGATCATCTCGACCGCATGCGCGATCGGCTCGTGGCGGAACTGGATCACCAGGTCACGCTCGGGCACGCCGCCTTCGGGCAGGTCGAGCGAGACCCAGTTGTGCGGCAGGCGTGGCCCGCACAGCACCAGGTGGCCGGGCTGGAAGGGGCCGATCCAGTCGCCGACGAAAGCCTTGCCCGAGGTGGCGGTGATGAGGTGCAGCTCGTACTCGTCGTGGAAGTGCCAGCGTGCGAGCGGCGTGGGGAAGCCGTGCGACAGGCAGCGCAGCATGCCGATGTCTTCGGCGGCCTCGTAGCCGAGCGAGGTGGGGCGGGCGTAGTCGAGCTCCAGCTCGGGCTGGCGCTGGCGGGGCAGGTGGCGAGGGCGTAGCGTGGGCATGGCAGCGACCTTAGATCAAGGGGGGCGTCTCGGCATCAGGGTCAGCCCGCCAGGAAGGCTTTCACGCGCCGCTCGGCGGCGCGGATGGCGGCTTCGAGCGTGGGGTTGCCGGCCAGGTCGCCCCACAGCAGCGGGTCACCGCAGAAGGCGGACAGCGGGTCGGCGCTCTTGAAGAAGGCGTGGGCGGCTTCGCGGTCCATGACGCCGTCCTGGTAGTCGTACGCCAGCTCGCCGCGGTGCCAGCGGCCGAGGAAGGTGAAGAAGAGCGCGGGCAGCATCGCGGTGCTGTCCATGGAGGCCCCACGTGCGAGGCACTCGCGCAGCGTGGGCACGATGAATCCCGGCACTTTCGAGAAACCGTCCATCGCGACACGCTGGTTGGTGTCGCGCACATGCGGATTGCCGAAGCGATCCAGCACCACGTCGCGGTAGGCGGCGAGGTCGATCGGGCTCGGGTGCTCTGCCGTGTGAAGGCAGGGGATCACATCGTTCGTCACGTAGTCGTGTGCCATCTGGCGGATCGCCGGCACGGCCATGTCTTCGTGGATGAAGGACAGGCCCTTCAAGGTGCCTGCCCAGGCCACGCAGCTGTGGGTGGCGTTGAGGATGCGGATCTTGGCCTCTTCGTGCGCGTGCACCGAGGCGACCATCTCGGCGCCCACCCGCTCCCACGCGGGACGGCCGGCGATGAAGTCGTCTTCGATCACCCACTGGATGAAGCTCTCGCCCATCACCGGCGCGTGGTCGTCCCAGCCGGTGACCGCCCGCACACGCTCGGCCACCTCGGGCGAAGGGCGCGGCGTGATGCGGTCGACCATGTTGCAGGGGCTGCGCGTGTTCGCCTCCACCCAGTTGCGCAGCGGCATCTCGGCACGCAGCATCAGGAACTGCAGCAGCCCGGCGCGGAAGCGGGTGCCGTTGCTGCGCAGGTTGTCGCAGGTGAGCAGCGTGACCGGCCCGCTGCCGCGCTGCATGCGCTCGCGCAGGATGGCACCGACGGCGCCGTAGATCGTGTGGCGCGTGCCGTGCTCGATGTCGCAGCGCAGGTCGGTGTGGGTGAGGTCGAGGTGGTGCTGGCTGTCGAGGTAGTAGCCGGCCTCGGTGACGGTGAAGCTGATGATGCGCGTCGCGTCGTCGGCCCCCACGGCGATGAGCTGGCCGAGGCTGCGGTCATAGGGGAGCACTTCGCGGATGGAGGTGATGCGCTCGTAGTGCCGATCGCCCGCGGGCGAGACGGTCTCCAGCGTGTACTGGCCCTGCTGCGCCGCAAGTGCGGCCATCGTGTCGGCCATGTCGCCGCGGATATTGCCGCCGACGATGGACCACGATGTGTCGCCGAGCTGGCGCAGGTGGTGCAGGTAGACGGCCTGATGCGCCCGGTGGAAGGACCCCAGGCCGATGTGGAGGATGGTGTTCACGCGTGCGTGGCCACGGCCTTGCCCTGGCGGTCGAAGAGGTGGAAGGACGCGGGCGCGATGTCGAGGCCCACGGTGTCGCCGGGCGTGAGCGTGGTGCGCTCGGCCTGGCGTGCGACCAGGTGCACGCTCTCGGCACCCACGCTGGCGTGGATCAGGGTGTCGGCGCCCAGCGATTCGACGAGCTCCACCCGCCCCATCAGCTGGCCCGCACCGGCCGGCCGCACCTTCACGTTCTCCGGCCGCACGCCGATGAAGCCGTCGGGCGCGGCGGTGGCGCCCGCGGCGTCGCGCAGTGCAGGCAGCTGGGCGGTGTCGACCACGTTCATCTGCGGCATGCCGATGAACTGCGCGACGAACTGGTTGGCCGGGCGGTCGTACAGCTCCAGCGGCGAGCCGACCTGCTCGATGGCGCCGTCGCGCAGCACCACCACGCGGTCGGCGAGCGTCATCGCCTCCACCTGGTCGTGCGTGACGTAGATGGTGGTGGCGCCCAGGTCGCGGTGCAGCTTGGCGATCTCGACGCGCGTCTGCCCGCGCAGCGCAGCGTCGAGGTTGGACAGCGGTTCGTCGAAGAGAAACACCTTGGGTGCCCGCACGATGGCGCGGCCGATAGCGACACGCTGGCGCTGGCCGCCCGACAGCTCCTTCGGCGTGCGCTGCAGGTAGCGCGTGAGGTTGAGGATCTCCGCTGCGCGGTTCACCTTCTCCTCGATCAGCTTCCGGTCGGCCTTGGCCAAGCGCAGCGCGAACGACATGTTGTCGAACACGCTCATGTGCGGGTAGAGCGCGTAGCTCTGGAACACCATCGCGAGGTCGCGCTTGGAGGAGGGCAGCCGGGTGATGTCTCGCCCGTCGAGGTGGATGCTGCCGGCGTCGGTCTCGGTGAGGCCCGCGATCATGCGCAGCAGCGTCGACTTGCCGCAGCCCGACGGGCCGACGAAGACGATGAACTCGCCCTTTTCGATCGCGAGGTCGATGCCCTTGATCATCTGCACGTTGTGGAAGGATTTCTCCACACGCTGGAGTTGCAGGAATGCCATGGAAGGTGTCCTTACTTGACGGCGCCGAAGGTGAGGCCCTGGACGAGCTGTTTTTGGCTGAACCAGCCGACGACCACGATGGGCGCGATGGCCATCAGCGACGCGGCCGACAACTTGGCCCAGAAGAGGCCTTCGGGCGAGGAGTACGACGCGATGAGCGTGGCGAGCGTGCCCGCCTTGGCGGAGCTGAGGTTGAGCGACCAGAAGGCCTCGTTCCAGCTCAGCACCAGGCACAGCAGGCCGGTGGAGGCGATGGTGCCCATGGCCAGCGGGCGGATGACGTGCATGAACTCGCCCCACACGCCGGCGCCGTCCATGCGCGCGGCTTCCAGGATGTCGGGCGGGATGTCCTTGAAGCCCGAGTACAGCATCCACACCATGATCGGCAGGTTGGACAGCGTGAAGACGATGGTGAGGCCGGTGAGCGTGTCCAGCAGGCCGGCGGTCTGCGCCATCACATAGACCGGCACCAGCGCGCCCACGGCCGGCATCATCTTGGTGGAGAGCATCCACATCAGGATGTCTCGTGTCTTCTCGGTGCGGAAGAAGGCCATCGAGTACGCAGCGGGTGCCGCGATCAAGAGGCCGAGGACCGTGGACAGCACGCTCGTGATCACCGAGTTCTTCGCGAAGAGCAGGTAGTCGCTGCGCGTGTTCACCTCCTCGAAGCTCTCGAGCGTGGGCGAGAAGAAAAGCTCGGGCGGGATGGCGATGGCCTGCGCTTCGGTCTTAAAGGCGGTGAGCACGAGCCAGATGAGCGGGAACACGAGGAGCAGCGTGAGGCCCCAGGCGAGCACCGTGCGAATGAGTAAGGCCAGTTGCTTCATGCTCAATCCAGGTTCTTGCCGATCATGCGGATCAGGAACACCGCCGCGATGTTGGCCAGCACCACCGCGAAGAGCGCGCCGGCCGAGGCCACGCCCACGTCGAAGTTCATCAGCGCCTGCTTGAAGATCAGAAAGGCGACGTTGGTGCTCTCGTTGCCGGGCCCGCCACCGGTGGTGGTGAAGATCTCGGCAAAGATGCTGAGCAGGAAGATCATCTCGATCATCACCACCACCGCGATCGGCCGCGCCAGGTGCGGCAGCACCAGGAACCAGAACTTCTGGAACGCGTTGGCGCCGTCCATGCCGGCGGCTTCCATCTGGTCGCGGTCGAGCGACTGCAAGGAGGTGATGAAGATCAGGCAGGCAAACGGCAGCCACTGCCACGACACCATCACGATCACCGAGAAGAGCGGGTGCTCGGTGAGCCAGTCGACCGGCTGCACGCCGAAGAAGAGCGCCACCTGCGCGAGCACGCCGTACACCGGGTTCATCATCATGTGCTTCCACAGGAGCGCATTGGCCGTGGGCATCACGAAGAAGGGCGAGATCAGCAGCACACGCACGATGCCGCGGCCGGGGAAGGGCTCGTTGACGAGCAGTGCCAGGCCCACGCCCATCACCACGGTGATGGCGATCACCGAGCCGAGCAGCAGCAGCGTGTTGACCACCGAAGGCCCGAAGTCCGGGTCGGTGAAGAAGTATTCGAAGTTGGCGAGGCCGGCGAAGGTCTTCTCGCCGGGCTGCATCAGGTTGTAGTGCACCGCCGAGAAGTACAGCGTCATCGCGAGCGGCACGATCATCCAGAGGAAGAGCGTGATGACGGCCGGCGCCATGAGCGCACGGGGGAGCAGTCGGGTCATGGCGAGCTCAGTCAGAAGCGCCCGTCATCCGCACCGTGCGAATGACGGGCCGTTCCCTCACTTGTAATACCCACCCTTCTTCATCTCACGCTCGGCGATGGTCTGCGACGCCTTCAGCGCCTGGTCGACCGTCGCCTTGCCCGACAGCGCCGCGCTCATCTGCTGCCCCACCGCGAGGCCGATCGCCTGGAACTCGGGGATGGTCGCGAACTGCACGCCCACGTACGGGCTCTTGGGCAGCGTGCTGTCGGTCGGGTTGGCGCTGTCGATCGCCTTCTTCTCGGCTTCGGCAAACTTCGCCGCCTTCACGAACTCGGGGTTCGCATAGGTCGACTTGCGCGTGCCCGTCGGCACCGCTGCCCAGCCCTTCTCCTTCGCGACGAGGTTGATGTAGGCCTTGCTCGTCGCCCAGGTCACGAACTTCTGCGCCGCCTCGGGGTTCTTGCTGCCGGCCGGCACCGCGAGCGCCCAGGCCCACAGCCAGCTCGCGCCCTTCTGCGTGGCCTGGTAGGGGCCCTGCGCGAAGGCCACCTTGTCTGCCACCTTGCTCTGCTTCGGGTCGGTGATGAACGAGGCGGCGATGGTCGCGTCGATCCACATGCCGCACTTGCCTTCGTTGTAGAGCGCGAGGATCTCGTTGAAGCTGTTGGCGCTGGAGCCGGGCGGGCCGTACTTCTTCAAGAGGTCCACATACAGCGCGATCGCGTCCTTCCAGGGCTTGCTCTCCAGCTGCGGCTTCCACTGCATGTCGAACCACTGGCCGCCGAAGCTGTTGGCCATGGTGGTGATGAAGGCCATGTTGTCGCCCCAGCCCGGCTTGCCGCGCAGGCAGATGCCGTAGACGCCGGCCTTCGGGTCGTGCATCTTGGCCGCGGCCTCGGTCACCTGCGCCCAGGTGGGGCGCTCGGGGAAGCTGATGCCGGCCTTGTCGGCCAGGTCCTTGCGGTACATGAGCATCGAGCTCTCGCCGTAGAAGGGCACGGCGTAGAGCTTGCCGTCGACCGACAGGCCATTGCGCATGGCGGGCAGCAGGTCGTCGACGTCGTAGGCGGCGGTCGGCTTGATCTCCTGCAGCCAGCCCTTCTTGCCCCAGATCGGCGTCTCGTACATGCCGATCGTCATCACGTCGAACTGGCCGCCCTTGGTGGCGATGTCGGTCGTCACGCGCTGGCGCAGCACGCCTTCTTCGAGCGTCACCCACTTGAGCTTGATGCCCGGGTTTTCTTTCTCGAAGTGCGGGGTCAGCTTCTGCATCTCGATCATGTGGCCGTTGTTGACGGTCGCGATGACGAGGTCGGTGGCCGATGCGGTGGCGGCGCTTGCGGCCAGGCTGCACATCAGGGCCAGTGCCTTGAGTTTCATTGTGTTCGTCTCCTGTCGTCTGATCTGTTGTCGGGCGGTGCCGCGGCGGTCTGCGGACAGGGCGAAAGATAGAGGGCCTGCCGTGCCACTCCTGATACTTTGGGGGCGGTGGCCTATACGGTTTTGCACCGGGGGCTTGGTATTTGTCCTAGGTGGAGCGATTGCGTATCGGCGAGCGTGTAGGCCGCGACCTACCGCGTCAAGCGTCGGCCCCTGATGCCTGCGGCGTCGTGCTTCGAATAAGTTTCCCGGCATCACTTCGGAGCCCCGCCATGCTGCTGCGCCAACTGATCGTCTTCGCCATCACCTCGCCGCGCTGAGCCGGAGACCCCAGCGTGTTGGCCTTGCTCGGATGGGGAGCCGTCGGCCTGGGCGGCTTGATGCTGGTGGCGACCGCGCTGCCGCTGCTGCGCCGTGACGACTGGTGGATCCGCATCTTCGACTTCCCGCGCTTGCAGATCACCGTGCTCACCGGGGTGGCGTTTGCCGCGCTCTGGTGGGTACGGCACCGCACCGGTGGAAGCCCCGTCCGCGTGACGGCCGAGGTGATGCTTGCACTGCTGGGCGCGGCCTTCGTCTACCAGTGCCACCGCATGCGCCCCTTCACGCGGCTGGCGCGACCCCAAGTGCAGATGAGCCGCCGCGGCGACCCGCAGGTGCGGCTGAGCCTCCTGTTCTCCAACGTGCTGATGGACAACCGCGCGGCCTCACGCTTGCGCGAGCTGGTTCGCGAGGCGGACCCCGACATCGTGCTCGCCGTCGAGACCGACACCTGGTGGCAGCAGGAGCTGCGAGACCTCGAACGCACGCACCCGCACACCGTGCAGCAGCCGCTGGACAACACCTACGGCATGCTGCTGTACTCGCGCCTGCCGCTGCGCAACGCGGAGGTGAAGTTCCTGGTGCAGGACGACGTGCCGTCCATCCACGCCTGCGTGCAGCTGCGCAGCGGCGACGAGATCGAGCTGCGCTGCCTGCACCCACGGCCGCCTGCGCCCGGTGAAAACGACCGCTCGACCGAGCGCGACGCCGAGCTCCTCATCGTCGGCAAGGAGATCCGGGAGCGGCAACGACCGGTGGTGGTGTTTGGCGACCTGAACGACGTGGCGTGGTCGCACACCAACGACCTCTTCAAGGACATCAGCGGCCTGCTGGACCCGCGCATCGGCCGCGGCTTCTTCCACACCTTCAACGCGAAGTGGCCGCTGGTGCGGTGGCCGCTCGACCACTGTTTTCATTCGCCGCATTTCCGGCTGGTCGACTTCCGTCGGCTGCCGGCCTGGGGCTCCGACCACTTCCCCGTCTACACCTGCCTGAGCTACGAGCCCGATGCCGACCGGGAGCAGCCGCACCTGCACGCCGATGCGGCCGAGCGCCAGGAGGCCGATGAGAAGGTCGCCGAAGTCTGAGCCCTTGCGCGGCGCATCACCTCACGACAGCGGGCAGCCGCTCTCGAGCCGATCGACCAGCTCCTGCTTGAGCGCCTGCAGTTCCTGCAACTGCTGGTCCACCCGCTCCAGCTGTGCCCGCAGCAACTGCGTCACCGCCGCCTCCCGCTGCTTCACGTCGGTGATGCCATTGAGCCCCGCCGCCGCCTCGCCGATCTGCGCCAGGCTCAGCCCCAAGCGTTGCCCGGTGCGGATGAGCAACAGTCGCACGACCGTGTCTTCGGTGTACTCGCGGTAGCCGTTGTCGCGGCGCGTCGATTCGATGAGGCCGGCGCTTTCATAGAGGCGCAGGGCGTCGCGGCTGACGCCGGCACGTTGCGCGAGTTCACCGATTTGCATGGGGCTGCGGGTTCGTGGAGGGATGGGGCTTGACCTTGGACCAAGGTCCAGGGATTACGCTGCGCGACTCTACAAGGAGACGATTCGTGCCGAAGGCCCTTTTTTCCATCGTTGCCGGTGTGGCGCTGGCGGTGTGCTCCATCCTGAGCATGGCCGCGCAACCTGACCCCATCCTGCCGCGCCCGAGCGGGCCCGCCCCGGCGGTCAAGTTCACCATCATCAAGACCGGCGAGACGCCCACGCGCGATGCACTCACCTGGGCCGGCGGCAGCTGGTCGCAGAAGGTGATGGCGAACCATGTGGCCATCCTCGTGAGCCACCCGTCGGGCCGCTTCCTGCTCGACAGCGGCCTCGGCACCCAGACCGGCCGGCACTTCGACGACCAGATGCCGTGGTGGGTGAAGCCGCTGATGCGCTACCAGGGCTTCAGCCCGGCGCGGGCGCAGCTGGACGCGCGTGGCGAGCCGGCCATCTCGCGCATCGTGCTCACGCATGGCCACTGGGACCACGTGGCGGCGTTGCACGACTTCCCCGAGGCCGAGGTGTGGCTCACCGCGGGCGAACTCGATTTCGTGCGCACGGCCAAGCCGCCGGCGGTGCTGCCGGTGCAGGTCAATGCGCCCGGCATCAGGTGGCACACCTATGCGCTCGCGCCTCGGCGCTTCGGGCCCTTCGAGCAGCACCTCGATCTCTTTGGCGACGGCTCGGCGGTGCTGGTGCCGCTCTTCGGCCACACGCCGGGCTCGGTGGGCCTCGTGCTCACATTGAGCTCGGGCCGGCAGGCGCTCTTCATCGGCGACGTGGCCTGGCGGGTCGATGGCGTGACGCACCAGGCTCCCAAGCCCTTCATCTCGCGGCGCGTGGTCGACCACGATGCCGAGGCGACGCACGACACGGTGAAGCTGCTCCACGCGATCCAGCAGGCGAACCCCGGGTTGCTCATCATCCCGGCGCACGATGCGGTGGTGCACGATGCGCTCGGCTACTACCCGCGCTGGGTCGAGTAGAAGTCCGTCACGGCGGCCGCTACAGTGCGGCCCGCCATCCACTTCGAATCAAGAGGCATGCATGTCCGCAGGTGATTGGAAAGATCTCTACCAGGCCGCCGTGACCGGCAATCTTGCGCTGGTGAAGTACCACATCAGCGAAGGCGTGAACCCGAATTACCAGCACCCCGAGATACTCTGCACGCCGCTGGTGGCGAGCCTGATCTACGGCCACGCCGAAGTGGCGCGCTACCTGCTCGAGAACGGCGCCAACCCCAACCTGCTGTCAGAGATGGACAGCATGACGCCGCTGCAGGCCGCACGCCGCCACGGCCGCGACGAGCTCGTGCCGGCGCTGCTGGCCAAAGGTGCCGAGGAGCCGCGGCGCGCGTTCTGGCGGCGCGGGTGAGTCAGCGCTTGCCGTGATGCACCGGCTGGTGCGGCTGCGATCCCAGCGGCGGCACCGGGCCGGGCCCGTTGCGCCGTGTCGTGCGCACCTGGTCGACCAGGCGCTCGAACACCTCGGGCTCCACCGGCTTGGTGAGGAAATGGTCGAAGCCGGCCTGCAGGCTGCGCTCTCGCAGCTCCGGGTCGTCCCGCCCGGTCATGCAGACGAACACCGCATCCACGCGCCCGGCGTCGCGGATGCGCGACAGGGCGCCGTGGCCGTCCAGGTCAGGCATGCCGATGTCGAGGAAGACGATGTCGGGCTTGAACAGCTCGGCCAGGCGCGCCCCGGTGATGCCGCCGAACGCGGCGGCCGTCTTGCACCCCAGCTCCTGGAGGAGCTCGCAGGTGATGTTGGCCACGTCGACATGGTCGTCGACAACCAGCGCACGGATGGGCATGCAGCCCCGGTCGATGTTCAGCATGTTCCAGACGGGGCAAACGGCGTGCCACGCCCCCCTCCGGCCAGGCGGTTTGCCCGGGCTACACGCGACCGTGCCGTCGGGCCCGTTCCTCCAGGCGTGCCTGCTCTTGCTGCAAGACACGGCTCACCTTGCGCAGATCCCGGATCTGCGCCTCGATGCGCTCGCGCTTGGTGGCCAGCAGGCGCGCGCCGTCCCGGCAGTCCAGCCCGCGGGCCCGCAAGCCGCGCAGCACCTGCCCGATCTCGTCGAGCGAGAAACCGAGCGACTGCATGCTGCGCAAGAGCTTGATCTCCTTGACCAGGGCCGGCGGGTAGTCGCGGTAGTTGTTGGCGCTGCGGGGAATCTTGCCCAACAGGCCCTTGCGCTCGTAGAAGCGGATCGCGTCGCGGCCCAGGCCGGTCTGTGCTTCCAGCTCGCCGACGTTCATGGGCGACACCTCTTGACTGTGGACCTAGGTCCACACTTTAGCCTCCGGCTCCATTCGCAAGGAGCCGCATGTACCTGCTCGCCCACACCTCCATCCTGATCTCATGCCCCGTGCAACGGGCCTTCGACTTCGCCGCCAACCTCGAGAACTTCTCCACCTGGTTTCCGGGTGTCATCGCCATCGCGTCCGACGACGGCTTGCCATTCACCGCGGTCGGCAAGCAGTACCGCGAGACGGTGGCCATGCCGCTGCGCGGCCGGCGCGAAGTGAGCATCCGGGTGAAGGAGGCGGTGTCGCCGCACCGGCTGGTGACGGAGGGGGCGCTGGCCACCCTGCTGCCGCGCATGGAGATCGATTTCCATGAGCGCGGGCCCGACGCCTGCGAGATGACGTGGCGCATGCTGAGCCGCAACCGTGCGCTGCTGCCGCGCTGGACGGTGCTGCCCCTCGCGCGCAGGGTCATGGCCCGGCGCGCGGCGGTCGGCCTGCGGCGCCTGAAAGCGCGGCTGGAACGCGGCTGAATGCGGCGGGGCAGGAGTCAGATCGATCGCATCAGGCCGCCATCCACGCGGATGCTCTGTCCCGTGATGTAGGCCGCGCCGTCCGACGCGAGGAAGGCGATCGTCGCGGCGATCTCGTCGCTCGTGCCGTAGCGCTGCATCGGCACACTCTGGCGGCGCTCTTCGCGTGCGGGCAGGCTGTCGATCCAGCCGGGCAGCACGTTGTTCATGCGCACGTTGTGCGCCGCATGCTCGTCGGCGAAGAGCTTGGTGAAGGCGGCGAGCCCCGCCCGGAACACGGCCGAGGTCGGGAACATCGGGCTCGGCTCGGCCACCCATGCGGTGGAGATGTTGACGATGGCGCCACCTTGTTGTTTCACCATGAAGGGGGCGACGAGCCGTGTCCCGCGGATCACGTTGAGCAGGTAGACGTCGAGGCCGGTATGCCACTGCTCGTCGGTGAGCTCCAGCACCGGCGCACGCGGGCCGTGCCCAGCGCCGTTGACCAGCACGTCGATGCGGCCCCAGCGCGCAATTGTGAGATCCACCAGTCGCGCCAGGTCCTCGGTCGACTGGTTCGACCCGGTCACCCCGACGCCGCCGAGTTCGCGGGCCAGGGCTTCGCCCTTGCCGGACGACGACAGGATGGCGAGCTTGAAACCGTCTCGCGCCAGCCGGCGCGCTGCTGCGGCGCCCATGCCGCTGCCGCCAGCGACCACGACGGCTACTTTTTCGGGTGACATGCGGGCTCCTTCCTGCGTCATGCAAACGGGTCTTCATCGTAGCCAGTCGGGCAGGTGTTGAACTTCCACACCCCCTGCATCGGAGGCAGCACCCCACGACCTTCATCTGCTGCATGCGCAGCAAGCCGTCGCTGGCCGCGATCCCTGCCGAATATTCATCTGCAAAACGCTTTCTTCACGAGGCGCTGCACCGCATCGACACTCGTTCGACTCCGTCACCACATCGGGATGTTTCGATGACTCTCTCCTTGAAGACCGCGCGCACCTGGGCGCCGCTGCTGCTTGCCCTGACCTGCAGCCTGGCCCACGCCCAACCCGGCGCCACCGACAACCCCTATGGCCTCAGTGCGCTGTGGTCGCAGAGCGACTTCGTCGCCAAGGCCGTGCTCGCGATCCTCGGTGTGATGAGCATCGCCAGCTGGTACGTGATCATCACCAAGCTGCTCGAGCAGACCCGCATCGGCCGCCACGCCAAGGCCGCCGGGCGCGAGTTCTGGAATGCCGGCACGGTGCAGGCCGGTGCCGCCAGGCTCGCGAGCAGCAGCCCCTTCCGCTTCATCGCCGAGAGCGGCCTCGCGTCGTCGAAGAAGCATAGCGGCCTGCATGCCAAGGTCGATTTCAACGAGTGGGTCGACCTGTCGCTGCATCGTGCCACCGAGCGCGTGCAGCGCAAGCTCTCGTCGGGCCTGAGCGTGCTCGCGACCGTGGGCTCCACCTCGCCCTTCATCGGTCTCTTCGGCACCGTCTGGGGCATCTACCACGCGCTCACGGCCATCGGCGTGGCGGGCCAGGCGTCGATCGACAAGGTCGCCGGCCCCGTGGGCGAGGCGCTCATCATGACGGCCATCGGCCTCGCGGTCGCCGTGCCGGCGGTGCTCGGCTACAACTGGCTGCTGCGCCGCAACTCGGCGGTGATGGACGAGGTGCGCGACTTCTCCGGCGAGCTGCACTCGGTGCTGCTCGGCTCGTCGTCGGCGGCTTCGTCGGCCGCCGCGGCGCCCGAGGCGGCGTCGGTGTCGGCCGTGCCGCAGCCCGCCTGATCGCAGCAGGAGCATCCCCATGGCGATGACCCTGCCAGGCGCCGGTGGCGGCGCAGAGCAGGTGGTCTCGGAGATCAACACCACGCCGCTCGTCGACGTGATGCTGGTCCTCCTGATCATCTTCCTCATCACCATCCCGGTGGTGAACTTCAACGTGCCGGTCGACCTGCCGAAGCAGCGCAACGAGCTGCGCGAGAGCACGCCGAAAGACATCGTGATCAGCGTCGACTCGCAAGGCGGCATCTTCTGGTTCGACGCCAAGTTGAACGGCACCGAAGACCTCGTGCAGCGCCTCAAGGTCGTCGCCCAGCAGAACCCGCAGCCCGAAGTGCACGTGCGGGGCGACAGCCGCGGCTCGTATGCGCCGGTGGGCCGCATCCTGCTCGCCTGCCAGCGCGCCGGCATCATGAAGCTGGGCTTCATCACCGAACCACCGCCGCGGGGTTGAGCACGACATGGCTGCACGCAACAACCCGCGCATCGCCCGCCGCCAGGTGGCCGACGCCGCGCCGCTCTCCGACATCAACACCACGCCGCTGATCGACGTGATGCTGGTGCTGCTGGTGATGCTCATCATCACCATCCCCATCCAGCTGCACAACGTCAACCTCAACCTGCCGGTCGGCACGCCGCCGCCCCCGGCCGACGTGAAGCCCGAGGTCGTGCGCATCGACATCGACGCGGGCAGCGTCGTGCATTGGAACGGCGTGGCCGTGCCCGATGTGGCCGAGCTGCAGCACAAGCTGCAATCGGCCGCCACGCAGGCCACGCCGCCCGAGGTGCACGTGCGCCCCGACCAGCATGCTCGCTACGACCGTTTCGCCGAGGTGATGGTGGCCATCAACCAGGCCGGGCTGCACAAGCTCGGCGTGGTGGGCAGCGAGCAGTTCATCGACAAATGACCCAAGAGACGTGAGGGCCCGAACATGAGCGCAGTACTCCCCACCACCGGTTCCTTGCCATGGCGCGAGGTGGTGGTGCCCGAATTCGAGAAGCGCGCCTCGGGGCGCAGCAGCACCGGCCTCGCGGTCGTGGTCGGGCTGCATGTGTTCGCCGCGTGGGCGCTGGCCTCGGGCCTGGCGCGCGAGGCCGTCGAGGTGGTGAAGAAGCCGATCCAGCTGGCCATCGTGCCCGAGGTCGCGCCACCTCCGCCTCCACCTCCGCCGCCCAAGATCGAAAAGATCCGCGAGCTGCCCAAGCCGCAGACACCACCGCCACCCGCGTACGTGCCACCGCCCGAGGTGGTGCCGGTCGCACCGCCTCCGGCACCGGTGATCACCGCCGTGCAGGCCGAGCCGCCGAAGGAGCCGGTGGTGATCGCACCGCCCGCGCCGCCTGCCCCGCCCGCACCGCCGGCGGTGGTCAAGCGCGAGATCAGCCTCGCCTGCCCGGGCTACCAGAACGTGCTGGCCAACGTGCTGGGCGATGCCTTCGATCGGGTCGGCATCGCCGGCACGGTGCGCGCCTTGATCAAGGTGCGTGGCGCGCAGGTGGTCGATGCGATCCCGCAGTCAGGGCCCAGCCAGTACTACAAGTACGTGCAGGGCGCGATCAAGCAGATGAAGTGCTCGGCCGGGGGGGCCGATGAAGTGCAGGTGACGTTGGATGTGACCTTCGCTCGTTGAGCGAGATGCGCTTCTTTTGGCCGCTTGTTTGAGCGGCCTTTTTTCTTTTCTTTCGTCCGCGCTGGGCCGGGGTGTCGCATTCCGCTCATGTCCCCCGACGAGGATCGCTCCCGCGAGCCTCGTCTCCTCCTTTACTTCGCTCCATGCGACACCCCGACCCAGCGCTCGTGCACGGCCGAGGCATGCAGGGGGTACGCGGAGGCAGTGCCAGGACAGGAACGTGGGGCAAGGGGCGCAGTGAAGTAAAGGAAGGAATTGATCGACGCGGGAGCGTCGATCAAGGAGGGACATGAACGGAGCCCCTTGCCCCACGTTCCTGTCCCGAGCAGAACGAACGAACAAGATCAGTTCGTGACACGGAAATCATCATGGCAAGCCTTGCAGGCCTTCGCCAGCTTCCCGTGCTGCTCCTTCACCGCCGCCACGTCACCTGACTGAGCGACTTTCACCAGCTCGTTTGCCTCCTTGATGAAGGCGTTGTTCAACTCGGCTGCCCGCTTGTCGGTGAAGAAGGCGGGCTTGACGGTGGTGTCGCGCCAGCCCTTGCCCGTTTCGCTGCCCGGGGTGAAGAGCGCGAGCAGGTTGCTGTTGGCGACCGCCGCGATGCTGTTGGCGGCGCGCAGGACTTCGTCCTTGTTGTAGGTGCCGTCGACCGAGGCTTTGATGCGCCCGGCGTTCCAGGCGAGCACCTGGTAGTTGGACTGTCGCCACTTGATCTGGTTCTCGGGCTTGGGGGCCGCCTGGCCGAAGGCCAGGCTGCTGATCGAGAGCGTGGTGGCGAGCGTGACGATGGCGAGCTTGTGGTTCATGAACGGTCGTGAGGATTCGAAGATCACTTGGCGCGCTCGGTCAGGCCCGACGTCAGCGCGGCGATGCGGTAGGCCGAGCCGCGGCCCACCGCGTAGAGCGTGCGCTTGTCGCGGCCGGCGAAGGCGAGGTTCTGCGGCGACTTGGGCAGCGGGATGACGCCCAGCGCCGTGCCGTCGGCTTCGAACACCTGGATGCCGGCGGTCGAGGCCACGTACAAGCGGCCCACCGCGTCGACGGCCAGGCCATCGGCGCCGCTGCTCGGGCCGGTGTCGGTCTGGCGGAAGCCGGCGAGCTTGGCGAAGTTACGCTTGGGGCCGACCTTGCCGTCGGCGCCCAGGTCGAAGGCGAGCACGTGTTCGCCCGCCGTGTTGGCGACGTAGAGCACCTTCTCGTCGGGGCTCAGCTGGATGCCGTTGGGGCGGGTGATGTCGTCGGCCAGGCGTTGCAGCTGGCCCTGCTTGGTGATGCGGTAGACCGCGGGCTTGGCGGGCGTGACCGTGGGCTTCGGGTCGTTGGGGCCGAGGCGCGCGCCCGAGTCGGTGAAGTAGACGGTGCCGTCCTTCGCCACCACCAGGTCGTTGGGGCGGCCGAAGGGGGCGCCTTCGAAGTTGTCGGCCAGCGTGCGGGCGCGCTCGGGCGGGTGCACGATGCCCACGCGCGTCTTCAGCACCTGCACGGCGTAGAGGTCGCCGTTGGCGGTGAAGCCCAGGCCGTTGGAGCCGTTGCTGTTCTCGAGCCAGGTCGAGGTGCTGCCATCGTCGGCGATGCGCGTGATGCGGTTGGCCGGGGTCTCGGTGAAGATCAGACTGCCGTCGGGCAGCGTCACCGGGCCTTCGGTGCCGGCGAAGCCTTCCTTGATCACCTCGATCGGCGTGCCGCCGCTCACCACGCCAGGAATGGCGGGCGTGAGGGCCGCGACCTGCGGCTTGGTCGCGCAGGCGGTGAAGAGGGCGCAAAGGCCAGCCGCGAGGGCCAGGCGGGTCATGGTGTGGTGCGGTGTTCTCATGGTTTGGATGTGGAAGAAATCTTGCGGACCGCGGCCAGGGCCTGCAGCACGTTCTCTTCGGGGGCCACGCCACCGATGGTGGCGCCCACCTTGCCGTTGGGTGCCACCACGAAGGTGGTGCGCTCGGCGCGGCCGTGGGTGATCTCCTGGCCGCGGTTGTTCTTGCGGCCGGCGACCGGCGCGCTCACGCCAATGTCGAAGGCGCGCGCGATGCGGCCGTCGGTGTCGGAGGCCACGGGTACCTTGCCGGCGCAGGTCTGCGGGTCGGCGGAGAACTCGCGCAGCTGTTCGGGCGTGTCGAGCGAGAGGCCGATCACGGTGGCGTTGGCTGCCGCGAACTGCTCGGCGTTGACGGCGAAGGTGTGCGCTTGCAGGCTGCAGCCGTTCGTAAAGGCCGCAGGGTAGAAGTACACGACCACCGGGCCCTTCTTCAGGGCCTGCTTGAGCTCGAAGGTGTAGGCCTTGCCGGCAAGTGCGGCAGGGGCCTGGAAGTCGGGCGCGGTGTCGCCTTCCTTCAGCGCCGCCGAGGCGGGCAGGGCCAGCGTCGCGGCGGCCAGCACTGCGGCGAGTGCAGCGTAGCGCGCAGCGCGTGTCATGCCAGCACCTCCTGCACCACCCGGCCGTAGACCACCGTCGGGCGCTCGGAGCGGCCGAGGTGCAGGTAGGTCGTCTTCAGGTGGTTCAGGCCCAGCAGCTGCAGCACCGTGGCGTGGATGTCGTAGGTGTCGACGGCGTTGTCGCCCACCGACTTGAGGCCGATCTCGTCGGTCTGGCCGTACGTGGTGCCGGCCTTGATGCCGGCGCCGGCGAACCACTGCGTGTAGCCCCAGGGGTTGTGGTCGCGCCCGGTGCCCGACTGGCCGTACGAGGTGCGGCCGAATTCGGAGGTCCACACGACGAGCGTCGAGTCGAGCAGGCCCCGCTGCTTCAGGTCGGCCAGCAATGCTGCGACCGGCTTGTCGATCATGCGCGACTGCGCGGCGTGGTTGCCTTCCAGGTCTTCGTGCGCGTCCCAGTCGCGGTACTTGCCCGCCTGGCCCGAGACCACCTGCACGAAGCGCACGCCGTTCTCGACGAGGCGGCGCGCTCGCAGCAGGTTGGTGCCGTAGTCGTTGGTCGCTTCTTCGCCGATGCCGTAGGCGGTGCGGGTGGCGGCGGTCTCCTTGCGGATGTCGACCACCTCGGGCACCGTGCTCTGCATGCGGTAGGCGAGCTCATAGGCCTCGATGCGCGCACGCAGCTCGCTGTCGTTGGGGCGGGCCTTGGCGTGCGACTTGTTGAACTCGCGCAGGAAGTCGAGCGCCTCGCGCTGCTGCTTGGCGGCCAGCAGGTCGGGCCGGTCGAGGTAGAGGATGGGCGTGTTGCCCAGCTGCAGCGGGATGCCCTGGTACACCGCCGGCAGGAAGCCCGCGGTGTAGTTCACCGAGCCGCTCTCCAGGCCGCGGCCACCGTTGCTCAGCACGATGTAGGCGGGCAGGTCGCGGTTGTTGGTGCCGAGCGCGTATTGCACCCAGGCGCCGAGCGAGGGGCGGCCCGGCGTGAGGGCGCCGGTGTTGAGCTTGATGGTCGAGATGTCGTGCGTGGCGCCGACGGTCGTGCTGTTGTGGATGAAGGCGATGTCGTCCACATGGCGCGCGAGGTTGGGCAAGAGGTCCGAGACGTACTTGCCGCTCTGGCCGTGCTGCTTCCAGGTGCGCTTGCTCGCGAGCAGCTTGCCGGCGCCGCCCTGCGTGTTGACCTGCACGCCCTTGAGGAAGGAGGCCGGCACGTCCTGACCGTGCAGCTTGACGAGCTCGGGCTTGTAGTCGAAGAGGTCGAGCGTGGACGGCGCGCCGTTCATGTGCAGCCAGATCACCGACTTCGCCTTCGGCGTGTGGTGGGGCTGCTTGGGGGCGAGCGGGTCGACGGGAGCATCGGCGGCCTGTGGTTCGGCTGCGTGCACTTCAGAGAAGACGCCGCCGGTGCCGACGAGGCCACCCACTGCGAGCGCGGAGCCGAGGAAGTTGCGGCGTTGATGGTCGTGATGTGACATGTGGGTCTCCGTTCAGAAGCGGTAGATGAATTCGTTGGAATTGGCGAGTGCGTGGGTCAGGTCGACGAACGCCGCCAGTCGCGTGGCCGGTGTGTCGGGTAGCTCCTTCAAGCCCACCGGCACGGCGACCGCGAGGCGGCCGCTGGTCGCTTCGGCGCGCAGGCTCTTGTCGTGGCGGGCGAGGAAGGCGCGGGCGCTGTCGCGCTCGGCCTTGCTCGGCGCACGGGCAAAGAGCACCTGGAACAGGCGGTCGAGCTGCGCGTCTTCGCTGTCCTTGGCGCTCGCGCCGGTTTCGCGGATCACGCGTCCCGCGAGTGCCTTCGACCACTCGTACACCAGCTCGTTGTTGAAGAGCGTGAGCGACTGCTGCGGCGTGGTCGTCACCTCGCGCTTGCTGTGCGGGTTCTGCGGCGAGGCGCCGTCGAAGTTCTCGAAGATCGGATAGGGCACGCTGCGGCGCACGTAGACGTAGACGCTGCGGGTGTGGTGGTCGGCCACGTTCTTCGACACCGGCCAGAAGGCCTCGACACGGCGCGTCGACTGCTTCATCACCGCCTCGGGGATGGGCGGGTAGACGCCCGGGCCCCCGTTGCGCTCCTGCAGCAGGCCGGCCGCGGCGAGCAGCGAGTCGCGCACCTGCTCGGAGTCGAGCCGCTTGCGCGGGTAGTAGGCGAGCAGGCGGTTGTCGGGGTCGGTCTTGATCGCGTCGTCACGCACCACCGACGACTGCCGGTAGGCGGCCGACAGCACGATCTCGCGGGTGAGCTTCTTCACGCTCCAGCCGTTCTTGACGAAGTTGGTCGCCAGGTGGTCGAGCAGCTCGGGGTGCGAGGGGCGCTGGCCGGCGCGGCCGAAGTCGCTGACCGTCGGCACGATGCCGTCGCCGAAGTAGCTGGCCCACAGGCGGTTAACAAACACGCGCGTGGTGAGCGGGTTCTGCGCATCGAGCAGCCATTCGGCCAGCGCCACACGCCGGCCCGACGAGTGACCGGTCGGCACGATCTTCGGCTGCGTGTACTTGGGCGTGATGAGCGCCGGGAAGCCGGGCTGCACTTCCTCCAGCGGCCGCTCGTGGTTGCCGCCTTCGTAGACGTGCTGCTTGGCCGCGTCGGTCTTGCCCAGCTCGGTGAGGGCCGAGAGGATCGTGGCGCCGCCCTGCGGGCGCTTGTCGTTGAAGGCGCGGTACTCGCGCAGCAGCTTCGCGTACTCGTCGTAGCGCGTCTTCAGCTCGGCAAGCTTCTTGGGGTCGAAGCTCTTGTCGGCCAGCGCCTGGTCGTAGGCGTTGCGGAAGGCCGCATTCGACATCCCGTAGTAGCTGTAGTCCCAGCCGTAGTCGGGGTTGTCCTTGACCACGTACTGGTTGTAGCGGTAGTTCAGCCAGCGGTCGAGCGCGGTCCACTCCTTCTCGGGCTTGAAGAGCGCCACGCGGCCGTCTTCGTAGAAGCGCTCGCGGCCGTACTGGTCGACCTCTTCCTTGTGCGGTGCGATGAAGGCGTCGAGCTTCTTGCGCACCGGCGCGGTGGCGGCCTGCCAGGCCGCGAAGTCGGCCTCGAACTTGCGCTCGCGTTCGCCCTTCTCGAGCACCGGCAGCGTGTCGCTTGGGATGGTGTTGGCGAAGAAGGCCTGCAGCTGGAAGTATTCCTTCTGCGAGATGCGGTCGGCCTTGTGGTTGTGGCAGCGCGCGCATTCGAGCGACTGGCCCAGCAGCACCGTGCCCACCGTGTCGGTCATGTCGGTGATGCTCTGGTAGCGCTTCTGCACCAGGTCGCGGTGGTCGGGTGCGTCGGGGTAGCCGCGCAGGAAGCCGGTCGCGACCACGGCCTCCTGCTTGTTGGGCCACAGCTCGTCGCCGGCGATCTGCTCGCGCACGAAGCGGTCGAAGGGCTTGTCCTCGTTGAACGACTTGATCACGTAGTCGCGGTAGCGCCACATGCCGGGGCGTTGCTCGTCGTCGGAGTAGCCGGTGGTGTCGGCGTAACGCGCAAGGTCGAGCCAGCGGCGGCCCTGGCGCTCGCCGTAGCGCGGCGACGCGAGCACCTCGTCGACCACCTTCTCGTAGGCATTGGGGCTGCGGTCCTTGACGAAGGCCTGCACCTGCTCGGGCGTGGGGATCACGCCGTGGACGTCGAGGTAGAGCCTTCGGATCAGCGTGGCACGGTCGGCCTCGCCGGAGGGCTTGAGCTGGTTCGCTTCGAGCTTGGCGAGCACGAAGCGGTCGATCGAGGTGCGCGCCCAGCGGGCGTCCTGCACCGCGGGCACGGCGGGTTCCTTGATGGGCTGGTAGGCCCAGGTCGGCGAGATCGCGCGTGGCCCGCTGGTGGGCACGGGGTTGGGCTTCTCCTGCGAGGACACGGTCAGGCCCAGGAGGGCCGTGAACGTGCCCAGCGCCAGGACGGCGGTGAGTCGTGAGGCTTTCATGCTGCTTCTCCCAGTGAGGTCAGAGCTTCGTGGACAAGGTGATGCCGAAGAGGCGAGGGAAGGTCGGCGCCCACGCGTTCCAGGTCACGTTGCGGGGGGTGTCGTCGTCGAACAGGTTCTTCACGTAGAAGTTGAAGTCCCAGCGGCCACCCACCGCGCCCACGCCGAGCGAGACGTCGGTGACGCTCGAGGCGGGGATCCACGCGTACTCGGAGAGGTTGTTGTCCGAGTTGTAGCGGCCGTTGTAGGAGGTGTTCCAGCTCGCGTGGAACTGTTGGGTCTCGGAGATGTTCTTGCGGAACGACACGCCGAGGTTGAGCGACAGCTTGGACGCGCCGGGGAGGGTCTTGCCGGAGGCGTCGTAGTAGTAGATCGGGGTTGCCCCCGAGGCTTCATTGGCCCGCTCGACCGGCAGTGCTGCCGTCGGGTAGCTCCTGTAGCGCGCGTCGTTGTAGGCGCCCGAGAAGCGCAGCTCAAAGTTCTGGAAGCCGGTGTACGCCGCATCCAGCTCCAGGCCCTTCGCTCGCACCTTCGGCACGTTGCCTGGGGCCGAGGTGTAGGTGGTCTGGCCGTTGGCGGCGGTGGCGGCCGCGTCGTAGAACGACACGGTCTGCTGGTAGTCCTTGATGTCGTTGATGAAGGCCGCCGCGTTGAGCACCAGCTGGCCGCCGAAGAGGGTGTTCTTCACGCCCAGCTCGGCCGCGTTGTTCTTCTCCGGCCGCACTTCGTACTGCACCGGCGAGCCCGAGGTGGTGAGGATGCCGGGCACGCCCGACTTCTCGCCGTGTGCGAGCGTCAGGTAGGCGGTGCTGTCGGTGCTGAGCTTGAGGCTCGGGCTCACGCTCCAGGTGATCTGGTTCTTGCTGGCGCGATCGGCTTCGAAGAGCGGGTGCAGCGTGCCGATGCGGCCGGCGCGAATCGCCTTGGCGTCGGCGACCTGGCGCTGCTGGTCGGGCGTGAGCGAGGCGTAGTTGGCCACGCCGAAATAGCGCAGCGCCACGCGGTTGGCGACGGCGATCTGATCGGCCGTGTTGGTGCCGAGCGCGCCGGTCGCGGTGGTGTTGAAGCCGCCGATGTTGCCCGGGTTCAGGTCAACGCCGTAGCCCTGCTGGATGATCTTCGACTCCTGCTGCAGCCGGCGGCTCTCGTGCGAGAAGCGGGCGCCGGTGTTGAGGCTCAGGTCGTCGCTGAGCTTCCAGTCGCTGCTGCTGTAGAACGCGAGCGTCTTGTTGATCGCCCGCTGCGGCGATTTGCGCCACAGGTCGGCCAGCGAGTCGACCAGCAGCTGCCGCCCGGCGGAATCGGCGTCGAGTCGTCCGTACTGCGCATTGCTCGCGAACCACGCCCCCGCATCGCTGCCGAACACCGCATTGCTGCCGCTGTCGTTCACCGAGCGCAGCGCGAAGAGGCCGGTGGTGAGGTCCACCGACTCGGAGAGCTTCGACTTCAGCCGCAGTTCCTGGCTGTACTGCGTGTGCTTGATGTTCTGGCCGGCCGCCGTCTGCACGTCGAACACGGTGCCTTCATCGTCGCGGAAGGCGTTGAAGTAGTAGTCCTTGAAGGCGGTGACCGAGGTCAGCTTGTTCGAGTCGTTGAGCGTCCAGTTGAGCTCGGCCCACAGGCCGTTGCTGCCGGTCACGAGGCCCTGCTGCGTGTCGCTCGCGATGAACTCGTCGCTGTAGTAGTTGCCGGTGACGGTGTAGCTCGCGTTGCGGGTGAACCAGGGCCGCGAGAGGCGGGCTTCGGTGGTGAGCAGCGTGCTCGTCGAGGCGCCGTTCCAGTAGGTGGCCGGCGTTTGCTTGAAGAAGAAGTTGGTCGACCCGATGTTGGCGTTCTCGCTCATGCGCGGGTTGACCTCGAGTGCGATGCGCGCGTCGAAGTCGGCCGAGGGCGTGGCCAGCAGCTGCAGGCGGCCCGACACACGGTCGGAGTTGATGTACTGGTTGTCGGGGTTGTAGCTGTTGTAGATCCAGCCGCCGCCCTTGTTCACGCGCAGCGAGGTGCGGTAGGCGAGCAGGCCGTCCTCGATCGGGCCGGTGGCCACGGCGGTGGCGGTCACGTTGCCGTTCGACTCGCCCCAGGTCTGCTTCTCGTAGAGGTTGTAGCCGAGCGAGACCTCGGTCGACGGCACGAAGGACGGGCGCTTGTAGCGGAGCTGGATCGCACCGATGGTTGCGTTCTTGCCGTAGGCGAAGCCCTGCGGTCCGCGCGACACGGCCGCGGTGTCGACGTCGTAGAACTCGAAGCTCGCCAGCGGGTTGTAGGCGAAGGCCACGCCGTCGACGTACAGGCCCACGCTCGGGTCGGCCGCCTGGCTGTTGGCGATCTTGCCGAGGCCGCGGATGGAGTAGTTGCTGGTCTGGCTGTTGCCGTAGTTCCACTTCACGTTCGACAGCCGCTTGGTGATGGCTTCGAGCGACGTGGAGTCCTCCTGCTTCAGGTCGTCGCCGCTCACGACCGAGATCGACTGCGGGATCTCCTTCACCGTCTGCAGCGGCTTGCGGCTGCGCACGGTGACGCTCAGGCCGGGCGCTTGTGCAGGCGTGGCGTCCGGCGCGGATGCGGGCGCGGAGGCCGCCGCCGCGGGGGCCGATGCAGACGCCGATGCGGCGGCGGGTGCCGATGCGGCCGTGGCCGCTTTCAGCGCTTCGAGTTGCGCACGCAGCGCCGCGTTTTCCTTCTGCAGGGCTTCGAGTGCGGGGTCGGTGGGCGTCGCGGTCTGGCTGACGGCCGGGTGCAGGAGCGAGGCCGATCCGAAGATGGCGAGAACGGCGGTGTTCAGCGCGCGGCGCTTGAACGGGGCCCCTTGCGATGTCGTCCGCGACGTGGGGCTCTTTCGGTGAATCTGCAACGGTTTTCCTTCCGGGTGGCGATGGCGAACGCGCTGCATTGCAACGGTTGTGCCATCGCCGCCCCACGAGGGAAGCGTTGGAAAAACGAGGTGTCGCCTGTGGCGAAGCGCTCAGCGCGCGTGTGTGTTTTCAGCAGCGAGCCGCCGGGTGCTGCCGCGAATGCAGCAGGCCACGATTCGCATATATCGAAAGCCGAAAAAAGGCATTGGCGATGCGTGCCGTGCGGACTATGGTCCGCGGCATGTCTACCGAGAAGTTGCTCACCTTCCCCGACGCTGCGGCGATGACCTTGTCGATCCGCGCGAAGGCCCTCTTGTTCCATGACGCTCGTTCCGTGTCGCTGTTGCAGGACATCGAGCGTGTGGCGCAGAGCGAGGCGACCGTGCTCGTGGTCGGCGAGACCGGCACGGGCAAGGAGCTCGTGGCGCGCCACATCCACAAGTGCAGCGGTCGCAGCGGCCCCTTCCTGGCGGTGAACTGCGGTGCCTTCAGCGAGACGCTGATCGACGCCGAGCTGTTCGGCCACGAGGTCGGTGCGTTCACCGGCGCAGGCCAGGCACGTGCGGGCTGGTTCGAAGCGGCCAACGGCGGCACGCTCTTCCTCGACGAGATCGGCGACCTGCCGCTCGCGCTGCAGGTCAAGCTCCTGCGCGTGCTGCAGGAGCGGCAGGTGGTGCGGCTCGGCTCGCGCCGCCCGATCCCGCTCGACGTGCGCCTGGTCGCGGCGACCAACGTCGACCTGCGCCGCGCGGTGGAGGCGCAGCACTTCCGCGCCGATCTCTACTACCGCCTGAGCGTGGCCGCGCTCGAGCTGCCGCCGCTGCGCGGGCGGCGCGGCGACATCCTGCCGCTCGCGCGCCACTTCATGTCGGTGTATGCGGGCAAGCTCGCGTTCGGCAGCAGCCGCGAGAAAGGCGTGACGCTCTCACCCGAGGCCGAGAGCGCGCTGCTCGCCTATGCGTGGCCGGGCAACATCCGCGAGCTCGAGAACGTCATCCACTACGCGCTCATCGTCTGCAAGGACGGCGTGGTGCGTGCGAGCGACTTCCGCTTTTCGCCGCTGGTGCCGCTGGTGGCAGGCTTGGCCCCTGGCGAGCCGGTGGTCGCACCGCCGGCCGACACGCGACCCTCCGGGCCGTACGACGCGCTTGCGCAGGCGCTGCAGGCACTGCTGGAGCAGCGCCCGGCCGGCATCTTCCAGACGGTGGAGTCGCTGCTCGTGCGCCGTGCGTATGCGCAGTGCCGAGACAATCAGGTGCAAGCGGCCAAGCTGCTCGGCGTCACCCGCAACACGCTGCGTACGCTGCTCAAGCGGCACGGGCTGCTGCGCGACAACCAGGGTGACGACGACCCACGCGCCGGCACGCACGGGCCGGCACGCGACCCAGTCGGCTCTGCAGCCACCGCCGCCACGCACTGAGCCGCTCCCCGTGATGGACCGCGCTGCAGGCGCGGCCTACATTCGCGTGCGCGGCCCTGCCTGGCCTTCGACGCGCCTCGTCCACGCCCATCACACCAACCAGGAGGCACACGACATGTCCCGACTCACCGCGCAAGACTTCCATCCCGAAGTCTTGAAGCTTTTCGACCAGTACGTGCACGGTGGCTTGAGCCGCCGCGGCTTCCTCGACGGCGCCTCGCGCTACGCCACCGCCGGTGCCTCCGCTGCCGGCCTGCTGGCCTCGCTCAGCCCCAACTTCGCCGCCGCGCAGCAGGTCGCGCCCACCGATGCGCGCATCAAGACGACCCGTGTCGAGATCCCGTCGCCGCAGGGCCACGGCACCGTGAAGGCCTACCTCGCGCAGCCGGCCAATGCCTCCGGCAAGCTGCCCACCGTGCTCGTGATCCACGAGAACCGCGGCTTGAACCCGCACATCGAAGACATCACCCGCCGCCTCGCGGTCGACGGCTTCATCGCGCTCGCCCCCGATGCGCTTGCCCCGCTGGGCGGCTACCCCGGTGACGAGGACAAAGCGCGCGAGCTCTTCCCCAAGCTCGACCAGGCCAAGACACGCGAAGACTTCCTCGTCGCCACCAGCTACCTGAAGGCGCTGCCGGCGGGCAACGGCAAGGTGGGCGCGGTGGGCTTCTGCTACGGCGGGGGCATCGTCAACTTCCTCGCGACGCGTGTGCCCGAGCTCGCGGCCGGCGTGCCCTTCTACGGCGTGCAGCCGCCGGCCGACCAGGTGCCGCGCATCAAGGCGCAGCTCTTGATCCAGTACGCAAGCAACGACGAGCGCATCAACGCCGGCTGGCCCGCGTATGAAGCCGCGCTGAAGGCGGCCGGCGTCCCCTACGAGGCGCACGTCTACCCGAACACGCAGCACGGCTTCAACAACGACACCACGCCGCGCTACGA